>JBQTIE010000236.1:0-59239 GCA_052389315.1 Acidobacteriota bacterium
GTTCGTCCACCGACACCATGTAGTACTCGGCATGCGGCTGGTTGAGGATGGAGGACCAGCTCCGGCCGCCGTTGAGCGTGACGTTGGCGCCGCCGTCGTTGACCTGGAGCATGATGTCCGGAGTGTCCGGGTTGATCCACACGCCGTGGTTGTCGCCGTGGGGCGTGCTGATGGACGTGAAGGTCTTCCCTCCGTCCGTGGACTTGTGGAAGCCCAGCTCGTTGACGTAGACCTCGTCTTCGTTTTTCGGGTTGACGCTGACGTAGTGGAAGTAGAAGGGGCGGGCGCGCAGGCGCTGGCTGGTGTTGACGAGCGTCCACGACTCGCCGCCGTCGCTGGATCTGAACAATCCGCCCTCGCTCCCGGGCGCCTCGACGATCGCGTAGAGCACTCTGGGATTGCTGCGGGCGATGTCGAGATCGATCTTGCCGATCAGTTTGGCCGGCAGACCCGCGGACATCTTTTTCCACGTCTCGCCGCCGTCGGTGGACTTGTAGATGCCGCCCTTGTCGGCCGGGCCCCCGCTGATGATGTCCCAGCCCTTCCGGAATCCGCGATAGATCGCGGCGTACACGATGTTCGGGTTCTGCCAATCCACCTCGACGTCGCGCCCGCCGTGCTCGTTGTCCACGAAGAGCGTCTTGCGCCAGGTCTTGCCGCCGTCCGACGTCTTGAAGATGCCGCGCTCGTCGTTGGGGCCGAAAGGCGAGCCCAGGGCCGCGGCCCAGACGATATCGGGGTTGGTGGGATGGACGCGAAGGCCACCGACCTGGCCCGATTCCTTCAGGCCGACGAACTGGAACGTCCTTCCAGCGTCCGTGGACTTGAAGATGCCACGGCCGATGATGACGTTCGACCTGATGGCGGCACTGCCGGTTCCGACCCAGAGGTGATTAGGATTGGAGGGAGCCACATCGATCGAGCCGATCGATCCGGTGGTGATCTGGCCGTCCCCGATCGGGGACCAGGTAATCCCGGCGTCCTCAGTCTTCCAGACGCCGCCGCCCGTGGCGCCGGCATAGAAGGTATGCGGCTGCTGGCGCACGCCGGCCAGGCCGGTCACGCGTCCTCCGCGGGCCGCACCCACGTTGCGCCACTTCAAATCCTTGTACGCGCCAATCGGCACGAGCTGGTTCGCGTCGCCCTGTGCTTGGACCGAGAACTGGGGCGACGGAGCACCCGCGATGACGAGGGCCGCCCCGACGAAGGCTGCGGCGAGCGTGCGGCTGGACGGTGAACGCCAGATGGTCATGGACATCCTCTTGAACACGGGAAAGGGCCACGGAAATGGGGACAGTCCCCTGATTATTGTTAACCAGAATTGCCGCAGGTCCCACCTGATCGCGGAATCCGCAATCGATGTCACGAGTTGTAACCGCCGGGTGACGAGGTGACGACAATTCGGTAACATGTCCGCTCGGCCATCGACCCCTCGACGAGCGATCCCCCGACCCGGACTATGCGACCTCTGCCACCGTATGCCTGGCTGCTCGTGTTGGGCCTTCCGGCCCTGACGCCCGAGCGGTTGGCGGCGCAGCCCATCACGCCTGAGACCCACGCAGCGCCGCTCGACCGCGTGCGCCTGCGGCCCGAGAGTCAGGGCACGCTGTTTCTCGATGGCGCCGTTCAAGCCGCCCCCAAGCCGTGGTGGGAGCGCCTGCGGTTCAGCGGCGACTTCCGTTCTCGCCATGAAGGGTTTTATCAGGAGGCGCACCCGGCGAGGAATCGTGTCCGGCTCCGCCTGCGCGTCAGGCTCGACACCGAGATCAACGACGACACGAGCTTCCATCTCCAGCTCGCCAGCGGCGATCCCGGCACACCCGTCTCGACCAACCAGACCTTCACGGAGTTCTTTCTCCCCAAGCCGTTCAGCCTCGATCGTGGCTACATCGCCTACAACCCCAAGGCGGCCAAGGCCCTGACGCTTGGACTCGGCAAGTTTCCGCTGCCGCTGACGAAGACTCAGATGATCTTCGACGAGGATCTCAACGTGGAGGGAGGCTGGGAGCAGGTATCGTGGACGCTCGGCAAGGGCATGGGTGTGACGCTCGTCGCGCTGCAGACGGCGGTCAACGAGCGTTCCTCGGCGGGCGATTCGTTCATGGTGGGGGGCTACGGCGCCCTTCACGCGACCATCGGCCGTCACCGCGTGCAGGTGTCCGTCGCCGACTACGGGTGGGGCAACGCCGATCAGATCGCGTTGGGGAGCGTCGGCGGACCGCTCGAGAGCATCCTGACCAACCTGCTCGTCCGCGGCCGCGGCGGCGAGGTGCTTGGCTACGCCTCTCGCTTCAACGTGGTCGATGTGATTGGAGAGGCCACGCTTCAAACCGGACGCACCGAGTACCCGTTGCGCCTGGCCGTCGACGTCGCGCACAACACGCGGGCATCCACCGATCGGGCCAGCGGTGTCTGGTTCGAAGCCGATTACGGACGAGCGCGGGCGGCCCGCACCTGGAGCGGCGGCTACACGTACGGGTGGATCGAGCAGGACGTGTCGCCATCGGCATTCGTGTTCAGCGACATGCCGGGCACGAACCTGCACCTGCACATGCTCAAAGCGTCGGTGGTGCCGCTCCCCGGCTTGAGCTTTGAGTTCACCATGCATCTGACCAAGCGGCTGTTCCTCGAGCGCCCGACCGACGCCAACGCCTGGCTGTCACGCCTCCACACCGGCGCCGTCGTCCGGTTTTGACGACGCCGACACCGTCATAGAGTGCCGGCTTTGTATTCCCGGGCTATGAGCGCGCGCAGCTCTCGAGGCAACCGAACCCCGACATTTGCGAGAGACTCCGGCGGCCTGCGCGGCTGGCGTCGACGCCCAACGAATCGTGCATACTGGTGGGCGGTGCAAGTGTCACGGATCCTTGCCTTCCCGTGGGGTGCGCTGATCGTCTTGAGCGTCGTGGCTGGAATGACGACGGCGTGTCGCGGATCATCGCCCACGTCGCCGACGCCGCTGCCCGTGACCGCCTCTCCTCCGAGCGGCACTCCAAGTCCGCCGCCTCCCGCGCCGCCGACGCCTCCTCCGCCGGCACCATCCCCGCCGCCTCCCGCGGCGCCACCACGAATCTCGCGTACCCGCATCCTGGCGTTTGGCGACAGCCTCACGGCCGGCACGACCTCGCCATCGGTGACCAACTGGCTCCTGGGGGCAGGCCTGCCGCAGTCGTATCCCTCCAAGCTGCTGGACGCGCTGCGCGCTCGGTACACCGCGCAGACGCTGGTGGTCGAAAACGAAGGCAAGCCCGGAGAAGCCGCGGAAGATGCCGTGAAGCGCCTGCCGGGGCTGCTGCAGACGATCAGGCCAGACCTGGTCATCATCCTCCACGGCGTCAACGATGTCTCGGTGCTCGGTCAGCGCGCGGTGAGCCCGACCGCCAACTTCATCAACACCATGGCCAAGGATGCCCGGTTTGCAGGTGCCACGGTGATGATCGGCACGATGTTGCCGCAGCGGGCCGGCGGTCTTCGCGCCGGCGACCCGGCGGTGCTGGCAAATTACAACCAGGCGCTCCGCGATGTCGCGCGGGGAGAGGGCGCGGTGCTCGTCGATTTCGCGACCCTTTTCGGCGACATCAGCCTGATCGGCGCCGACGGGCTGCACCCGACCGAAATCGGCTACGCACGGATGGCGCTGGTGGTGTTCGACGTGATGCGGGCAAGATTCGAATCCGCCGGCACGTCAAGCGATGCGAGCGCGGTTGGGAACGCGACGGTCATGTCGGGCCGGTGAGGGCAGGCGTCAATCGCGGGGGCGGGGGCATCGCATGGCATTCGACGAGCGACTGGCGGCACGCATCCGCCGCCTCCTGGACCAGCGGTCAGACGTCGTGGAGAAGCACATGTTCGGCGGGGTGTGCTTCATGGTGCGCGGTCACATGGCATGCGGCATCGTGGGAACCAGCCTGATGGTGCGCCTCGATCCTGGGAGAGGCCGACCGGCTCGTCGAGGAGCCGCACGTGCGGCCGATGGATTTCACGGGACGACCGATGAAGGGGTTCCCGTATGTGGACGCCGAGGGCCAAGAGCTCGACTTCCCACCCCGTCAGCGACCTGCCAGCGCTGTCCTGAGTCGCTCGGCCGTGAACGGCACCTCTCGCAGCCGGGCGCCCGTCGCGTCGAAGACGGCGTTCCCGATCGCCGCAGCCACGATCGTGATCGTGGTTTCGCCCGCCCCCATCGCCTGCTCGTCCGGCCGATTGATGAGCACGCTCTCGATCACCGGCACCTCAGCGCCCATCGTCAGGCTGCGATACGACCGCCAGTCCACAGAGGTCACCTTGGCTTGGTCCCATGCAACGGCCTCGCCCAGCGCGCGGCTCAACCCTTGCAACGCCCCGCCTTCGATCTGATTGCGCATGCCGTCCGGCGATGAGATGGGGCCGCAGTCCTGCGAGGCCACCAGGCGCGTGACCGTGATCGCGCCGCGGGACTGGTCGACCTCGACGAAGGCGACCAGCGCGCAGTAGCCGTTGTCTCCCTCGTAGAGCACGCAGGCGATGCCGCGCCCGCGCGCGACGCCGGCCGAGCGTCGTTTGGCCTGCGGCGACGGACGCGGGTCCCACGCGGCGCCCTTGGCCGCGGCGCGGACGACGTCGATGAGTCGCGGATCGCGGAGGTGCCGAAGGCGATACTCGACCGGATCTGCCTTCACGCGCGCCGCCAGCTCGTCCATGAACGACTCATGGGCGAACGTGTGCTGCAGCCGGTTCGGCGAGCGCAATGGTCCGGTGAAAAACGGCGAGCGGATGGTGTGCGTCAACACGCGCTCGCTCTTGACGCGTCCCGTGCCGCCGCACCGTCCGCCCGCGCACCCCGTGAGGTAGGACGGCACGGCGTTGCTGCCGTTGTTGAACGCGGTGGGCGGCGGCGCCACCGTCCTCGGTGTGAACGGCGCCGGCTCGTATCCCAGGAGGAACCCCGTCACGACGTTGCCGGGCGTGCCATAGCCCGGACGCCCACCGAGCGTGGCGCTCCACGTTTCGCAATCCCACGCGACGATGGTGCCCGCAGCGTCGAGGCCCACTCGCTGTTCGATCACGAACGGATAGCCGTAGTTCTCCCATGCCATCTCGTCCTGACGAGAGAGCAGCACGCGCACGGGACGGCCAACGGCCTGCGACAGCACGGCGGCGTCGAATGACACCGTGTCGGCGCCGTTGAGGCCGTAGCAGCCGGAGCCGCGCGTGTAGATCACGCGGACACGCTCGGGCGGCAACCCGAGAAGCATCGCCGCCGTGTTGCGCGTGGGATACGCCGACTGGGTGGAGGACCAGATCGTGGCACGGTCGCCCGAGACGTCAGCCACCGCGCATGAGGCACCGAGCGATCCGTGCATCTGATACGGGTGTCGATACGTCGCCCGAACAACGGCAGAGGCGTGCGCGAGCGCCTGGTCCACATCACCCGAATCGACGACGAGCGTCTTGCGCGCGGGCGCGCGCCGCAGATGATCGAAGAAGTTCGCCTGCGCGGGCAATGCAGGTCCCGGCGTCCACGTCGCCTTCAGGCTCCGGGCCGCCTGGACGGCCTGCCACTCCTTCTCGCACACGACGCCGACGAAGTTCTGCTTCGTGACGACGCGCACGAACCCTGGGAGTGCGGCGACGGAGCGCTCATCCAAGCCCACCAGTGTCGCGCCCACGCCGGGAGGCCGGACGACGCGGCCGTGCAGCATGCGAGGGACGCGCACATTGTGAACGAACTCCGCGCGGCCCAAGACGAGGTCAGGGATGTCCACCCGAGGGACGGCCCGCCCGAGCACCGTCCACTCGCGGGCGGGCTTGCGCGGCGCGTCGGGATTCAGCAGAATCGTCCAGCGTTCACCGCCGACCAGCTCGCCATAAGTCGCGCGACGCGACGGATCCGCAATCACACGAACCTCGCCGTCAGCCGCGGTCAGCTCATCGCGCGATACGCGCAACCGCGCCGCTCCTCGTGCCAGGAGAGCCTCGCGGGCCGTGGCGCCCGCAAGGGCGAGGTTGCGTCGGTTGAAGTTCATCGGCGACGACTGGCTGCCCGACGTCGTCCCTTGATCGGGGGTGCGCGAGGTGTCGCACTGGATCAGCTCGACATGTGCCATTGGCACGCTCAGCTCTTCCGCAATGAGCTGAGTTTGTGCCGTGAACATCCCCTGGCCAAGCTCGCACTTGCCGGTGAAGGCCGTGACACGGCCGTCGCTCGAGATCGCCAGCCAGGAATCGAGCTGCCGAACGTCGATCGGCGCCCCGGCGACGCCCCCTGGCGCCTGGCCTGACGCGCCCGCGACACTCCCGGCATCGCCAAGGACGGCCGACGAGAACATCACGACGAGCGCCCCCGATCGTTCGAGGAAGTCGCGGCGGGAGAAGCCCGCCGATCCCAAAGCAGCACGCGCATCGGGCATCATACGACTGGCCCTCGATCGGCATTCACTTCACCGTTCGCGCGCGGCGACGCCGGCGGCAAGGCGGACTGGTACTTCTTGATCGCCGTGAGCATGCGCACGTGCGCAAAACATCGGCACAGCACCCCATCGAGCGCGCGTCGAATCTGCTCGTCTGTCGCACGCGGATTGCGGTCGAGAAAGGCCTTGGCCGTGAGCATCACCCCGCTCAGGCAAAACCCGCACTGCACCGCTTGTTCGTCGATGAATGCCTGCTGGAGGGCGTGAGGCCCCTCCGGCGAGGCCAGCCCCTCGAGCGTCGTCACGTCCGCCCCTTCCACGGAGGAGACGGGCATGACACAGGAGCGGACGGCCTGGCCGCCGACGATGACCGTGCACGCCCCGCACTGCCCGAGGCCGCAGCCAAACTTCGGGCCGCGCAGGCCGAGGTCGTCGCTGAGCACGTATAGCAACGGCGTCGCGGGATCGACCTCGAGGCTCGTCCGGCGACCGTTGACCGTGAGCGAAAGCCGCATAGAATCACTCTCCATGGAGCCCGCCATGACGTCAACCACAATGTGTCGCACGCTGTTCACGAGCCTGGTGCTCGCCATCGTCGTTGCTGTCTCGCCGGCGGCGGCCCAGGACAAGTTCTTCGATGCCAACGGTGTCCGGCTCCGCTACGTCGAGAAGGGCGCCGGCGAGCCGGTAGTGCTGCTGCACGGCGTCGGCGGATCGCTGCAATCCTGGGTTGACAGCGGCGTTTTCGACAAGCTCGCGGAGTCGTATCGCGTGATCGCCTTCGACGCCCGCGGGCACGGCCGGAGCGACAAGCCACACGACCCCGCGAAGTATGGGCGCGAGATGCCAACGGACGTCGTTCGTCTGCTCGACCATCTCGGGATCAAGCAGGCACACATCGCCGGTTACTCGATGGGGGCCGGGACGACGTCCCAGCTCCTGACGATGCATCCGGAGCGGTTTCTGACGGCCACGCTGGCCGCTGGCGCCGGACGATTCGACTGGACTCCAGAAGACGCGCGGCTGGCGGAGCAGGAAGCGACCGAGCGTGAAAAGGAGTGCGTCAGCCGGACGTTGATGGCACGGCTGGCGCCGCCGAATGCACCGAAGGCCACCGAAGCGGAAATCGCCAAGCGCTCCGCGGCGTGCTTTGCCGACAAGACGCAGGATCCCAGGGCCATTGCCGCGGTGACTCGCGCACGACGCGAGACCGTGATTTCCGCCGATCGTGCCGCAGCGGTCACGGTTCCGACCCTTGGCATTGCCGGCACGCTCGATCCGGCGCTGGCGAGTCTTGAACGGCTCAAGCAGATCCGCCCGTCGCTCCACCTCGTCAAGGTCGAGGGTGCCGTCCACAGCTCGGCGCCGGCCAACGGGCTGATGCGCCAACCAGAGTTCCTGGCGGCGCTGCGGACCTTCATGACGACGCGTGGACGGCAGACGCGCACGCAGGACTGAACCTCGGCCCGTCCAGCCGAGCCCGGGTCCGGGGGCGGCCCCCGTGGCGGGCCGGCGTCCGGCGCCGCGGCCTGCTCGAGGCCGTGCGGCGTCGCGATGTTCGGATGGTTGAGCGCCGCCAGCGCCCGGGCCTCACGCTCGAGACGCAATACGTTCGGGGTCGGCGACGAAGTCGGGGAGGATGACCTTGACGGCGACCTCCCGCCCGAGCTTCGTGTCGCGCGCGGGATGGACGGCGCCCATGCCGCCTTCGCCCACCTTCGCTAGCACCAGAGAGGGACCAATCGCCTAGCCAATCATCACGGTGTGCTTCGGTGGGCTTCGGCGAGACCTCGCCGCAGCTCGCGATGGCCGCATTGCACGCGAGCGGAGGCAGGGTCGCCCTCACCGAGGAGGGCCGCAATCTCGTCGCTGCCGAGACGACCGGCGGGCGCGAAGGACATGGTCCTTACGTTTCGTCCGCTCCCGTCAGAGCGGCGACGTCCGCGACATCTTTCGGGCGGCCCGCCGCCCGCTTGTTCTTCACATACGCCTCGCGCCCGATGAACGCTACCGGGTGCTGTCCGAGCACGCCCGCCTCGCGCGAATCCCAGACCTCATCCCACGTGACGCCGTCGATGGCGCTCATCACGTGCACTTGCACTGGCGGCAGGCCCATTTCGATCACCTTGCGGCCCTCGACGATGTCGGCTGGCGTCAAGGGATTGATCGGGAACCCGAACGCGACGATGGCGGCGAGGACCCGTTCACCGTTTTCTGCCGTGGGCCTGACGAAGAAATCGAGGTCGCCGGTGAATCGAGGGGCGCCGTGAAAGGCCAGCGCATAGGCCCCGACCACGACGAACTCAACGCGGTGGTCGTTCAACAACCCGCAGAACTCGTCGAAGTCGGGTGCCAGGTCCAACGTACTGCCTCCGTAGAAACTCGACGGCCGCCAGACGCTCCGCGGCGGGTCGCGTGCGCCAATAGGTCAGGGCACGCCACGCGCGGCCCAGCTCCGCGCGCGGGGCCACGCTCATCACCCGCCGGTCGAGCCTGAATTCCACCGCCTCAGCTCTTCGTCACCTCGAACCCGTCGATGTGCACGTCCAGCAGGTGATTCACCCTGAGGCCCACGATCCCGTCCGTCTTCGCCGTCAGCCCGCTCTTCGGCGTCTTGTGCACGACCGTGCCGTTGACGGTGTAGGTGATGGCGTCGGCGGAGATGCGCACCTCGAGTGCGTTCACGGACTTGCCGTCGGCGCCCGGCTGCGCGATGGCGGCATTCGCCGTGCGCGTTTGCACGTCGTGTACCTCGTCGCCCGCACGATGCCGGATCACGAAGGTGCCGTTCTGTGCGACGAGGAAGTAGATGTAGTTCTGTGTTGCGGCGCCCAGGTCGGCGCCACCGAAAATCAGCCCGTAGTAGTTGACGTGCCCGCTCGGCTTTTGCAGCGCAAAGGTGGCTTTGGCGGTGAAGTTGCCCGTCGCCGTGTTCTTGGGGTTCCAGAACGTCCCGGCCGGGCCACCGGTCACATGCAGTCCTTTCCCCATCGTCACGAACTTCAGGTTCGGGTTGTCATCGGGATCGGAGGCGTTGGTGCTGCGATCGACCCGCACCATCCAGCCCTCCGGGGTTTGAGCCGCCAGCGGGACGGCCATGAACGCAAGCAAGGCGATAAACCGAATCCGTCTCATGTGTGAAACTCCTCTCGCGTGCGGGGCGGCCTGACGCGTGCACAATGCCTGGTCTGGCCGGCGACGACCCGCCCCATCATAGCCCCGAACTCTGGGCAGTCGGCGCCGATGGAGCCGCCGATCCAATACGCTGCGGAGCGTGGGTAAGTAACACGAGTCGCCCGAGGCTGGCGCCGCCCGGCGAGACCGAGGCGCCCGTCAGTCCTCGAGGTCGGCCCTGAAGACAGGCTGCGCGGGATCGAAGGTGCCGTCGAAGACGCCAGCCAGCAACCGGTCGTAGGCGGCGGAAGCGTCGGCAAGCGATCCGAACGCCTGCTCGTGCTGGACGGCGCCGGTCGAGGAATAGACCAGCGTGAAGTAGCGTCCGGACCGGTACTGCGCCTCCATCAGGTGGCCGGGCATCTCGGGATCGCCCTCCTGTCCGAGCAGGTCCATGAGCGCGATCGACCATCGGCGCCCGCGCGGATCGGTGACCACCTGTTTGGCCACGAAATTCCAATCGTCGATACTCCAGCTCGGCACGGCTAGCGAGGCTCCGTCTGAGACCGCCAGGAACCAAAACGAAGCTCCGCTTCGCTAGCGTCCCTATCTCGTTTTGCCTCGCCTCCGGCGGGGCGGACATCTTCTATGGCCGGCCGAGAAACTTGCTTCATTCGTAATACCTCAGGCCATAGAAGATGTCGAGTGACGCTCCGTCTCAGACTCCCGAGAAAACCACGGGGTTCGGCTCCGCCTCCCGCAGCAGCAACGTCTTGCCCGGCCTCCGGCGGGGCGACGTCTTGCAGACCGGCCGGACAACTCGACTCACGGGCAAGCACTCCCGGTCTTCACGACGCGGGCTCGGCCGCCGAAGGCTGGTCGTCCTCCGGCTCGAAGAAGCGGTCGAGCGCCGAGGCCACTTGCCCTGCCGTAAACGGCTTCGGCACGAGGCGCACGCGCCGCGCCTGGCGTGCCCGCAAGCTCACCACCGCCTCGTCTGGCGTATCGGTGATGACGACGATTGGCAGCTCGGCATGGCGCTCGTCGTCTCGCAGCGCGTCGAGCAGCGACTCGCTCATGTTGAACATCGAGCAGTCGAGGACGACGGCGTCGGCGCGGGGGTTCGCGGCCAGATCGCCGACCTCGGTGGTGAACCCGGACGCGACGACGTCGTACCCGCGATCGCGGAGGGCAAAGGTCAGCAGTTCGGCGATCTCGGGCGTGTCGTCGATGAGGAGAACGCGTCGCGTCACGCCCGTGTTCAGGCCTTGACCTTTTTCGCCGGCTTCTTCGTGTCCGACGGCTCCAGGTCCAGCACCCAGACGCGTCCGCCGGCGACGTAGTAGGCGCGATCGTCGCTCTCGACCGTGACGCCCCAGGCCTCGAGCGTCCGAAACGCGAAGGTGTGACCCTCGAAGTTGGATCGCGCATGGCGCAGCACTTCGTTGGTGTGCCAGTTGTCGGTCAAGAGCGCGTCGCCCCCGTGGACCCGCAGGACCGTGTAGTACCGGTCGTGGGCCGCCAGGGATCGCACTTCGCGCGTCGAGCCGCGCTTCTTGCCCTCGCTGACGATGTAGCTGTCTTCGCTGACCACGTCGGGCGGCGGGGTGGGGGCTTCACTCATCTGCGCCCCCCTACACCGTGTAGGCGACCGCGGCCGCCTGCTCGGCCGTGGCCATGTCGGCCAGAGCTTCGGGGTTCTCGGCCGCGATCAGCTCCGCCGGCAGCTCCACGCCCATCATGCGCCACTGCTCGTTGGCAAACTTCTGCAGCGCGGCGATGTGCTCTTTGTGCAGGTGCAGGAAGCGGCCCTGCAGCTTCAGGTACTCCGTCACCGGCCGGAGGTAGCGCGGGCGGAAGCTGTAGTCGTACTCGCGCGTGTCCGGGTCCCATTCCCATTGGGGGTAGAGCCCGCATTCGACCACGAGCCGGCCGAGATCGATCGAGCGGGGCGTCTCGTAGACGAACCCCTTCTGGCAGGGCGTGTAGACCATCAGGAACGCGGCGCCCTTGTGGTTGAGGCCCTTGCGCACCTTGTTCATCAGGTCGATGGGGTAGCCGACGCTGGCCGTCGCCACGTAGCAGTGCGGGTGGCCCGCGGCCATCATCCGCGCCAGATCCTTCGGGAACAGCTTCTTGCCCTCGGGGATCTTCGGTCCCGGCGGCGTGAAGGTAGTCATGCCGCCGTAGGGCGTGCGCGACGACGCCTGAATGCCGGTGTTGGCGTACTGTTCGTTGTCGTAGCAGATGATCAGGCAGTCGTGGTTGCGGTACAGCGCGCCCGAGATGGACGCGAGGCCGATGTCCGCGGCGCTGCCATCGCCGGCCTCGCAGATGATGTTCGGGAACGGCCCCTGCCACTTGCCCTTGCGGATCATCGCCTCGTAGGCCGCCGCGACGCCGGCGGTGAAGCTGCCGGCGCTGCCGATCTGCGTGTGCGCCCACGGCACGTTGTACGGCGTGCACAGGTAGGAGCTGTTGGCGACGTACATGCACCCGGTGGGACCGACGAGGATCGTGTTGTCGCCGGCGGCCTTGCTGGTCATCCGGTACTGGATGGACGGACCGCAGCCCGCGCACGTCCGATGGCCGGGGACGAAAGGTTCGGTCTGCGGCAGCTCGGGGTTGTAGAAGCGGGCCCCCTGATTCGGGCTCGTGAAGAGCGGCAGCTCCTGTCGCTTGACTTCAATCACAGTTGGCATCGAACCAATCCTTTCCTCAATTCTACCGAGCCTCCGCCTCAGACCGCCGGGAAAAAGACGCTGGTTCCGTCCTCCACCCGCTTGAAACGCACGAGTCGGCGGTCAAGGCAGCTACTCTTCGAAGCCCACCCAATGGGTGCGTTTGGTGATGGCGCCCCGCTTCTGGGCCTCGAGCATCTTCTGCGTCATCCAATAGAATTCCTTGAGCACGATAGCCTCGCCGCCCAGCCCAGCCATGAACGAGCAGAGCAGCGGGCGTGTTGGACTCTCGTACAGCGCCCCGGCGGCCTCGGCGTACAGCACGCCACCGCTGCTGACGCCACCCAGGCCCAGGTTCGTCTCGAGGACGCCCACGACCTTGAAGCGGCTCAGGATCTCGCGCACGCGCTCGGTGGGATAAGGACGAATCGTCCGCAGGCGCACCACGCCGACTTTCGCCCCCCGGTCGCGCATGTGCTTGACGGCGTATTTCGCGGTGACCGCGTGGGCGCCCTGCAGGAAGAACACCACCTCCGCGTCGTCTGTCATGAACTCTTCGACCCACGGGTCGTACCGCCGCCCGAAGATGCGGGCGAACTCCTCGTGCACCTCGGCGATGACCGGCATCGACCCTTCCATCGCGCGCGCGCGCTCGAGCTGCAGCGGTGGTCCCTGCTCGGGCATGATCTGCGGGCCGTGCGACACGGGGCGGCGCGGGTCGAGCGGGTAGGGATGCGTGTAGGGGGGCAGGAATTCCTTCACCTGGCCGGAATCCGGCAGCTCGACATCGCCCTGGATGTGAGAGACGAAAAAGCCGTCCTGGCACACCATCTGCGGCAGGAGCACCCGCGGGTCCTCGCCGATGCGGAAGGCCATCAGGTGGTTGTCGAACGCTTCCTGGGCGGTTGCCGACCAGCCCATGAGCCACCCCATGTCACGCGTGGAGAGCGCATCAGTGTGCTCGGATCCAAAGTCTCCCGGCGGGTCGAGCGTGCGATCCGCAATCATCATCTGCACCGGCATGCGGGTGCCGGAAATCGGCGAGTACAGCTCGTAGGCGAACTGCACGCCGACGCCGGAGCTGCCCGTGAAGACGCGGGCGCCGCTGGAGGAGGCCCCATGCGCGATGCTGAGCTGCGAATGCTCGCTGTCGGCCACGATGTATTCGGCATCCAGCTCGCCGTTGGCCACCATCTGCGCCAGCGCCATCATCGTCGCCGTGTACGGGCGAATCGGATAGGCCGTGATGACGTCAACGTCGGCGTACTTGGCCGCCTGCGCGGCCGCGACGCACCCGTTCATCCTCGTCGTCTTCTTCTTCTCCAGGACTGCGCCCATCAACTCACTCCTTTGACCCCTCGATGCAATCGACGTGCAGTCAGGACCAGTTTTCGATGTCTTTCGGCGCGCGCGCCGGGAGGGCCTTGAGCTCCTCGGCCTGCCGGCCGTGCAACCCCTGCGTGATGGCGAAGGCCGTATCCATCCGGACGACGCCGGTGTCGAAATCCAGCTCGGGGACGCCTTCGAGGCAGCCTGTGGGACACTCCTCGATGCAGACCCTGCAGCCCTTGCAGTAGTCCACGAGGATCTTGTACAGGCCGTTGGACCGATCCTTCCGGACGATACACGGCTCGGGACAGACGAGATAACAGTTGTCGCAGGCGTTGCAGGTTCCGCAGCTGAAGCAGCGATTGGATTCCTCGACGGCCTGCTCTTCCGAGAAACCCTGAATGACCTCGTCTTGCGTGCGGCGCCTGGAGTTCGGGTCGAGCAGCACCTGCTGGACGCGAGGGAACGGCGGGAAGTAGGTCATGTTCATCCGCGCCAGATCGGTGATGACGTCGATCGGCACCGTGCGCGGGCGGAGCGGTTCGCCGCGCAGCACCTTGTCCAGGTTGAACGCGGCGCGCTTGCCGTCGCCGACCGCGTTGACGACCATGAGCGGTTGCCCGCTGCCGAGTTGCACGATGTCCCCTGCGGCGAAGACGTTCGTGTCGCCAAGGCGGCCGAACGCGTCCACCGCGATCATGCCCTTGTCGTTCCTGAACGGGGCCGGCAGCCAGCCGAGCGAGGCGTGCTGGCCAACGGCGATGATGACGCTGTCGGCTGCGAAGGTTTCGGGAGCGGCCTCGCGATCGACGGCGATGGGCGACGCATTGATCGCACCGGTGAACCTCGCGGGGTAGAGCGTCAGACCCTCGACACGGCCGTTGCCGACCACGGCGGTGGCCGCGCGGCCGTGCAGCAGCTCGACGCCTTCCTCGAGCATGTCGTGCAGGTCCTCGGGGACACACGGCATCTCAGACGAGTGGCCCTCGACCGTGATCATCGTCACTTCCTGCGCGCCTTGGCGAAAGGCCTCGCGGGCGCAGTCGATGGCCGTGTTGCCGCCGCCGATCACCGCCACGCGGTCGCCAAGCGTGCCGGTCCACTCGCCCATGCCGACGTCCCGCAGGAAGGGCAGGCCATAGAAGACACCGGGCTTGTCCTCCCCCTCGGCGCGGATGCTGTTGGGCTCGGTCAGGCCCACCGCCAGAATGCACCCGTCGTGCATCGTGGTCAGATCGGCCCAGGAGAGGTCCTTGCCGATCTCGACGCCGGTCTTGATGGTCACGCCGAGCTCGACCAGCCGCGCGACCTCTCGATCGAGGATGTCCTGCGGTAACACCCAGTCGGGGATGCCGCCGCGGTTGAGGCCGCCCGCCCTCGGCGACTTCTCGTAGATGGTGACCGCGTACCCCAGCCGCGCGAGCTGGTAGGCGGCGCTGTGTCCGGCGGGCCCCGATCCGACCACGCCGACCGTCCGGCCATTCGAGGGTCCCGGTTTGACGACGTCGCGCGGCAGCGCGAGGCCGAGATCGCCGAGGAAGCGTTCGACGGCGCGGATCGAAATCGCCTCGTCGTACTTGCCCCGGTTGCACGCCTGCTCGCAAGGGTGATAGCACACGCGGCCGGTGACCGAGGGAAACGGCATGTCCTCCTTGATGAGCGCGTAGGCGTCGAGATACTTGCCGCGCTTCACCAGGTCGAGGTAGCCCTGGATTTTCTCGTTGGTGCCGCAGGCGTTGTTACAGGGCGGCATCTTGTCGTGATACACGGGCCGAATGGCGCGCCAGTTGCCGGTGGGGAAGAGGTCCTGCCCCTTCTCCTGGCTGGGTGCGGGCGTAATGCCCGCAAAGGGCACCTTCAACCAGTCGGGAATCTGCGTGCCGGAAGTGGACATCGATGACCTTTCGAGTGAATCCGGTTGGCCTCAGGCAGCGGCCGGGTTGAGCTGGAGGATGCGTAGTTGATCGAGCGCGGCGGCAAACGCCGCCTTGTTGGCGATCATCGGTTCAATGGTGTCGAGCTTGACGATGCCGGTCGTCTTGACCACGGCCGCAATCAACGGCGCCGCGATATCGGGCGCCATGAGCTTGCTGCGCTCGGCCGCGCCTTCCGTGGAGAGGCGGTCCAGGCCCAGCTCGCCGAGGCGGTAGTACAGCCATCGGTGATCGGCGAGCTTGGCCGCGTCGACGCAGACCAGCCGCGCGAGCCGCTCCTGCCCGGGCACGAAGCGAATCATGTACTCCGGCGTGTAGTGCGTATTGATCACCAGCGTGCCCCCGGGCGGCATGCCTCGCATGTAGTCCCAGCCTTTCACCATCGTTTCCTCGACCAGCACGACGATGTTCGGGTGCTCGTTCTCGTAGGTGAGCAGGTTCTCGATCTGGGAGTCGCTGACGCGGCAGTACTTGCGCGTCGGCGCGTTGGTCCGGTCTGGATTGTCGACGTAGTTCTCCATCGCCTGCGTGAACTTGCCTTCGAGGCGCGCGGCGGCGGACACGGAGTTGACGATGTCGCGGCCTTCCTTGTCCATGATGATGCCGCGTGTCCAGACGGTGAGTTCGGTGTAGGCCATCGCACGAGTCCTTTCAGGCGCCTCGACGCCCCCCGGACGAGGCGTGGGCGGGCGAAATTCTGGGAGGTGTCCCGGCCGGCGGGCCGGGTGGCTCGGGGGAGGCGGCCGCCTCGGCCTTGGCGGCGGGCGGCGGCTGGGTGAAGGTGGTGGTGTGGCCGCTGCCGAGGGCGGCGAGAAACTGATCGCGCGCCACCTGAAAAGCACCGGGCCGGCCCGGGCCCGCCCGGTGGAAGCTGTCGATCGCCAGCAAGGTCGCCTTCTTGCAGAGACTTTCGATATCCGCCCCGGTCCAGGCGTCGGTCTGCGCGGCCAGCTCGTCGAGATCCACGTCGGGCGCGAGCGGCACCCGCTCGCAGCACAGGGCGAAAATCGCCCGGCGGTCGTCGGTGGATGGCAGCGCGAAGCGCAGGAGGTAGTCGAACCTCCCACTGCGGAGCAACGCGGCGTCAACGCGCTCGAGGCGATTGGTCGCGGCGATCAGGATCACGCCCTTCACGTCGCGCAGGTTGTCGATCTCCCGAAGCAGCTGGCTGAGGATGCGCTGATAGGGTTCACCGCCCGCCTGCTCGGGCGCGCGGTCGCCCAGCCGAGGCGCCACGGCATCGATCGTATCGAAGAACAGGATGCACGGCGCGGCCCGCCGTGCCTTCTTGAACACCTCGCGCAGGGCCTTTTCCGATTCGCCGAGCCACTTCGAGAACAGCTGCGGCCCATCGATGGCGATGAGCGGGAGACCTTTCTCGCCCGACAGCGCGCGCGCCATCGCCGTCTTGCCCGTTCCGGACGGCCCCACCAGGAGAATCCCGCGCGGCGGCGTCAGGCCGGCCTGTTCGTAGATCTCATCGTGCATGTGCGAGTGCTCGACGATGGCGTTGAGCAGGTGCTTGACCTCGTCCAGCCCGCCCACGGCGGGGAAGCCGGTCGTCGCCTTCTCGATGAAGAATTCGCGCGTCGCCGATGGCTCAACTTCCTTGAGGCCGGCCAGTACGTCCTCCCGCGTCACCTGGAGCGACGACAGCGCGTCCTGCCCGGCCTCGTCCACGGCCAGCGATGCGGTGCTGAGGAACCGTCGGAGCGCGATCATGCCTACTTCCTGGCAGAGCGCCTCCAGATCCGCGCCGACGTAGCCATGCGAGCGCTCCGCGATCTCCGACAGATCCACGTCCGGCGCCAGCGGCATCGCCCGCGTGTGGATGCGGAGAATCTGCAGGCGGCCCGCGACGTTGGGCACGCCCAGCTCGATCTCCCGATCGAAGCGGCCCGGCCGTCGAAGCGCCGGGTCGAGCACCTCGGGAATGTTCGTCGCGCCGAGAACGATCACCTGGCCTCGCGAGACGAAGCCGTCCATCAAGCCGAGCAACTGTGCCACCACGCGCTTTTCCACCTCGCCGACCACGTCGGCGCGCTTGGGGGCGACGGCGTCGATCTCGTCGATGAAGATGATGGCCGGCGCACGCCGGGCCGCTTCTTCGAACACCTCCCGGAGCTTGGCCTCGCTCTCTCCGTAGAACTTGCGCATGATCTCGGGGCCGTTGAGGTGGATGAAATGCACGCGGCTCTCGGCCGCCACGGCGCGCGCCAGCAGCGTCTTGCCGGTGCCGGGCGGACCGTACAACAAGACGCCCTTCGGGGGCAGGATGCCGAGCCGTTCGAAGATGCGCGAGTGCTTCAGCGGCAGCTCGACGATCTCGCGCACCCGTTCGAGTTCCCGCTCGAGACCGCCGATGTCCTCATAGGACACACCAGGCGGCTGTCCCGCGCGTTCGTCGCTGTCCACCAGCCTGACGTCCGTGCGTCGATCGACAATCACCGGTCCGGCCGGCATCGTGCGGACGACCTGGAAGCTGACGGCTTTGGCAAAGGTCGGCACCCGAACGACCGATCCGGCCACCAGCGCGACCCCTTCGAGATCTTCGAGGATGCGCGCCGGCGTCAGTCCGGCGTGGCCGACGGGTCCGCCCAGGCTGGCGAGACGCACGCTGACCGCCGTCCCGTGCTCGACGCGAGCGATCGACACCGGCTCCTGGAGACCCGCGCCGCAGTTGGCGCGGACAGTGCCGTCGATCTGGACTACGCCGTCCTCGCCCTCTTCGAGCAGCGCCGCGCGAGCGACCGCCACCATGCGGCCGGTGATCTGGAGGACGTCTCCGGGCCGTGCGCCGATGCGCACGAGGTCTGGCGGCGCCATCCGCGCGAGCGCACGGCCCACATCCTCGACCCGGGCTTCCGCAATGCGCACGGTCACCGACGCCGCAAACAGCGTCTTGCCCTCATTGCGGGGCGTGTCCGGGATCTGGGCGTCCGACCCGCCGGCATCGGGCGAGCGCAGGGGGCTCGACCTGGGGTTCTTGACTTCGCTCGTCATGGCGCGAGAGGCGCGGCACCAGGGACCTGAAATCGCGTGCGCAGGTGCTGGCCAAGCATCTCGAGCTGCTGCCTCAGGCGTTCACGCTCGGGATGCTCGGTGTCGTGGCCGACGACGGTGACCTCGGTCTGCTCGTGGCCAAGTCCGGTCAGCGTCGCCGTGCCCAGGTTCGTGTGTTCGATGGCCCATCCGTCGGGCTTCACGAGCGTGATGGCCATGGCGATGACCTGATCGGTACTCTCCCATGGCACGACCAGCATCGAGACGCTGCCGCGTCCCGTGGCGTCGGCCTCCATGGCCTTCGCCAGCGCGCCAGGAGTGCCCCGCGCGACGAATTGGATGATATGGCCGACCATCGGGCAGTCCATCTAAACCATTGTATTTAAGCCACTTGCTAGACTCTATTACCACGTCGTGGTAAACTCGCGCAAGTGGTCCGACCAGAGGCGTTAGTCTGCCATCCTCGGCTGGACCTGTCAAGAATCGCACCCATGGAGCCGGGCCTGTCACACGTCGCCGCCTATCAGCACAGGCTCGAGCACTTGCTGAGCGACGGGCTCTCGCTCGGCCGACGCCTGACGGCCGAGGACGCCGATGACACCGCGCTGGCCGTGATGCGGAGGTGGCAGCGCGAGTGTGCGGCCACGATCGGGCAGCTTTCGGGCGGGAACAAAACGCACTGGCTGTCACGGGCGTACAGCGAGGCCTTTCTGGTGGGGAGCGATGGCGCATCCGGCCTCGATGCCGCGCCTTCCCCTGAGGTCGGCCCCGGCCTCATCGTCGATCGCATTCTCGGCGTGCTGCGCCAGGCGCAGGCGTCGCTGGCCAGCCTGCGCCCTGATGCGCCCACGCAGTCGTCAACGGCGACGGCGCCCTCGTTTGCGTGCGTCCGCGACGGCGAGCTGCGCGGACGGCTCCGGGAGGCGTTCGACGAAGGGCGCGCGGCGCTCGATCGAGGCGACCACGCGTTGGCGCTCGTGACGTTTGCCAGCATGCTCGAGGCCATCCTCACCGACGCGCTCGACTCCCGCCCCGTGTCGATGGCTGATCGTGGGTCGATGGCCGATCGTGGGTCGATGGCCGATCGTGAATCGCCGACGCTCGACCGAGGATCGCTGACTGGGCTGGAGGCTCGCATCGAGGCGGCCGAGCAGTCGCGGCTGATTTCCGCGGGGTGGCGACGGCTCCCGGCTGTCGCGCGACGCTACGACGATCTCATCGACGGGGCCGGGCAGCTGCGGGCCGATGCTGCGGTGAGCGAGCAGGACGCCAGGCGCACGAGTCAGGTGCTTCGGCTCATCATGCGCGACCTCGCGCCAGGGAGGTGAGCGTGGGATCTCGGGTCAAGTCGCGGCGACTGCAGGCGCCCCCGGGGCCACGGGTCGCGGGCCGGCGCCTGAGGGTCAACGAAAAGATCGCGCGTGAATTGCAGCACCGGATCGTTCGCGGCGAATTCTCGCCGGGCGAGTCGCTGCCGCCCGAACGTCGGCTGGCCGGGCAATTTGGGGTCAGCCGCGGATCGGTGCGCGAGGCCCTCCGGGCGCTGGAGCTCGCGGGCGTCGTCGTGTCGCGTCAAGGCGGCGGCAACTTCGTCAGCGACACGCCGAGGGGTACCGCCACGACGCCCCTGTCGCAGTTTCTCGAGCGGCAGCGCGGTGCCTTGGTCGACCTGTCGGAGGCGCGGCAGATGTTCGAACCCCATCTGGCGTACCTGGCCGCCGAACGCGCGACACCGGATGACATCGACGCGTTGCGACGGGCCGTCGAGGAGCAGGAGCAGGGCTTGCGCGCCGGCGACGTGGACGCCGTGTTCAACGCCGATCGGCTGTTTCACCAGACTCTTGCCGAGACGGCGCGCAACCAGACGTTCATCAGGCTGCACGGCTATCTCTCGGACCTGGTGGCGGGCGACCGACGCGAAGCCATCGAGAACGCCTCACGGCGAACGCAGTCGCCGATCGATCACCGCGCCATCTTCGACGCGGTCGCCAGGGGCGACGGTCCCGCCGCGAGCGCCGCGATGCTGCAGCACCTGAGGAACGTGGAAGCGGTGCTGCTCGATGCGCTGCGCGAATATCAGGGTGCGCTCGCGCGCCTGCCTCAGGCCGCCCGCCCCTGAGCGTCGCGCGCGTCAGCAGCCAACGCGCGACCCTCCGGACGGGTCAGGCGGCTGCCAGGCCCGAGCGAGCGTGATGGCGTCGGAGCAGCGGCCGCAGCACGAGGATGGCCGCCAGGGCAGCACCGAGGTCCATGGCCGACATGGCGTAGAGCACGCTGGCCCAGGACCCCGTCGCCTCCGCCAGGAGGTTCCCGATCGGCACGAGCAGTGCGCCGACGCCCTTGGCGCAGTAGAGGACGCCGTAGATTTTCCCGATGTGCTTGGTGCCGAACGTGTCTCCGGCCGTGGCGCTGAAGAGGCTGTACACCTCGCCCCAGGCAAGAAACACGACACCCGAGAGGATGACGAAAGCCAGCGGGTTGTGGCCGAACACGCTCAGCGCGAGAATCCCCAGGCCCTCGAACGTGAACGCGACGAACATCGTCTTCTCGCGGCCGATATGATCGGAGATCCAGCCGAACATCGGCCGTGAGACGCCGTTCATGATGCGGTCCATCATCAAGGCAAGCGGCAAGGCGGCCATGGCAAAGAAGCCCAGGTTGACCTGGATGTCGCGAACGCCGAAGTCCTGCGCCATGACGCCGAGCTGCGCGACGACCATCATGCCGCCCGTGACCACGCCCGTGAACATGGCGAGCATCACCCAGAACACCGGCGTGCGCAGCGCTTCGGCCAGCGTGAAGTCGCGGCGTGATTGCGCCACCTGACTGGAATAGACCTGTCGCTCCGAGGCGGGCGCGGCCTTGATCAGCCAGGCCAGTGCGACGATCGCCGCGCCCTGGACAATGCCGAACACGAGGAACGTGGTTCGGTATCCGGAGGAGGCGATCATGTTGGCGATCGGAAGGATGGTGAAGATGGTTCCGGATCCGTAACCCCCGGCCGTGAGGCCGACCGCGAGGCCGCGTTTCTCAGGAAACCATTTCATCGCGTTGTTGATGCAGGTGGCATAGACCGCGCCGACTCCCACCCCACCGATGATCGATCCCACGTAGAAGCCGGCCAGCGAATCCGCGAAGGAATTGACGACCCACGCGAGTCCGGTCAGCAGCCCGCCGACGAGCACGATGAGCCGTGGACCATGGCGATCGATGAAGTGCCCGATCACCGGCGTGCCCCATGTCTGAAAGATCACGAAGACCGTGAACGCCGTCTGAATCGACGCCCTGGCCCAGCCGTGCGTCGATTGAATCTCCGGAACGAACAGGGTCCAGGCGTACTGGAAGTTCGAGGCCGCCACCATGCAGCCGATCCCCGCAAGCAGCTGTATCCAGCGGTTCGCGGTGGGCACGGGCGTGGGAGCGTCGGATCGAAGTTGATTCATGAGCGGCCAGTGGCAAGGATGACGCGCCGGCACGGCCGACTCGCGGCGCGCGGCCCCGCACGCCGCCGAACACTTTAGCTCAGAAGCGGTCTTGGACCGCGTCTGATCCGTGACGCTGGTACCGGATTGCCCGCGAGTCGGCGACGTGCCTGTGGACCGCCGGCGCGGTTTTCGGCGATCATGAGGCCGTTCCCCGGCGCCACCGTATGCCTCACACGACAGGCCACGCCGCGTTTCGCCTCAATCCCGCGCTGCGGGACCACCGGACGTCCGCGACGCTGGCCATGAACGAGGCGGCAACGCGCCTCGCTGCCGACGGACGCAAGCTCTACCGGCTCGGATTCGGCCAGTCGCCGTTTCCCGTGCCCTCGCCTGTCGTGGCCGCCCTGCACGCACATGCCGCCGAGAAAGACTACTTGCCGGTCAAGGGGCTTCCGGCGCTTCGCGACGCGGTAGCTTCGTGGCACCGAAGGGTGGACGGCATACCGGCGACCGCGGACGACATCCTCATCGGCCCCGGATCCAAGGAGCTGATCTTTCTCACGCAACTGGTGTGCGACGCCGACCTCCTGGTGCCGGCCCCGAGCTGGGTCTCATATGCCCCGCAGGCGCGGCTGCTCGGTCGGCCCGTGCAGTGGATCCCCACAAACCTCACAGACGCGTGGCGATTGACGCCGGACGCGTTGGCGCGGGCGTGCCGCGACGGCGGCGCCCGGGCTCGACTGCTGATCCTCAACTATCCCGGAAACCCTTCGGGGACGACCCTGGGCGAGGAGCACCTGGCGGCGCTCGCGCGTGTGGCGCGGCAGCACGCCGTGATCGTCCTGGCGGACGAGATCTACGGCGGCCTGCATCACACCGGGCACCACCAGTCTCTCGCGCTGCACTACCCCGAGGGCACGATCGTCAGCGGCGGGTTGAGCAAGTGGTGCGGCGCCGGCGGCTGGCGGCTTGGCACGCTGTACGTGCCCCCCTCGCTCGGTGCGCTGCGCGAGGCCGTCGCCTGCGCGGCAAGCGAAACCTACTCCACGGCCAGCGCGCCGATTCAGCACGCCGCGGTGACCGCGTTCCGGGGCAGTCGAGAAATCGACGAGTACGTGCATCAGTCACGTCGCATCGTCCGAGCGCTCGGCCGCTGGGCTGGGCAGGCGCTCACATCGGCGGGAGCGAACGTTGCGCCTGCTGAAGGCGGCTTCTACGTGCTCCCGGACTTCTCGCCGCATCACGAGGTGCTGCGGGCGAGGGGCATCGACTCGGGCCCGACCCTGTGCGAGCGGCTGCTGGTCGAGACGGGGGTGGCGCTGCTGCCCGGCGCAGTCTTCGGCCGCCCGGTTTCGGAGCTGACTTGCCGGCTGGCCTTTGTCGATTTCGATGGTGCGGCATGTCTGGCGGCAGCAAGCGCCCTGCCCCACGGTGAAGAGCTCGACGAGCCGTTCCTTGCCGGGCACTGTGGTGATGTGCTGGAGGCGATTCGTCGGGTGACCGACTGGCTCCAGAGCCATGGGTAACGTGCTTCGTGCGGGGTCGTCGTCGAACCGCCGCGGCCCCTGGAGACGGACGGTGTGCGGAGCGCTCATCGGGTGCCTGCTGGGCGCCGCGACCCTGGCGTCGCGCGCGAGCACACCATTCGATTCGGCGCTCTATTCCCCGGCCTCAACCCCGTCCTTCGATCAGGATGCTCCCGTGTCCAGCTTCGCGCGAGGACGCAGAGGCATGGTCGCGACCGGATCCGCGTTTGCGACCCGTGCCGGCGTGCGGATGCTCGAAGCCGGCGGCAACGCCGTCGATGCCGCGGCGGCCGCGTATCTCGCGCTGACCGTGACCGACCCTGCGAACACGAGCCTGGGCGGCCGCGCGCAGATCCTGGTGCGCCTCGCTGAGGGCCGCGTGGTTGCCATCGATGGCGCAACCGAGGCGCCGGCGAGTGTGACGGCACTTGCGAGGCCGAACGAGCTGCGGGAGGGGTACGCGGTCGTGCCCGCGCCCGGTGGCCTCGCAGCGGTCGCGCAGATGGTGACTACCTACGGACGCCTGAAGTTTGCCGAAGCGATCACGCCCGCGATCGCGCTGGCGGAGGACGGCTTTGCCGTGCCACCGCGTCTGGCGGCCGGTTGGACGCGCATGCGCGACGCGCTCGCGCGCGACCCGGGGACGGCGCGCACGTTTCTGAAGCCGGATCGGTCCGCGTACCAGGCCGGCGAGTTGTTCCGGCAGCCCAGCCTCGCCCGAGTGCTGCGACACATCGCGCGGGACGGCGTCGAGGTGTTCTATCGCGGCGTCATTGCCGACGCGATCGCACGCGATGTGGCGATCCACGGCGGTTTTCTGAGCGCGAAGGATCTCGCAGCGTATCGAGTGCTCCCGGGTGTCGTGGTCGAGACGACGTATCGCGGCGCCGAGGTGGCGGCCGCCGGTGGCCGCGCCTGGGGCGACACGCTCGTGCAGATGCTCAACATGCTCGGGCAATTCGCAATCGCCGCCGGTGAACCGACGGCCACCGAGGTCGAGCTGCTCGCTCGCGTCATGGCGCAGGCGCTGGCTGATCGACCCCAGGAGATCGGGTCGCTCAAGCCCAAGGCCGGCGGTCATCCACTGGCCACGCTGTCTTCGCGGGCCTTTGCCCTCGAGCGTGCCGCGCGGATCAAGGAGCAGCTCACGGCGCGGCCCCGCTCACCGGAGCGGGTCAACGACGCCGGGGAAGCGCACGAACGGGACGGCGACACCACACACCTCTCGGTCATGGACGCCGACGGCAACGCGGTTTCGCTGACCACCTCGATCGGCCCCAGCTTCGGTGCGCGTGTGACGACGCCGGATCTCGGCTTCCTCTACGCGCTCAGCTATCGCATGCGCGCCGACCCGACGCCGAACGCGCGCGACGAAACCGAGATGACGCCGGCGATCGTTGTCCGGCGTGGACAGCCCGTGCTGGTCATCGGCGCGGCAGGCAGCGAGCGCATTCCTACCTCGATGCTGCAGGTCATCAGCCTCGTCCTCGATCGCGGAAGGGGCCTCGAGCAGGCGATGTCGGCTCCCCGCATCTTCGCCCTGGCCGATCGCCTGCGCCTGCACGACGGACTCCCCGCGGGCATGGCGGACGCGTTGGCCGGGCGAGGTTTCGTGGTGGAGTCCGTGGACCGCGGCGCGGCGCAGCACCTGGGTATCGTCCACGCTGTGTCGTTCGACCCTCGCACTCGTGAATTCACCGGCGCGGCAGACCCGGAAGGAGACGGAACGGCCGCCGGGCCCGCGAAGGTGCCGCGCTAGGCGTGCCGCGCTCGCCGCGGGCGTCGAGTGCCCGTGGGCTGCCGCCTCCAGCGCAGCCCCGAGACGCGGCATCACACCACGTTCAGCTCCCCGCGCGCCGAGGGGTGCGCGAACCGATCGGGGGCAAATGGAGAGAGATCGAGACCGGGATCCCGGCCGATCATCAGATCCACGAGCATGCGTCCCGCCGCGGGCGAGTGCTGGAAGCCGTGGCCGCTGAAGCCGGCGATGGTGAACAAGCCGGCGACCTCGGCCGCCGGGCCGATGATTGGGTTGTGATCCGGCGTCAGCTCGTACAGCCCTGCCCACGCGTGCGAGACGGCGGCGTCCCCGAGCGCCGGCAGGCGCCCCAGCGCGACCTCGATGACTTTCGGGAGGAACTCCCACTTGACTGTCGTGTCGAAGCCCGGCTGCTCATACGGGTCGCCCATGCCGAACAGCAGCCCGCCTCCCTCGCGGTGGAAATAGAAGGTGGACTCGAAGTCGATCAGCATCAGCCGCGTCGCGGGCACGCGCCCGCGGTGCGCCGGATCGTCCCACGAGCCGCCGCCCGGGGGCTGCGCGATGAAGATGTGGCGCCGCTCGGCGATCACGGGCACCTCGACGCCGGCCATGCGCCCGACCTGTTCGGCCCAGGGGCCTGCGGCGTTGACGACGTTGTAGGTGGCGATGGCGCCGCGACGAGTTTCGACCGCGGTGACGCGACCGTGGTCCACGCGAATGCCGGTCGCCTCTTCGTCTCGCCGAATCTCGACGCCCTTGGCCTGAGCCGCTCGCGCGAACCCCATGGTCACGCCGTTGGGATCGGCGATGCCGTCGGCGGCACAGTAGGTCGCCGCGAGCACCCCATCCACGGCGAGCCCAGGGCAGAGCGCGGCCGCGTCTTTCGGGGCCAGCCACTGCACGTCGATGCCATGTTCGCGTTGCAGCGCGACATTGCGGTGAAACGCGGCCACCGCATCGTCCGTGTTGAGCAGGAAAAGATAGCCGTCGGGCCAGTAGTCGATCGCGGCGCCGACCGCGTCCTCGAAATGCGCGAAGAGGGCAATCGACTCCTTCGACAGGGCGATATTGGCGGGGTGTGAGAACTGGTGGCGAAAGCCACCGGCGTTTCTCCCGGTGGAACCCGCACCCAGTTGGGCCTCGCGCTCCACGAGGATGACGTCCGTGAGCCCGGCGAGGGCCAGGTGGTAGGCGACGCTCGCCCCCATGCACCCGCCGCCGATGATGACGATCTCCGCTGAGTCTTTCATGCCGGGTGAATTCGTCGCGGGCTCAAGCCGTGATCGAAACGCCACGCCGTGATCCCGTCGATCGTCGCGTCCGCGCAAACATGGCAATATAGCTCACCATGCGTCTTTCTCTTGCCGCGGCTCTCCTCTGTCTGCTCGGTGCCGCCCCGATGGGCGGCGATGCGGCAGTCGAGCAGTCACGACCCCTCCTCCTTCGGCCAGCGCGGGTGTTCGACGGAACCACCCTGCACACCGGATGGTCGGTGCTCGTCCGGGGAGAGCGCATCGAGGCCGCGGGTCCGGCCAGCGACAACGCGCCCGCGGACGCCCAGGTCATCGCGCTTCCGGGCACGACGCTGATGCCCGGCCTGATCGAGGGCCATTCCCATCTCCTGCTGCATCCCTACAACGAGACGAGCTGGAACGACCAGGTTGCCCGCGAGGCGGTGGCCTATCGAGTGGCGAGAGGCGTCAACCATGCCCGCGACACGCTGATGGCCGGCGTCACCACGGTGCGCGATCTGGGCAGCGAGGGCGCGGGGTACGCGGATGTCGGCCTCAAGCGCGCCATCGACGACGGCGTGATCCCCGGGCCGCGCATGCTGGTGGCGGGTCCGGCCATGGTGGCGACGGGCAGCTATGGGCCGAAGGGCTATGCCCCCGAATGGACGGTGCCACAGGGCGCCGAGGAAGCGAGCGGGCTGGACGAGGTGACCCGGGTCGCGCGCGATCAGATTGGGCGCGGCGCCGATCTCATCAAGATCTATGCGGACTATCGCTGGGGCCCGTCAGGGGAGGCGCGTCCGACCTTCACACTCGAGGAAATCCGACGGATTGTCGAGGCGGCCCGCAGCAGCGGGCGGCCCGTCGTCGCTCATGCGTCGACCGACGAGGGCATGCGGCGGGCGATTGTCGCCGGCGTCGACACGATCGAGCACGGCGACGGCGGCACGACTGAAATCTGGAAGCTGATGGTCGCTCGGCGCGTGGGCCTCTGCCCGACCCTGGCGGCGGGCGACGCGACGGCGCAATACGCCGGCTGGAAGAGAGGCACAGCGCCGGAGCCGGCGAGGATCACCGCCAAGCGCGCCAGCTTCAAGGCCGCCCTGACCGCGGGCGTGACGATGTGCTTTGGGGGCGACGTCGGCGTGTACCCGCACGGCGACAACGTGCGCGAGCTGGAGTTGATGGTGGAATACGGCATGCCGGCGCCCGACGCGGTGCGGTCCGCCACGTCCGTCAACGCCCGGTTGTTCCGTCAGGACGCGCGTATCGGCGCCGTCAAGCCCGGATTGCTTGCCGACCTGATTGCCGTCGAGGGAGATCCTACCAGCGAGGTTGGCGCGCTCCGCCGCGTGAAGATGGTGATGAAGGGCGGACGGCTGTACAAGCAGTAGGAAACTCCGCGCTGGCGTGCCCCGCGCGTCAGCGTCTGTAGATCTTCCCGCCTTTCATCACAAACCGCACGCGCGTCAGCGCCGAAGGGTCGGCCACCGGATCGCCTTCGATGCCGACGAGGTCTGCTTCGAGGCCCGCGGCAATCGCCCCAATCTGCGCGCCGAGGGCCATCGACTCGGCGGCCCACGACGTCATGGCGATGATCGCGTCCATGGGCCGCTGGCCCTCCTTGATGCGCTCGAGCGCCTCGTTGATGTTGCGGCCGTGCGCCCCGGCGACCGCGTCGGTGCCCATCACCATCTTCAGTCCTGGGGCCTTCAGCGCGGCCGAGAACATCGCGCTCTTCAGACCGAGGGCTTTCTCCATGGCGTCGAAGCCTTCCTCGGTGTAATTGCCGATGCCGAGGAAACGGTGTTTGTTCTCGAGGTAGTTCTGTGTCACCAGGCCGATGTTGGGATCGAACCACACGCCCCGATCCGCCAGCATCTTGAAGGCCTCGGCCGTCGCGAGCGCTCCGTGCTCGACCACCGTGCAGCCGGCGCGGGCCGCCCTCATCATCGACTCCGGGCTGTGCGCGTGCACCATCGACCGCAGGCCCTGCGCCCGCGCCTCGCCGCAGGCGGCGTCCACTTGCTCCTGGCTGAGCGTCGGCGTGCCGCCGTCGCGGATGCTGGCCGACGCGAAAATCTTGATGAGGTCCGCGCCCTCGATCTTTCTCTTGCGCACTTCCTCGCGGATCTGATCAGGCGTGAGTTTGGCGTTGCCGATCGATCCGAGCGAGGTGAGCAGGCGCGGACCCGGCAGGATCCCGCGCGCGATCGCGTCGCGCAGCGGCTTGTCGGACGCCGCGCCGACGCTCTGGACGGTCGTGAAGCCCGCCATCAGCGTGACGTACGCGTTCTCGGCGCCGTACAGCGCTGCCTCGTCCGGCGGCTCTTTCCCGGTGACATAGCGGCCGTCCCGGCCGAAGTGCCAGCCAATGTGGACGTGCGTGTCGATGAAACCCGGCAGCAGCGTCAACGCGCCCAGGTCGTAGGTCACCGCCCCGGCCGCGGCAGAGGCGACGCGTTCGATCTTCGAACCGCGCACGGTCACCACCTGGTTGGTGGCCGCCTGGCCGCGACCGTCGATCAGACGGGCGGCGCGGATCGTGATCGGTGGCGCCGACTGCGCAGCGAGGACAGCGACCGCGCAGGTGGCCGCCACGAGGCTGCTCGTGAACGCGAGCGTGCGAGCGGTTACGGGGTCCATGGTGTCACCTCGACGAGCTCCGCGGGTCGCCTACGGCGGCGACGAGGCGCGGAACAGCTCGTCCGCCGATTGCAAGACGATGTTCTTGAGACGTACGGGATATCCCGGGGGGAGCGTGTTCAGAAACGTGCGGACCAGCTCCGCGACGTCGGCCGAGCGGTACCCCGACAACGTGGTGTCCATCCAGCGCTTGGGGAAGAAGATGTCGCCCGTCTTCTGGATCTCCCAGAGCAGGGACAAGCTCGGCGCCACATGCGTTGCCGAGGTGTCGGCCCGCAGCGGGTGGTGCAGGTAGCCCAGACCTTCGAGCACCCAAGGCTCGCGCCGCCGGTTGTTCACGTCGGCCAACGACGCGAACCACCGGGCTCGCTCCTGCGGATCGGCGGACAGGGCGGGCATGACGAAGGCGAAGCGAGCCTTGCGGTCCGGGTTCTCGGTGCGGGCGAGTTGGGCATCGAGCACGCCCCGCCAGCCGTCTACCTCTCGGACCGCCAGCTCCAGCGCGAGATTGATGTCGTCGGTCTCCGCCAGCGGGAGGCCGGGTACCTCCTCGTTCTTCTCCCAGACGCGCCGCAGCCAGGCGATCGTCGCCGGGGTGAGCGACACGTTGCGGAGTGCGCCGAACCACGCAGCTTTCTGGCTGGCGGTCCCGGCGGACGCGAGCCCTGTCCGAAGCAGCGCCTCCAGGCTCGCCGCTCGAGCGCTGCGTTCGCTGGCGCCGAGGAATCGCCACCAGGCGTTGCCGAGATACCCGAGCACGCGCTGGACGAGCTGCTCGTCGGTTTCCCGGGAGAGCGCCTGCATCGCCAACTCCACGAACGCGGTCGGTGTCACGGTTCCGTCGAGCAGGGCGTCCCACATCGTGACCCACGCCGCGCCGCGCGTGAGCGGGTCGGGCAGCTCGGGCAGCGAGCGTGAGAGATAGGCCCGCGACGTCTGGTCCAACGCGAAGCCGCCGTACGCCCATCCGCCGCCGTTGGGCAGGATGTACAACGGCGCCGGCAACCCCACCGCCACTGGCGCATCGATCACGGAGCCCGTCAGCTGAACGGTCAGGGGCTCGGCCTTTCCGGCATAGCCCAGCACAACCCGCAACTGCTGAGGCCAGTGCCGCCCGCGCTGCCACGTGTCGCGCTCGCGGAACGTGAGTCGCGAGATGCGGCCGTCGACGACATCGAGCAGGGTCTCAATCTCCGGCCGTCCCGGCTCTTCGACCCACACGCGGCTCCACTGCTCCAGGTCGCCGGGCGTGCGCGCATCCAGGATGCGGATCAGGTCGGACCAGGTCGCGTTGGCGAACGCATACCGCTCGAGGTACTCCCGCAAGCCATCACGAAACGTGTCTTCACCCAGGAGGCTTTCCAGGTGCCTCATGATCACGGGCGCCTTCTGATAGATGATGGCGCCGTACAGGCTGCCGGCCTCATTCAGGTTGTCCAGGTGCTGGCGGATGGCGTTGGCTCCCGGCGTGCGATCGACGTCGTACGCCGCAGTGTAGTGCGACAGCAGGAAGCGCAGCTCGTGGTTCACCTCGGGGAACGACGGGTTGACGATCTTCGCTGCCATGAAGTTGGCGAAGACCTCCTTCATCCACACGTCGTTGAACCACCGCATCGTGACGAGATCGCCGAACCACATGTGCGCGGTCTCGTGGGCGATGACGGACGCGCGCCCGAGATGCTGGTTCTGCGTCGCCGATTCTTCGAGCAGCAGGCCGGACGCGTTGTAGAGAATCTTTCCGGCGTGCTCCATACCGCCGAACTGGAACGCGGGAATCAATACGAAGTCGAACTTGCCGAAGGCGTAGGGGATGGCGGTGTAGCGCTCCATGTATTCAATCGCGCGCGCGTGCAGGTCGAAGATGGCCTCGCGGTTGCGCGCCACCTTCGCACCGTCGGTCTCGCGATGGAACATCCGGAACGTCCGCCCGTTGCGGGTCGCGGACTCCACGCTGAACTCGCCGGCGACGAAGGAAAAGAGATAGGTCGAGAGCGGCGCCGTCTCCGCGAAGCTCACGATCGCGCGGTCGCCGATCACCTTGCGGCCGACCTCGGCGCCGTTGCTGACCATCCGCCACTTGACGGGCGCATCGAGCTCCAGCGTCCACCGGGCCTTGAGGTTCGGTTGGTCGAAGCATGGGATGGCCAGGTGGGCGCGAGCAGGCACGAAGAGCGCGTAGAGAAAATCGCTGTTGCGGTTGAGCGACGCGTCGCCGGCCGTAAACGTCACGGCAATCTCGTTGCGCCCCTGTTTCAGCGCCTCGGCCGGTACGACGATGTGGCCGTTGATCCACGTCACGGCACGGTCGATCCCGTTCGCCTGCACGCGCCGGACGTGGTTGCGGCTGGTGGCGAAGTCGATGACGAGTGGCGCCGACGTGCTCGACAGATCGAACGAGATCGTGTTGGTGCCGTGCAGCGGAGTCGTCTGTGACTCGGGCACCGTCAGCGCGAGCCGGTAGCGAAGGTTGGTGATGCTCGAGGCCCGCGCCTCCGCGATGTCCAACGGGATGCCAGGTCCCGGGGCGGCGGCCTGCGCGAAGGCCCACGATGGGAGCAGAGCCGCGGCCAGCGTCGACAGGAGCAGCCGTTCCAGGGGCAGGGGGACGAGAGACCACCGGCGCATGGTGCGCATTGTGGCTCAGGACGGCGTGCCGTGTCTCGATTAGGGCCCCCTTCCTCGACCCACTACAATCACGGGGATGCACGCCTGGCCGGCCCTCGTGCTTCTCCTCCTCGCGGTGGCGCAGGTCACCCCGGCACAGAGCCAGCCACCCGGGGCCGGTGCCAGCCCCTGCGGCGCTGATTCCCTCACGCCGGGCCACGCAGACGGCGATTTGTACTGCATCGAACTGTTGCCACCCGCGGGCATCGACCGCGCCTCCGGCGCGGGCATCGACCGCGCCTCCGGCATCGCACGCCTGGTCCCGCCACCAACGCCGTTCGGGATCGCCGTGACGGCCTCCGGTGAGTCGCAGCACGACGTCACGTTTTCGTTGCAGGGTCTCCCGGCGCCGCGCGATCTCGGCCCGTACACCACGTTCGTCGCCTGGGCCGCGACGCCACAGCTTCGTCCGCTCGTGCGCCTCGGCGAGGTGACCAACGGGACGACGACGCTGGGCCGTATTCCGTTCGATCGGTTCCTCGTACTCATCACCGCGGAACCAACGATCCGCGTCGCCGAGCCCTCGGGCCGCATCGTCTTGCGCGGCACGTCCGCCAGCGTGCGCATGCAGCCGCACGACCTGGCCTTCCTGCTGGCGGGACTGATCGAGCGAGCCGGGAGCGGTGACGCGGCAGACACGCACGCCGGTCATGCGGTCGCACCGGGCGCAGCGGCCGCATCGCCGATCGCGGCTCCTGCATCTTCGGCCGTGACTGGGGCCGGCTGGACGCCCCCGCCGATGCACCCGGAAGTCTCGATGCCGCCAGCGTTCATGACGTTGCGGCCGGACGTGTCGTCGTACCTGCCCGCCGCCAGTGCTGACGCGCCCCTCGCGCGCCCTCGAGAGCTCGTGCCAATGGCCGACGGCGCGTCGCTCACGTTGGTGGCCGCCCCCGTGCGGCGGGTGCTGTTCGGCCGCACGGTCACGATGCTCGGCTTCAATGGGCAGTACCCGGGGCCGCTCATCCAGGTGGACGAGGCCGCGACCATCGTCGTGCGATTCGTCAACCGGACGGACTTCCCGACCGCCATTCACTGGCACGGACTGCGGCTCGAGAACCGCTTCGACGGCGTGCCGCACCTCACCCAGGACCCGGTGCCGCCCGGCGGCGAGTTCGAGTACCGCGTGCATTTCCCCGACGCCGGCGTCTACTGGTACCACCCGCACCACCGCGAGGACGCGCTGCAGGATCTGGGTCTCTACGGCAACATGCTGGTGCGATCCCGCGATCCCGGCTACTTCGGTCCGTCGAACCGCGACGAGGTGCTGATGCTGGACGATCTGCTGGTCGGCGAGAGCGGCCTGGTGGGCTATGGCCGCGAGTCACCGACGCATGCGCTGATGGGCCGGTTTGGCAATGCGCTGCTGGTCAATGGTGAGCCGCGATGGGAGGCACGTGCCCGCCGCGGGGAGGTGATCCGCCTGTTCCTCACCAACGTGTCGAGCACGCGCGTGTTCAACGTGTCGTTCCAGGGCGCCGCGCGAATGAAGGTTGTCGCGTCGGATCTGAGTCGATACGCACGCGAGGTGTGGGTGGACCACGTCACGATCGCCCCGGCCGAGCGCTACGTGGTCGACGTGCGGTTCCCGGAGGCCGGAGACGTCACGCTCGTCAACCGCGTGCGAGCCATCGATCACATCATGGCGCGGTTCTTCGACGAGACCATGGTCCTCGGCGTCGTGCACGTGACCAACGATGCAGCGACGCCGGACCACCGGACCGCGTTCGAGGCCTTACGCACGAACGAGCCGGTCGTGAACGACATCGAGCGCTACCGGTCCCAATTCGATCGCCCCGTGGATCACGAACTGATCGTCACGCTGCAGGCCGGCGATCTCCCGTTTCCGATGCGCCCGCTGCTCAGCCTGGAGTCCGTGTACCGCAACCCGGTCGAATGGAGCGGGACCATGCCCGAGATGGATTGGATCGTGACGGGCCGGCACGTGCAGTGGCTACTGCGAGATGCCGCTACGGCGCGCGAGAACATGGACATCACGTGGCGCTTCAAGGTCGGCGACCTCGTCAAGCTGCGGCTGGTCAACGATCGGACGGCGCTCCACGCCATGCAGCATCCCATCCACATTCACGGTCAGCGGTTCCTGGTCCTGTCCACCAACGGTGTGGCAAACGAGCATCTGGTGTGGAAGGATACGGTGCTGCTGCCGACCGGATTCGTGACCGAGGTGCTCCTCGAGGTGACCAATCCCGGCAGATGGATGCTGCACTGTCACGTCGCCGAGCATATCGAAAGCGGCATGCGAATGGTTTTCGAGGTGACCCCATGACCAGATTGACTCTTCTGCTTGCTGGGCTCCTGACGCCGGTGCTCTTGACGGCCCAAACGGCGGCGAACCTGTCGCCGCTGGTCCGCCAGTACGTGACCGTCGCAGACACGACCGTCGCCCTCACCAACGTGCGCGTCGTGGACGGCACCGGGGCGGCACCGGTCGACGGACGGACGGTCGTGATTCAGAACGGCAAGATTGCCAGCGTCGCCGCCACGGCGGCGGCGAAGGTGCCCGCTGGTGCCCGGGTCATCGACTTGAGCGGGCACACCGTGATCCCCGGGATGATCGGGATGCACAACCATACGTTCTACACGACCCGGGGGCGCAGCGTGCAGCTGCAGTTTTCCGCGCCTCGCCTGTACCTCGGGTCTGGCCTGACCACGATCCGCACGACGGGCGGGACGTCCCCGTATCACGAGATCAACATGAAGCGTGGGATCGACAACGGGCAGGTCCCCGGCCCGCGGATGCATCTGACGGGACCGTATCTGACCGGACCCGGCGGCGCCGCGACGATGGCGCAGATCGGGTCGCCCGAGGAGGCGCGGCGCATTGTCAACTACTGGGCCGACGAGGGCGTGACGTGGTTCAAGGCGTACACGGACATCAGCCGCGAGGCGCTCGGCGCCGCCATCAAGGCCGCGCACGCGCGCGGGCTCAAGTTCACGGGACATCTCTGCTCGGTGTCGTTCCGCGAGGCGGTGCGACTCGGCATCGACAATCTCGAGCACGGGCTGTTCACCAACAGCGACTACGTCCCGAACCGCACGCCGGACCACTGCCCGTCGGACATGAGAGACAGCCTGCTCAAGGTCTCGGTGGACGGCCCCGAGGTCCAGCAGACGATCAGGGAGATGGTGGCCAACAAGGTGGCGATGTCGTCGACGCTGGCCGTGTACGAATTGTCGTATCCCGACCGGCCACCTCTCGAGGACCGCGTGCTCGAGGCGCTGGCCCCCGAGACGCGAGAGGAGTACCTGACCACCCGACAGGAGACCTCGAAGCGCGCGGCGCAGTCGACGATGCCCGAGCTGTTTCGTCGAGCGCAGGCATTCGAACGCGCCTTCGTCAAGGCTGGCGGCCTGCTCGGCGCCGGCGTCGATCCAACCGGCATGGGCGGCGCGCTCCCCGGCTACGGTGATCAACGTAACTACGAACTGCTCCTCGAAGCCGGGTTCTCGCCCGTCGAGGCGATTCAGATCATGACGCTCAACGGCGCGAAGATTCTGGGTGTCGACGCCCAGCTTGGCTCCGTGACCCCCGGCAAGGTGGCGGATCTCGTGGTCGTTCGCGGCAATCCCGTGGCGAACCCGGCCGAGATTCGGCAGGTGACGATCGTGTTCAAGGACGGAGTGGGTTACGACTCGGCGACGCTGCTCGCCTCGGTCAAGGGCCTGGTGGGGATTCGCTGACCCAAGAGCGGAGCGGTTCTCTCGATCGACCGTGATGAGCATCAAGCTCATCAGACGGGCGCGCCGGCGTGATGGGGTGGCGTGACCGCTCGAGATGATATTCTGGGAGCGAGGTGTCTGTGTCCACACGATCTGCTCTGATAAGCGCCGCCGTGATTTCGGCGGCTGCCGTCGGGTTCGGTGTCGCCACTGCCGGGCAGCGGGCGGCCACGCCTGCCGCGTCCTCCACGGCACGCGTCGTCGTCCACAAGTCGCCCACGTGAGGCTGCTGCACCGCCTGGATGGATCACCTCCGGGCGGAAGGCTTCCAGGTGGAGGCCAGAGAGATGAGCGACGCGCAGCTGTATGCGGTCTCCCGGGAGAGCGGCGTGCCCGAGACGCTGGGCTCCTGCCACACGGCCAAGGTGGGAGGCTATACCGTCGAAGGCCATGTGCCGGCGGCCGACATCAAGCGGCTGCTCGCGGAAAAGCCCGCCGGCGTCATCGGGATCGCCACGCCAGGCATGCCGCTCGGCTCGCCCGGGATGGAGCAGGGCGGACGGAAAGATCCCTACGAGGTCTTCGCCTTTACGAAGGACGGCAAGCTGCGCGTGTTCAGCAGCCACCGCTAGGCGAGCGGCACGTGCGCCGACGACTTCGGGCTCGTCATACCGTCCTGACGCTTGGGGTGGCGTTGGCGATCGGCGCGGCGTCGCCAGGCGGGCAGGTCGGCCCTTCCACCAGCGACGTCGCGTGACGGACTCGCGATATCCTGTGATCGCCTGCAATCCAGGAGGTCAGTATGGTGTCGCGTCGTGAGTTGATCACTACAGGGCTGGCGGGCAGCCTGCCGTCGGCGGCAGCGTCGTCCGACATGCCGGCGCCGGTCGCCGAGCAGCAAGCGGATCGCGAGGGCCAACGCGAGATTGCACGCCAGGTGCAGGGCATCGAAAGCGTGCTCCGCGACGCGCACCTGTCGTCTGCACTCGCCCACGGGTTCGTCGGCAAGCTGCGGGCCGACATGACGCAGTTCCTGCGCGCCAACAGCAAGTTCCCGGACTTCATCGAGATCGGCATCGCGGTGTTCTTCGACGTCTACGACTGGCACGTGAAGCATCGCCAGCAGCTGGTGGTGACGCGGCTCGCCGACGGTCGCTACGCGATGCAGTTCATGTTCTCGTCCCTGGTGCTCAGGCCCGAGCAGGATCCGTCCTACGTCGGGATTCCTTTCGACAAGGCGTAACGAGGCCGTGGGATGGCATGCTGCCAAGTGACCTCGAGAACTTGATCGACCAGATCGACGCGTGCGAACGCGGCGCCGCGGCGCTCGTCAGCGACCTCGACCAGGCGGCGGCCAACTGGAGCCCGTCGCCCGGTTCGGTGTGGAGCGTGGCGCAGTGCCTCAACCACCTCACGTTGATGAACGAGTTCTATCTTCGCGGAGGCCGGGCCGCTCTCGATCGCGCACGTGAGAACGGCGTCGGACCGTTCCGGGGGCTGCGGCCGACCCTGATCGGCCGATCCTTCGTGCGGTGGATGGAGCCGCCCGCGCGGCTCAAGGTCAAGGCGCAGGCGGTGGTCACCCCCGCCTCGGAGTTCTCCGTCGCCGAGCTGATGCCCGCCTACGCGCGATCGCATGACGAGTTCCGCTTCCTGGTTCGCGCCTCCGCCGATCTCGACGTCAACCGCGTCATCCTGCCCAATCCCTTCCTGCGCCATGTGAGGATGCAGCTGTCCACGATGTTGCTGCTGATTCCGGCTCATGACCGGCGGCATCTGCATCAGGCACGTCAGGCACGTCAGGCACGTCAGGTGCGGTAAGTGCGCGAGTTCCTCGATTTTGCCGTTGACGTGGCGTGGCGGGCCGGGCGCCTGGTCGTCGCGCACTACCAGACCGGTGTCGCCGTCGAGCGCAAGGCCGATGGCTCGGTGGTCACGGTGGCGGACCGCGAGGCCGAGCGGCTGATTCGCCGCGCGATTGCGGCCGAGTATCCCGCGCACGCCATTGTCGGCGAGGAGCTGGGTGCCGATGAGCGGCCGTCGTCCCATCGATGGCTGATTGACCCGATTGACGGCACCAACACCTTCGTTCGCGGCGTGCCGTTCTTCGGGGTGCTCGTGGCGCTCGAGCGCGACGGGATCCCGGTCGTCGGCGTCTGTCACTTTCCCGCGTTGAACGAGACGGTCGCCGCCGCGGCGGGCCTGGGCTGCCGATGGAATGGCCGCGCCGCGCGCGTGTCGGCCGTGACGACGCTGGCGGAGGCCACGGTGGCGTTTACCGATGCCAGCAACGTCGCGGCCAGGCTCGGCGAGCAGTGGACGACATTGCAGCGCGAGACGGCGCTCCAGCGCGGGTGGGGCGATTGCTACGGCCACTGCCTCGTCGCCACCGGCCGCGTCGACGTGATGCTCGATCCGCGAATGCACCCCTGGGACTGCGCGGCTCTGGTGCCCATCGTGCAGGAAGCGGGAGGAAGATTCACGGATTGGAAGGGTCGCGCGGTGATCGATGGTGGTGATGCCGTCAGCTCGAACGGGGCGCTGCACGACGAGATCGTCCGCCGATTGCGGGAATGACTATCCCCCGATTGCGCGGATCACTATCCACAGATTACACAGATTACACAGATTACGCAGATTGAACAGATTTCGATTGGCGGATCAAAGACCGCGGACCGCACCCGAGCGCCTGTCGCACTCGACGCCCCCGCGCTCACCGCATCCACTGCCCGAGTCGGGCCACGCCTTCGCGAATCTTGTCTGGTTCGCCGACGAGCGGGCCGTACGAGATACGGACACCGGTCCGAAGCGACGGCCCGAACCCGGCGCCAGGCACCACGAGCACGCCAGTTGCCGCCAGCGCGCGGGGTACGAACTCCTCGGCGTCCGTGCCCACATCAACGACCGTATAGAGGCCGCCCATCGGCGTTAGTCTCGGGCGCTCGAGATGCTCGTCGAGGGCTTCGACGGTGACGCGAGCCGCTTCGCGGTACTGGTCGTTTGTCTTCGCCACGTACTCCCACAGCGATCCATCGTCGATGGCCCGCGAGAGGTAGCGGGCCATGGTCATCTGGGAGAGGGTGTCCGGACAAAGGAGGCTGCACTGCTGCACGCGCTCGATGGCTTCGACGAGAGGCGGGGCGGCGGTCAGCCAGCCGAGGCGTCGTCCAAGTCCACGACCCCACTTCGAGTTCGAGTGGATGCCCACGAGGTTGGGGTGATCGGCGGGCGACCAGGCGTAATACGCCGGCGGCGTGTCGAAGTACTGGCACTTGTACGCGAAATCAATCGCGAGCCAGGCGCCGGCGTCCGTGGCCCGTGCCAGCATGGCGTCGGCCACCTGCTGCGGCAGGATCTGACTGGTGGGATTATCCGGGGCGCCGAACACGATCACGCGCGGATGATGGAGGTCGAAGAGCCGCTGGTAGTCGCGAATCACGCGTTCGGGGTCCGTGGCGGGCAGATAGTGCCACGTGTGGGGATCCAGCACCGGGAGCCTGACCAGGCGTGCGCCTGGCACGGCGAACGCCAGCTGACCTTCGTAGTTCGCGTAGGTGGGGTCGAGCAGCATCACCGTGTCGCCAGGATCGACGAGCGTGCGAAACAGGTCGTGCGTCAATTGCGTGCTGCCGGCGCCGATGGCAATGTGCTCGGCCCCGAGACGCGGCACGCCGAAGAGATGCGACTCGAACCGCGCCAGCTGGTCGCGACACTCCAGGTCGCCGAGCGTGGCGGTGTAGCCGCCGCTCTGGTGAAACAGCACCTGGTCGGCCACCGTGTCCGCGTAGGCCTGTCGCAGCGGCTCGGGGGCAAGGTGATTGACCCAGCCGCCGCCAAACGAGATCACCTGCGCGGGGTCGAGGCCCATCGCGAGGATGTTGCGGCGCTCCGCCATTTTCATGATCTGGCGGATCGGCGAGGGACGCGCGAGCTGAGCGCGCACGAGGGCAGACAACGGCATCTCGGTAGCTCTGGACATCGCGCCGATCTTATCGCCGATGCGGTGACTGCCCGTGGCAAAGCTGTCCGACGACCTTTCCACGGCACGCGCCAGCGGGTGCTGGCGTTCGACCGGCGATTTCCCCTGCCGTGTCACAATGCTCGGCAGCTCGCGACGCCTCCATGTCTCAGCCCCCGGTCGTCGAAGTCGCCTCCATCCGCAAGACCTTCGGTCGCGTGGTCGCGGTGGACGAAGTGTCGTTCGACGTCCAGCAAGGTGAGATCTTCGGCTTGATCGGCCCGAACGGCGCGGGCAAGACCACGACGCTGGAATGTGTCGAGGGCTTGAAGACGCCGGACCGCGGGCGCATTTCCGTGTTCGGTCTCCACCCGGTGCGAGATGCCTATCGGCTGCAGGACCGAATCGGCGTTCAGCTCCAGGAGGCGCACCTGCAGAAACGCATCAAGGTTCGAGAGGCGGTGTCGCTCTGGGCCTCGCTCTATCGGACGGCTGTTGACGGTGATCTGCTGATCCGGCAGCTCGGGCTCGGCGACAAACGTGACGCGTGGTTCATGACGCTCTCGGGGGGCCAGAAGCAGCGACTGTTCATCGCCCTGGCGCTCATCAACGACCCCGAGCTCGTCTTTCTCGACGAGTTGACGACCGGTCTGGACCCGCAGGCACGCCGCGCGATCTGGGACCTGATTCGCGGGATTCGCGAGCGCGGCAAGACCGTCGTCTTGACGACGCACCTGATGGAGGAGGCGGAGCGGCTGTGCGACCGCGTGGCGATCATCGATCATGGACGGATCGTGGACGTCGGCGCACCCGGTGAGCTCGTTCGCCGCCATTGCCCGGAACGCACCGTGACGGTGACCACCGAGGATCCCGGCGCGCTGGCGCGTTTTCGGGAGATTCACGCCGTGAGCGAGGTCCTCGACCGTCGCCCGCAATACACGATTCGCGGCCTCGGCGACGACTTCGTGACGCAGGTCATTCGTTGTCTGGCCGAGCACCGGCTGCGCGTGAGCGACTTTCGCACGGACGTCCCGTCGCTCGAGGATGTCTTTCTCACGCTCACCGGCCATACGATTCGCGATTGAGGGGGGCGCCAGCATGCTGCGTGGGCTATGGCCGTTGGTGTGGCTCGAGACCAAGATCTTCATACGCGAGCCGCTTGGCCTGATCGGCACCGTCGGCACGCCCGTTCTCGTATTCGTGGTGATGAGCCGGCTGATCGGACCGCGCATGCGCACCTCGGCGCCGAACATGCCGCGCTTTGCGACGGTCGACCTGCCCGTGTTCGCGGCGCTGTTGATTGCCATCGGCGCCGTCCTGTCACTGGTGGCGATCATCGCCATCTACCGCGAAGGTGGCATCCTGAAGCGGCTCCGAGCCACGCCACTGCGGCCATACACGATTCTCACGGCGCACGTCGTGGTGAAGGGGCTGATGGCCGTGGCAACGCTGGCGGCGATGATCCTCGCGGGTCGTGACTACCCGCTTCCAGACGCTGTGCCGCTCGTGTCGTTTTCGTTCGCGCTGCTGATCAGCACCATCAGCATCCTGTCGGTCGGCTTTCTGATTGCCAGCCTCGTCCCGACGGCGCGCTTCGCCCAACCCGTCGGGACGGTGATCTTCTACCCGATGCTCGGTCTTTCGGGGCTGTTCGTGCCGCTGGACGTGATGCCGCCGGCGCTACGGGTCGTGGCGCGCCTCTCGCCGCTGACCCCTGCGACGTCGCTGCTGCGAGGCATCTGGCATGGGGAGGGGTGGGCGCCGCACCTCGGGGACGTGGCTGCGCTGGTGCTGGTGTTCGTCGTGTTCACGGCGATCTCGACCAGGATCTTTCGATGGGAGTGAACCGAGTCGGCAACCCGGGGGAGGCTTGGCCCCGTCTAACGGACTGGGTGCCAGCGTGACGACGATAGACACACTCCACCAGGATGTGCGGGGCGCGGTGCGCGGGTTGGCCAAGCACCCCGGCTTTGCCATCACCGCGCTCATCACGCTCGCCCTTGGCATCGGCGCCACCTCGGCCATCTTCACGGTCGTCCGGTCGGTGATCCTGGCGCCGCTGCCCTACGCCGACCCGGATCGCCGGGTCATGATCTGGAGCCGCTGGATCAGCTTCGACAAGACGTGGGTCTCGACGCAGGAGGTGGCCGACTACCGGGCGTTCAGCAAGACGATGACCGGCGTGGCGGCGTGGACCACGGGTCAACAGAACCTCACAAGCGACGGTGAGCCGATTCGCATCGGCGTCGGGTTTCTGACGGCGAACACGTTCGAGGTGTTGGGCACGGCGCCGCTCATGGGCCGAAGCTTCTCTGCCGCTGAAGATCGTCCCAATGGACCGCCGGTCGCGGTGCTCAGCCACGCCCTGTGGCACGCCCGCTATGCGGGCGACCCTGCCGTGATCGGTCGAAAGATCATGCTCAACCATGTCCCGGTCGAAGTCGTGGGCGTCATGCCGCAAGGTTTTCGGCTGCCGACCGACTACACCGTCGATGCCGCCGAGCCCACGGCGCTGTGGCGTCCCCTGCAGATCGACGAGCAGAACCTCGACCGCGGAAGTCACAGCTATTTCACGGCCGCGGTGCTGGCGCCCGGGCAAAACGCGGCGTCCGCGACCGACGAATTGCGCGCGATCACGCGTCGCCTGACCGAGCGCGGCGACTATCACGCAGACATGCAGTTCTCAGCGTTCGCCGTGGGGCTGGACGAGGAGGTGCGGGGCCACCTGCGGACGCCGATGCGTCTGGTGATGGGGGCCGCCGCCTTTCTGCTGCTCATCGGCTGCGTGAACGTGGCCAACCTGCTGCTGGTGCGCGCCGACGTCAGGGTGCGCGAGATGTCCGTACGCACGGCCATGGGGGCAACCCCGGCGCGCCTGGTGCGCCAGCTGTTCACCGAAGGCCTGGTCCTGGCGTTGGCGGGGGCGGTCGTTGGTCTCGCCTTCGCGGCCGCGAGCCTGCGCGTGCTGGTCGGCCTCGACCCGGTGGGCGTGCCGGGTCTGATGTCGGCCGAGCTCGACGGCGGCGTCGTGGTCTTCGCGCTCGTCCTGGCCGTCGTGACCACCGTACTCTTCGGCCTCGCCCCGGCGTGGCGGACCTTCCGGCCCCACCTGGTCGAGTCGTTGCGCGAGGGCAGCCATCAGGCCACCATCGGCGGACGGCGTCAGCGCCTGCGCGGGGCCCTCGTGGTCATCGAGGTGGCGCTGGCCGTGGTGCTGGTGATCGGCGCGGGGTTGATGATCCGAAGCCTGTCGGCCTTGGGACGGATCGATCTGGGGTTCGCCCCGCAGCACGTCCTGACGATGCGACTGGCCTTGCCCACGGCGAGTTACGACACGCCTGAGAAGGTTGTGATGTTCTATCGCCAGCTGCTGGAGAGGCTCCGCGCCCTTCCCGCGGTGGAACACGCGGGAGTCGTTCGGGCGCTGCCGCTGGCGACGACCATCGGCGACTGGGGGCTCGACATCGAGGGCTTCGAAGAATCGCCCGGACGCAATGCGAAGGGCGACTGGCAGATCGTGTCCGACGGCGCCTTCGAGGCGTTGGGGACACGGCTCGTGCGAGGACGCTGGTTCGGGGCGGCCGATACCACCGACGGCATTCCCGTCGCCGTCATCAACGAGACCATGGCGCGCATCTATTGGCGTGACGGCGAGGCGGTGGGCGGACGGCTGCGCGTCGGCAATCCGCAGAATCCGTGGGTGTCGGTCGTGGGGATTGTGGCCGACGAGCGGCACAACGGCGTCACGGGCCTCGTCAAGGAGAAGTTCTACGTTCCGCACAGCCAGTGGCACATCGCGACAGGCGGCAACCTAATTCGCAACGTGTTTCTCGTCCTGCGGACCGCGGGCGATCCCGCCGCGCTGGCCGGTCCCGTGCGCGCCGAAGTGCGGCAGATGGATCCAAGCCTCCCGGTGGCGAACATTCGTCCCATGACCGAAGTGGTATCGAGCGCGCTGGCGACACCGCGGCTGACCGGCTTTCTCCTCACGACCTTCGCCGCCATCGCGCTCGTGCTTGCCGCGGTGGGGATCTACGGCGTGCTGGCGTATCTGGTGTCGCGACGGACCCATGAGATCGGGATTCGCCTGGCGGTGGGCGCAGGGCGCACGCGAGTGCTATCGATGATCCTGGGCCAGGGGTTGAGCCTGGCCGCCGCCGGTATCGTCGTCGGACTGCTTGGTGCCGTGGGGTTGACGCGCGGGCTCCGGGGCCTGCTCTACGAGATCGCGCCCACCGATCCGTTGACCTTCGTGGCCGTCGCCGTCATGCTGCTGGTGGTCGCCGGCCTGGCGACGCTGGTGCCGGCTCGTCGAGCGATGCGCGTGTCACCGGTCACGGCCCTCAGGGCAGAATAGCGGGGTGCCGACCGCGACACCGGCGATCCACTTTCTGCGCAGACATCGCGTGGCCTTCATCGAGCGTGAGTACCGCTACGAGGAGCATGGCGGCACGCGGGTGTCGGCGCGCGAGCTTGGCGTGGACGAACACGCCGTCATCAAGACCCTCGTGATGCAAGACGAGGGCGGAGCCCCGCTGATCGTGTTGATGCACGGCGATCGCGAGGTCTCCACCAAGCAGCTTGCACGGCAGGCCGGCAGGAAGAGCGTCACGCCGTGCGAGCCGGCCACGGCACACAAGCACACGGGCTACCTCGTCGGCGGGACCTCGCCGTTCGGGACGCGAAAGCCGCTGCCGGTCTATCTGGAGCGCACCGTGCTGGATCTGGAGCGCGTCTACATCAACGGCGGCCGCCGCGGGTTTCTCGTGGCCCTGTCGCCGCGTGAGATCGAACGCGTACTCGGGCCCACGCTGGTGGAGGTGGCTCTTTAGACATCTTCTGTGGCCAAGAGCGTAACGAATGAGGCAAGTTGTTCGACCGGCCAGAGAAGATGTCCGCCCCGCCGGAGGCGGGGCAAAACGAAATATGGAGCCTAGCGAAGCGGAGCTTCGTTGGGTTCTTGCCGGTTTGAGGCCTCCACCGTCGCCAGCGACGACCCCACGGGGACCAAACGCGGCACAGATGCCACAGATTGGTCTCAGGCGGAGCTTCGCTAGGGTTCAGGCGCGATCCTGGCCCAGGAGTCCTTGAGCGACACCGTGCGGTTGAACACGGGTGACCCGGGACGCGAGTCGGGATCGACGGCGAAGTAGCCGAGCCGTTCGAACTGGTAGCGCCTCCCGGCCTCGGCCCGAGCCAGGCTGGGCTCCACCAGGCACCCGCGCCGGACGTCGAGCGAGTGCGGGTTCAGGAAGCTCGTGAAGTCGCGCTGTGCCTTCTCCGACGCGCTGTCGGGGTCGGCGACACTGAACAACCGATCGTAGAGCCGCACTTCCGCCTCGATGGCGTGCGCGGCCGAGACCCAATGCAGCGTGGCCTTCACCTTGCGTCCGTCGGGGGCGTCGCCGCCGCGCGTCGCCGGATCGTAGGTGCACTGCAACTCGGCGATGCCGCCGTGCTGGTCTCGCACCACCTCCGTACACCTGATCAAATACGCGTTGCGAAGCCGCACTTCGCGGTCGGGCGCCAACCGGAAGAACTTCTTCGGGGGGTTCTCCATGAAGTCGTCGCGCTCGATGTAGAGCACGCGGGAGAAGGGCACCTGGCGCGTGCCGGCCGCTGCATCCTCCGGGTTGTTGACGACGCCCATCTCCTCGATCTGGCTCTCGGGATAGTTGGTGAGCACCACGCGCAGCGGGTTGAGCACGGCCATGGCGCGGGGCGCGCGCCGATTCAGGTCTTCGCGGACGCAGTGCTCCAGCAGCCCAACGTCGATCAGGTTCTCCTTCTTGGTCACGCCGATGCGCGCGCAGAAATCCCGGATGGCTTCCGGCGTATAGCCCCGTCGCCGCAGACCTGAAATGGTGGGCATCCGCGGATCGTCCCACCCGGACACGTGCCGCTGAGCGACCAACTGCAGGAGCTTCCGCTTGCTCATCACCGTGTAGTTGAGGCTCAGGCGCGCGAACTCGTACTGACGCGGCCGATGCGGCGTCGCCGCCGCCTCGACGACCCAGTCGTACAGCGGCCGGTGATCTTCGTACTCCAGTGTGCAGAGCGAGTGCGTCACGGCTTCGAGCGCGTCGGAGATCGGGTGCGCGTAGTCGTACATCGGATAGATGCACCAGGCGCTGCCGGTCCGGTGGTGCTCGGCATGGCGAATCCGGTACAGCACGGGGTCGCGCAGGTTGATGTTCGGCGACGCCATGTCGATCTTGGCGCGCAGCACGTGCGCACCATCGGGGAACCCACCCGCCCGCATGCTGCGGAAGAGATCAAGGTTGTCCTGGACGGACCGATCGCGGTGCGGCGAGTTGCGACCCGGCTCGGTCAGCGTCCCGCGGTGATTGCGGATCTCGTCGGCGGACAAGGAGTCCACGTACGCCAGGCCCTTGGTGATGATCGCCTCGGCGAACCCGTAGAGCGCCTCGTAGTAGTCCGACGCGTAGTACTCGCGGTCGCCCCAGTCGTACCCCAGCCAGCGGACGTCCTCCTTGATGGAATCGACGTACTCGATGTCTTCCTTGACGGGGTTGGTGTCGTCGAACCGCAGGTTGCAGCGGCCGCCGAACTCCGCCGCGACGCCGAAATCGAGGCTGATCGCCTTCGCGTGGCCGATGTGCAAGTACCCGTTGGGCTCGGGTGGGAAGCGCGTGACGACACGCCCGCCGTGGCGGCCCGCGGCGACATCCGCGGCGACAATCTCACGGATGAAGTCCTGTGGCGGTTGTGGAGGTGCAAGTACGTTATCGTCCGGCATCGAAAACTGAATCCACGTCAAACGTCAGATCGCCAGGCCGCCGGCGAATCGGCCAGCTCGCGTAGAACGGCCCGACCCTGGCGCGATCTCCGGCCAGGCGCTCACGGGGCGCACGGCTCGCCTGCCAGCGTGGCCAGCACGATCAGGGGATTGCGGCCGCGTCGAACCAGGCCATACGTGGACCCCCGCGGCACCGACGCGAAGCTGCCCGCTTTGAGCGACGTCTCGCGACCTTCCAGCCGGAGCGCGCCTTCGCCGCCAATCACGTAGAGCATCGCGTCCGCAGAGGCGTGTGACCGGTTCTCCCACGGCTCGCGCACCTGCCACAGCACCGTCTTGACCAGCCCGCTGCACCCGACGTCGGACACCTTCTGCGGCTGGCTGCTCGAAATGAAGTTTTTCTCGATGAAGTCCGGCACTGACATCGACACCGGGATCCCCGGTGGCGGGAGCAACGCCGTCTTGGGCGGCTCCGGCGCGGGCGGTGGGGGCGGTGCTGGCGGCGGCTCCGCCGGTGTCAGCGCCACCGACGGAGTTGGCGGGGGCTGACCAGACCGCCATTCCAGTTCGCGCTCGAGCAACACGAAACCGTCCTTGGCCAACCGCAGGCGATACGTGCCGGCTCGCAGCGTATCGAACCTGACGGTGCCGTCCGCCTGCGTGGATCCCGATCGGTCGAGTGCGCCCGTCAAGTTGACCCGCACGTCCCTGAGCGGAGCCCCGGAGAGATCCGTCACCGTAATGGTCGCCGTCGTCGTTGCCGCTGGTGGGGTCTTGGCGCGCGGTTGGGCCGCCTGGCCGGCACCGTCGAGCAACAGCGGAAGCATCGCAAGAATCGCGAGCGTCATTCGATGATCGTAGCGCACCCCGCGGGCCCTGAGGCAGAAAGATCCTCGGGCGCGGCTCCCGGACCTTCGACCGGAGTCACGCGAGGTCAGTAGCGCCAGCTGCTGAGATCCGCGCCGGGCGGCGCCGTCTTGCGCATCCGCGCCACCGCCTTGGGCATGAACATCTGATGGTAGCGGAGGCGCGAGAGCGCGTTGGGCCGCGTCTGGTCGCCGTTCCAGCAGTGCTCGGCGCGATCCCCGTAGTCGACCTCGCCGTTGTAGTACGGGTTCGTGGTGGACTCCAGGAATTCTTCGACTAGGTAGACGGCGTTGTTCAGATAGTAGTTGTCCATGTCGCCGACGTAGAGGTGGAGCTTGCCCTCGAGCTTCTTCCCCAGGCCCTTGTCCCAGTCGCGGCGCAGGATGGAGGAAAGGTCGTAGTGCTCGCGCCAATACGCGGCGACCTCGCGGTCGATCAGACCGGTGCGCTTGTCCCAGATGCGTTTGGGGTAGCCGTCCGGGCCGACGGGCGAATACGTGGCCTCCCAGACGTCCCATTGCTGGCCCGACCGGGTCTTCGTGCCAAGCACCAGCTCGAGCCGGTTCATTTCCTCGAGGGTGGAGGTGACGTGCCCGAGGTAATTGCGCATCCCCGGGCGCGGCGTCTTCTTCCAGGTGTCGTCGAGATAGTACGCGTTCTTGTCCTTGTAGAGATCGACGACCGTGTAGGCGCGAAAATCAATCGGGTCAGGACAGGCGATATAGGCGCCGTTGAAGAGGTCGGGATAGAAGATCTGTGCGGCCATCGCCTCCCAACCGCCCGTGGACCCGCCGTACATGAACCGCGCCCAACCCGCGCCCAGGCCCCGGTATTTCTTCTCGAGGTACGGGAGCAGCTCGCTCACGATGGCGTCGCCGTACGGGCCGCTGTTGGCCGAATTAACGGCGTAGCTGTCATCGTAGAACGGCGTCGCGTGCTGGATCTCGATGACGAGGGCGCGCGGGAAGTCGGGGCCCGTCCAATCCTTGTAGAACTGGTGCGCGTACTGCTGCTGGATGCGGTTGTAGCCCTCGAGTCGAAAGCGCGCCGCGTAGTCCGGCTTGAGCGTCGGATCCGGGGGCTCCTCGCGGAACCCGGTGAAGGTGTACGGGAAGTGGCCGTGATAGATGAAGAGCGGATAGCGCGCCGCCGGGTGCGTGTCCCAGCCCTCCGGCAGCAGCACGTTCGCCCCGAGGTACATCGGCCGACCCCAGAACCTGGTGAGCAGCGCGCTTTGAATGCGTTCGTGCCGGATGTACTTCGTGTCCTTGGGCGGGGCGATGGGTGGGATCACCCGATCGAGCGTGAGGTCGACGGTGCCGCCCGTGCGGGGATCGAGCGTCACTCGTCGAGGCGCCGAATAGAGGTTCCCGGGCGCCCGCGCCCACTGCTGACCCTCACCGCGATCCATCGGCATCTTCACCGTGTGCCCGTCGCCCCGGCGAAAGGTCTCGTACCGGTGAAGCAACGCCTGCACCGTGTAGGTGCCTGGTGGGATGTCGTGGAGGCTGTCGAGGGGAAAGCCGAGGACGCCGCCGTCGATCACGGCCGGCGAGCCGGGGCTCCAGCCTTCGACGTCGATGCCGAAGACAGGCTGGCCGGTGGGCCCCTCGCTCACCTGAAACCGCGGCTCCAGATCACCGAGCCGTGACACCACGAGGAGGAGCCGCCCGTCGACAGGCGCGGTCTCCGTCGCGGGCAGCGCGATGCTGAACCGAAGGGGACCGCCCTGCGCCGACGGCCGGTCGGCCGCCACGGCGAGCAGAGCGATCGACAACGCAAGGGACGCGGCGGCGAGGTGGCGCATGAACGGATTCTAGCGAGGCTCCGCCTCGGGCTGGCGACAAACCGCACGCGGCGGTTCCGCCCGGCCAGGCTCGAGGTCTGGCCCGCTTGGAGGGGGCGAAGCCGTCCAGCCTGAGCAGTTTGACGCGGCGAGGCGAGTGTGAGACCCGGAGACGGCTGGACCGTGGCGAGTGCGAGGGGGCCAGGCGGGTCAGGAGCGACGGGCTCGGCGCCGTGCTCTGCGGGCACCCGTCCATCCCCGGTATCTGAAATACACGATCATGCCGAAGGCGACCACGATCATCACCGTGAGGGCGATGAAGTATCCGTAGCGCTCGTCGAGCTCGGGCATGTACTCGAAGTTCATGCCGTAGATGCCGGCGATGAAGGTCAGCGGAATAAAGATGCTGGCCATGAGCGTCAGCATCTTCATGACCTCGTTGGTGCGGTGGCCGACCATCGAGAGCAGTTCGTTCGACAACGCGCCAGCCAGCTCGCGCGACGCGTCCCCGAGCTCGGTGATCTGCGCGATGTGGTCATGGGTGTCGCGCAAGAACTCCCGCACCTCGGGTGAGACGAACGGCGACGCGTCTTTCACGAGCGATTGCACCATCTCCCGCTGGGGTGCTGCGATGCGCCGAAGCATCACGAGACTCCGCCGCACGCGCCCGAGGCGCTCGAGCGTCACGTTCTCAGCCGCCAGGTCGTCCTCGATCGCGTCGTATCCGCGCACGTCGATCCAGGTCACCGTGCCGTCAGGGAATCCCGTCGGGATCTCGCCGGCGCCCGACAGCGGGCGCTCTTCGAGGCCCTCGGGGGAGTAGCGCATGAGAAAGAGGGCGGGCGGCGGGGAGCCCGAGGGGATCACCAGGGTGCCGGGACGGGCCCCCGCCGAGGGGTGCGCCTTGCGGAAGCTCGCGACGCGCGGAGTCATGACCCGCGTGTGCCCGGGCGGGCATCGACCAGGTGGACTGCAAGCGGCCGCAGCGTGTCGAGGTGCACATCACGCTGCGGGAACGCAATCGTGATGCCCGCTTCACGAAACAGTTCGTCCACGCGGAAGCGGATCTCGCTCTGCACGGTCCGGCGTTCCAGCATGGAGCGCGCCCGCAGCCAGAACAGCGCTTCGAAGAGGAGGGCGTTGTCGCCAAACGATGCGAACAGCACCTTGGGCTCACGGTCCTTGAGGATCTTGTCGTGGTCGCTGACGGCCTGCCGCAGCAGGCGCTCGACCTCCCGCACCGGCGAGCCGTACGCGACACCCACGTCGATGCTCGTCCGCTGGACGTCGTCCGACAGCGTGAAGTTGATCAGGCTGTTCTCGACGAGGTAGCTGTTGGGGACGATCATCTGCGTGTTCTCGGGCGCGCGAATGCGGGTGCTCCGTGCCCCGATGAACTCCACGATCCCGTAGGTGCCGCCGACGCTGACGAGGTCGCCCACCCGGATGGGCCGCTCGAACAGCAGGATCAGGCCGCTGATGAAGTTGTTCATCACGTTCTGGCTGCCGAAGCCCACGCCGATGGCCACCGCGCCGCCCGCGATGGTGAAGACCGTCAACGGAAACTGGACGACGTTGAGCGAGGTGAAGAAGAACGCGATGAAGAGCGCATAGAAGGAGAGGCTCTCGACGGTGTGCGCCGCGCCGGACTCGAGGGTGGCACGACGCGACATCAGCCGCGCGATCCCACGGCTGACGACTTTCGACACGATGTAGCCGATCGCAATGAGGAGCGCGGCGAGAACCACGCTCCCGACGGTGACCGGCTCGCCGCCGATACGGACGAGCTCTGAGCGCCAGATCTGTTCGAATCCCATACCGTCGGCCCATTCTACGCGGCGGCTGCCGCCGATGATCGCCGCCATGACCCTGGCCGTGCCGGGGCCGTCAGGCGCGTCCAGGCTTGCCGCGGACGCCACCGATGGACCGGGGCCAGACACCGGCGGCGCCATGCCAGCGCCCGGCGGCCCTGGACCGTAGACGGGACGAGCCCGAGTCTGCGAGGATCCGCCAATGGAACAAGCACAGACCCTGCTCGACTCGTTGGAACGCACGTGGAACGTCATGGTGGCGTTCGTGCCCGCGCTGCTGATCGCGATCCTGTTGCTGTCAGCGGGGTGGCTCGCGGCCAAAGTCGCTCGTCGGCTCGTGATTCGCCTGTTTCGCCAACTGCGTATCGACGAAATGGCCGAGCGGGCCGGCATCGACGACTTCCTGGTGCAGGGCGGCGTGCCGTTCACGACCGTCACCCTGCTGGGGTCGGCCATCTATTGGATGATCCTGCTGGGCGTCTTCATCGCCGTCCTGGAAGGCCTGGGCGTGACCGCGGCCGGAGACATGCTCCGCCGTATGTTCAACTACCTGCCAAACCTTCTGCTGGCGGTGTTCGTGCTCGTCGTCGGCACGCTGTTTTCGCGGATCCTGGGCGGCATCGTGTACACGTACCTGAGCAATCTCGGCAGCGAGGCCGCGGGCCCGATTGCCGCCGTCGCCAGATACGCCGTGCTCGTGTTCGTCGTGTTCATGGCCGCCGAGCAGCTCGCCGTTCAGAGTACGATTCTGGTGTCAGCGTTTCAGATCGCGTTCGGGGCCATCTGCCTCGGCCTGGCGCTCGCCTTTGGATTGGGCGGGCGAGAGTGGGCCGCGAGCATCCTCACGCGCTACACACGTCGTTGAGGTCCGCATGATCATCGATTGCCATACGCACCTGAACAACTATCACGACGAAACCACCGATGCGCTCGGCGACTGCCTCAGCCAGCTCCGCGGCGCCATGCGGCGCAATCGGATCGACGTCGCCCTCGTCCTCACCTCGTACAAAGACGTGCCCGGACGACCGTCGACCAGGCGCGTGATTGAGGCGATTGCAGAGCACAAGAACCTGCACGTCGTTGCCGGAATCTCCTACAAGGCGTTTACCGACCAGACCGTGGACGAGCTCCGCGGCTTTCTCACGCGCGGCGAGATCCGCGGCCTCAAGCTCTACCCGGGTTACGAGCCCTTCTACCCGGCCGATCCCAAGCTGGAGCCGGCCTACCGCCTCGCGGAGGAATTCGACGTGCCGGTGATGATTCACTCGGGCGACACCTATGCGCCGACGGGCAAGGTGAAATACTCGCATCCCCTGCACGTCGACGATGTGGCCGTGGACTTCCCGAAGGTCAAGTTCGTCATCTGCCACATCGGCAACCCGTGGCTCCGCGACTGCATGGAGGTGATCTACAAGAACGCGAACGTCTGGGCCGATATTTCCGGGCTCGTGCTCGGCAACTTCAGCGACCGTTTCGAGAACTACATGCGCCGTCAGTTGCAGGAGATGCTGATCTGGGGCGTGAACCCCCGGAAGGTCCTCTTCGGCACCGACTGGCCGATTTCGACGATGGAGTCGTATCTGGAGTTCATGGACGAGCTGAAGCTGCCGCCCGAGGATCGGCGGCGCATCCTGTCCGAGAATACGGCCGAGCTCTTCAAGATTCCGGTGTCGGCGCCGGCCGATGGGTTTTCCAGCCTGCTGCCGAGGTTCTAGGACGCCGGGGGGCGGCGGCTCCTCAGGTGCGGCGGCTCCTCAGGTGGCGTGCGTCGCCGGACCGCGACGCGTCGCGGGCGATTCCCTGCTGGAGGACTCGCAAGTCCTCATCGGTAGGCCGCGCTCCTGAGGAAGAGGTCGAAGGCCGCGTCCCACCGGGCGATCGTCTTCGCCGGTCCCGTCAATTTGACGAAGTACGGCCCCTTGGCGGTTTCGACCACGGCTGCCTTGAGACGGAACCCGGCCTTGTTGTGTCGGGCGGGAGCGCCGGGTGCCACCTCGGCGACGTAGCGCCCCGAGACGTCGAGCACGGTGATCTTCAAACCGTTGGCGGTGAGCGTCGAGGTCTTCGCCACGGCCTTCGATGACCGCCCGTCCGGCTGTTCGATCTGTCCCAGCCAGCGCTCGAGGTTGGACTCGACCGACCCTCCGGACCCACCGAAGTAGTAGAGGATGAGTTCGGCGTCTTCGGTGTCCCCGGCCGCACGCGGCAGGCTGTACTGCGCGGCGCGCATGGCGGTGGAGGGGCCAGAGGCCCATTCCTTCGGGGCATCGAAGCGGAGCGTCGGCGACTGGGCGCCGGCGGTCGTCGCCAGCAGCATCCACCCAAGCAGGGCAGCGTATTTCATGCACGGATCCTACAAGCATCTCCAGTTCAGACCAAGCGGGCTCGCACACGGATGAACAACTCGTCCGCGCTCGGCGCGGCCGAATCGTCATGAACCCGGGTCCGCGGCGACTCTAGAACCGATACCGGAGCGCGAGCTCCACCTGCCGCGACGGCGCATTGATGTTGGGCAGCAGCGACGTGGATTGCCCGAAGGTCCCGGCCGTGATGTTGTTGCTCGGCACATTGTAATTGGCGCGGTTGGCCACGTTGAACAGCTGCACGATGAGCTCCACGTCCTGCGACTGCCGGACGCGGAACGACTTGGACAGCCGCAGGTCGAGGTTGGCGAACCCAGGGCAGGCCACTTCACTGGCGGCCGCCAGGTTGCGTGACCGCCGGAACGCATTGACGGCCTCGAGGTCGAGCGTGCGGCACCCGCTGAAGCGCGTCACGCCGCCAGGCAGGTCAATCGAGTAGCCATCGCCATTGATGTCGATGCCGCTGGTCGGGTTCATCGGCAGGCTCGACCGGAAGTCGGCAATGGCAGAGAACTGCAGGTCCCACGGGAGCTGGACGATCCCGCTCGTCACGAGCCGGTGCCGCCGATCGGCCTGCCCGGGCGACTCGAGCTTGAAGAACCCGTAGCGGTCGCCGTAGACGTTCTGGAAACTGCGATCCACGCTGTTGCTGAGGGTGTAGGAGACGAGGAACTGGTAGCGATCGCTCAGCCGCTTGTCCACCTTCAGCAGCAGCGCCTTGTAATCGTTGTCCGCCGTGGGCTGCCAGAAATTCACCCGCGCGAACTGCGGATACTGGCGCACGCGGGTCACTTGATTGGGAAGATTGAGATCCACGGTATCGCGGTCCGAACGACGGTAGACGAGGATCAGGTCGGCGCCCACCGACAGGTCACGGCCGAGCATGCGCGAGACGCCCGTGCTCACCTGATGGGCATAGGCGCTGACGTTGTCGTTGTCCATGACGGTGATGTTGGGCGGTGCCGTCGAGACGAACTGATCGCGCGAGCGGCCGAGCAAGGCGTCGGGGAAACTCGGGTTGCTGATGATGATCTGGCGGCTCTGCGGCCAGGTCAGCTCGCCGAAGTTCACGAGCGTCCGCATGTTGTCGTAGAAGAGCCCGTAGCCGGCGTGCACGTTGGTGCGCCCGTCGCCGGTCGCATCCCAGGCCAGCCCGACGCGCGGGCCGAAGTTGTTGCGATCACCGCGGCTGTCGGCGCCCTCGTGGAAGGGGATCCCCAACGGGTACTGCCCGAACTGCGGACCAAGCTTGTCGGCGATGCGCGAGAGCAGGGTCGACAGATTCTCGTTGTACGACCCGAACTGCAGGTCGTAGCGCAGCCCCAGGTTCACCGTCAGGTGGCGCGCCACCGACCAGTCGTCCTGGACGTAGGTCGAGACGTGCTTCACGGGGATCTCGCCGTAGGTGGGAAGCGTGCTCACCCACTGCGTCGGCCACGTGGATCGATCGGTTGCGTCGTACTCGGCATCGCGCGGGAAGGTCCATGAGCCGAGTGGCGAGCCGAGATTGTCTCCACGGAAGGAGATGACGCTGAGATCGACTCCCGCCTTGAACTGGTGCATGCCGCCCATCTCGACGGTCCACCCCAGGTCGTCGCGAATCTGCCAGCGGCGTTCCGGGCCCATCTGGCTGTTGCCGCACCCGCCCAGTCCCAGCGAGGGATAGTTGAAAATCGCCGTGCAGAAATCCAGGCGATCGCGCCCGAAGTAGCCGGGCTCCCACGACCCGTGGCTGTAGGGCGGCGCGACTTCATACTTGGCGTACGCGTACTGCACGCGGAGCTCGTTCAGGAGGCGCGGGCCGAGAATCCAGGTGTGTCCGCCGACATAGGAATCGCGCGGCACCCCGAAATCGAAGCTGTTGGTTGGATGCACACGGCCGCCCGACGTGATGATCGGGCGATACTCCACCTCCTGCGCCACGCGCGCGAACAGGCTCTGACTCGGCGAGATCTGGTGGTCGACCTTCGCGGTGTAGGTCCAGCGATACTGGTCGCTCAGGTACGTGCCCTCGTACTGCGGGAACCGCCCCCCGGCGTTGACGGTGAAGAACTGATTCTCGTCGGTGTACTCCACCGCGCCGAAGAAATGGGTCCTGTTGCGCACGATGGGCCCGCCGAGGGTGCCACCGTACTGCCAGCGACGAAAGTCCGGACGCTCGCGCTCGAACACCGTGCGAGCCGTGAGCGACTTGTCCCGGAAGAAGTTGAACGCCGACCCGCTCAGCTCGTTGGTGCCCGAGCGGGTGACCACCGTGAGCAGGCCCCCGGTGGCCAGCCCGTACTCGGCTTTGTAGGTGGACTGGGAGACCCGGAACTCACGGATGGAGTCCATCGCAAAGTTCTGGCGCGGTTCGCCCATCTGCGCCCACGTGTTGTTGACGCCGTCCACGACGAAGCCGTTGGAATACTCCCGCGTCCCGGCGCCGATGTTCACGTTGCCGCGGTAGAAGAAGCCGCGGATGTTGTCCTGTGACACGCCGGGCGTCAGCATCGCGAGGTCGATCCACCGCCGCGACGCCACCGGCAAATCCTGAATCTGGTCGTTGGTCACGCTCGTGGCCACCGTCGATGCCCGCGTGTCGACCAGCGGCGATTCGCCTGTGACCGTGATCGTCTCGGCCAGGGCCGCCGGCCTCAGGAGGAAGTCGATGACGGCGGTCTGATCGATCACGAGCGTCAGGTCCTGACGCGACTCGGTGCTGAACCCCTGGAGCTCGGCGGTGACCGTGTAACGGCCCGGCGGCAGGCCCGGGAGCCGATACTCGCCGCTGCCCTCGGCCACCACCGTCCGCGTGAGGCCGGTCTCCTGGTTGCGCGCCGACACGGTCGCTCCGGGCAGGACGCCGCCGCTCTGATCTCTCAGCGTTCCGGTGACCTGTGCGTTCTGCGCGAACGCCTCACCGGCGATCTGGGCGAACGCTCCTACCGCCAAGACAAGGGTTGCGATCCGGATGCGAGTGAACATAGACGCCTCTCTGTGTCCCTTCATCGTGTGCCGTTGGTGGTCCGAGGAGCCGACGCGCCAGGTTTCACGGGGCGCACGCGCAGCAGCGTCAGCGTCGTGCTGTCACGCTGACCCCCTTCCTCGATTCTTTCGACGGCGTACTGGCCGTCACGCAGATACTTGATATGGGCCATCAGGAACGAGAATCCCGGCTTGGTCACGAGGGTCAGCCAATCACCCTGGGCGGTCTCATCCGGCGCCTCGGTGCCGCCCGAGATGAACGTCACCTGGGGCCAGCGCGCCATCGAGAAGCGAGAGTCGCCCGCGCCCCCTCCGTCGCCCCCGCCCCCGAAGCCGCCGACGCCGGCCCGGCGGGATCCTCGCGGCTCGCCGGATTCGAGATCCGTGTAATAGATCGCCGTGTCCTTGTAGATCTCCTGGCTGTACACCCACGGCGCAAACCCGAACGCCCATCGGCGATAGCGCGCCTGGCTCCGGAGGTTCATGTCACGCACGTCCGCGTGGCTGTTGATCTCCCTGACAATGGCCTCGCGAATCGCGCCGACGGCATCGCCATGCTCGGGATTGCGCGGGTCACGCAAGCCGCTGACCGACGTGTACCAGCCACGCGTCGTCCAATAGGACCTGAAGCCGGGCGGCACGTAGCCGGCAAACTGCTGCACCCACTCGTGCGACGGGTAGCCGTGCGGGTTGAGGTAGATGTCGGGCAGCCAGTCCATCCAGACGCGCCCGCGCACGAGCGCCTCTGGCAACAGCGGATCCGCCAGCCCCACCTGGGACGCGACGTCCATGCCGAGCGCGCTGTACCGACCGGCGTGCAGCATGTGCGTCGGCGTCAGCTTCTGCAGCTCGTACGCCATCTGCGCGCCGTCCGGGTTCTCCACCGGATGGAGGACGATGTTGACCCGCTTGAGGAGGTCGCGGTAACTGGGATCGGTGGCGAGCAGCTCCCCGAGCCGCAGGATGTGGCTCGTAGACGACACCTCGTTGGCATGCTGACGGCCCGTGATGAAGATCGTCGGCTTGAGCGTGGTCAGCTTGGCGAGCGAGACCAGCTCTCCCGGTGCGGGCAAGGTCACCTCGACGACCGAGATATCCCGACCGCGATACGAGCGACCGGCCCGGTAGGCCTTGATTTCCGGGAAGGCCGCGAGCTTGCCGATGAGCTCCTCCGACTCGTCTGGGCCGATGACGTGGTCCCAGGTGACCAGCGGGCTGGTCGGCTTGGCCGCGGCGGTGCGCACGTTGGAAACCGCGGACTTGCCGGTCGTCACCAGGACCCGACGCGTCTGCACCTCCTTCAGCCCGATTGCGACCGCCACGCGGTCCACCCTGTCGAGGGACAGCGCCTCGGGATAGAGGCCCGCCGCGTGCAGCCGGCCGAGCGCGTCGAGCGCGTCGGCCGCGCGCGCCGCTTCTCTGTCGTCTCGGGCTTCGACGGCAAGCTCGATTTCGCTGACCCCGTCGGCGCGCGCCACGACACGCAGCGCCTGTGCCGCGCTGGTCTCGATCCGTCCCAGCTCGCGACGGATGGTCTCCGGTTTGTCACCGCCCTTCACGGTCCGCCGGACCTCGAGTCGAGGGCCGGTGGCGGCGTTGCCGGCAAAGAGGACGCGGGCCCTGCCCGGTTTGCCGCGCTGCTCGGGGTGGATGATGGGAAAGATCTTGCCGGGGGCCGCGAGCCGACGTCTCGTCGTCGTCCGTCCCAGCGCGTCGAAGAAGTCAAGCGTCACGAAATACAAGTCTTCGTGGAGCGATTCGAGCGACGAGACGAGCTCCTCGTCTACGCCGATGCGGAAGTCTGGCTCGCTCATCCAGATCTCGACGTCGAGGTCGCGGTGAAACGGCTGCTTGTCCGGGAGCGGCCGGTTGTCGGTGACGCGCATCACGTGGTCGTACACCCGCGGCAACACCTTGCCCTGATAGTGATCCCAGAAGCGTTCGGGGTCTGTCTGGATTCTGGCGTCGGCGACTGTCCGGCCATCGATGTCCGCCCGCAGCCAGCCCGTCGTCACGTCGACGCGGGACCAGCCGGGGAACTTGTCGAGGTACTCGCGCTCGACGAACTTGGGACTGAACGAGGCACGATGCACGACCTTGCCGCTCGCGTCCCGCGCTTCGAGCGCGTAGATTTCGCTGGGCTCGCCGCCCGGTGCCGTGGCCGCGGTGGTGGCCGTCGCGCCGACGCTTGCGGGCGCCGGCCGGCCAAGCTCCAGCGTGAACTGCTCCTTCGGCAGGCCCAGTTCCCGCGCGAAGATCTCGTCCACCGGGTACAGTTCGTGGAGCCAACGGCTCGGCACCTGGTAGAACTTGTATTTCTTCGACAGGTCCGGGGTGTACTCGGCGGCGGTGATGTGGACGGCGCGAACGCCCTTACCCTTGAGCTCGGGAATCACCCGCTCGGTGAGCCACAGATAGCCTTGTTTGTAGGCGGAGAGGATCGCGACCTTCGGGTTGGCGGCTCCCGACTTGGCGAGCTCGGCCCCCACCTGTTGTTCGAGGGTCCTGCGGTAGTCGGGCGATTCGCTGAGGCGCGCTTCGAGCGTCACGCTCGCGCCGGCCTTGACGTGCGGCAGCACGTCCTTCCGGAATCGCGCCCAGAAGTCGTCCACTTCCCACGGCACCTCGATAGTCTCGTCGATGACGGCCGTCGGCGCCGTAATTGCTTCTGACTTGACGGTCGCGGCGGCGCTCTTCAGCACCTCCTTCAAACGGCCGCTCAGAAACGTATCGAAGGCCGCGTTGGGAGAGTCGAGGAAGACGCGCACGTCGACCGATTCGGCGGGCGGCGATCCGCCGCGCTCGGCCGCCTGCCAATCCGCCAGCAGCAGGTCCAGCTCGCGAAGGGCCTGCGAGGCCTGGCCCGCCGCGCTCTTGCTGCCGAAGAAGTGTCCGATTTCAGTTCGAAGATCGCCGAAGGAATAGGCGCCGCGGCGATTGTCCCAGACGTACGGCACGTGGCGTGCGAGATACAGGCTCGCGGCTTCCGTACCGGCGGCATCCGCGCCCGCGACGACGGTGGCCGTGAGGTTGCCGAAAGCCTTGGGCACGATCTGCACGACCCCCTCGCCGGGCGCGAGATCGTTCAACCGCGCGCGGCCGATCTTCTCGAGGTCTCCCACGAGCCGATTGGTGCGGCCGACGAGTATCGGGTTCTGCTCGCGCGAGGGGTCGCGCACCTCGTCGTCCGCCTTGGCAATGGGCAGCGTGACGCCCGTGGTCTCGAGCGCAAGCCGCGCCGCCACGTGCGCCGCGCTCAACGCGTCGGCCGCCGTGCCGACGATGAGTCCTGTTTCGACGCGGTCAGGGATCAGGTCCGTGTACACGTCCCCGTACCAGCC
>JBQTIE010000237.1:0-4755 GCA_052389315.1 Acidobacteriota bacterium
GGTCGGCGTAGTCTTTCCAGCGGAATCGGACGTGGCCGTCAGGGTGCTCGATGAGCCGATCATTCGACAGGGCGACACGATGCGTGTAGCGACCCAGATAGCTGAGGACTTGCTCGGGGCCGGCGAAGGGCCGCTTCGCATACACGATCCAGGTGAGGGCGCGCAGTCGACGGAGAAACTCAGTGAAGGCGGGGCGATCGGCCAAATCGGCCGTGCCAGCGGCGAAGTGCAGTTCGTCCGTGGCGAATGCCTGTCGCAAGGCGGCGAGATACTTCGCGCGGAAGACGGTCGAGAGGGCCTTCACCGGAAACAAAAAAGACGCGCGCCCGCCGATCCACCGCGTGCGGTCTAACGAAACGGCGCCGCCTGTGACGAGGCAATGGAGATGCAGGTGTTGCGTGAGCGTTTGGCCCCAGGTGTGGAGGATTGCGGTGATCCCGATGGTGCCACCGAGGTGCCGCGGATCGCGCCCGAAGGTGAGGAGCGTGTCGGCCGCCGCACGGAAGAGGAGCGCATAGATCACCCGCGGATTGCCCTGCGCCAGTGCGTTGAGGTCGTGCGGCAGCGTAAAGACGACGTGGAAGTACGGAATGGGCAGCAGGTCGGCCTTGCGCGCGGAGAGCCACCGCTCTTTGGTGAGGGTCTGACACTTCGGACAATGCCGATTGCGACAGGAGTTGTAGGTGATCCGGATCACGCCGCAGCGGTCACACGTCTCCCGATGGCCGCCGAGCGCGGCCGTGCGGCAGGCCACGATGGCCCGCAGGGCTCGGTGCTGCACCGACGTGAGCCGGTGCGTGCGTCGATAGGCGTCGCCGTACTGTCGGACGATCTCCGCCAGCTCGAGCCGGGGACGGGCGACCGCGTCTGCCGTGCCGTCTGGCACGGCGCACACGGTCAGCTCTGGGGCGGCGGTGCGAAGCGCGCCAGGAGGTCGAGCGGCGAGTCAGGCCCGACCTCCGTGTGACGCGTCAATTGAAAGTACCGCGTGGTCGTGCTGATGTAGCCGTGGCCGAGCAGGCGTTGGATCGTGTGGGTGTCAACGCCGGCCTCGAGCAGGTGCGTCGCAAAGGCGTGGCGGAGTCCGTGAATGCCGCCCGGTTTGGTGATCCCCGCGCGCAGCTTCGCCATGGGGTAGGCCCGTTGAAGCGCACTGGGATCCATGGGCTGCCCGGTCTCTTGAGAAGGCAACAGCCACGTGCGCGGGCGCGCCAGTTTCCAGTACCCGCGAAGCTCTTGCAGCAAGCGCGGCCTCAGCACCGTGTATCGGTCCTTGCCGCCTTTGCCTTGCTCAACGCGAATCGTCATCCGTGCCGCATCAATGTCGGTGACCCGAAGGTGCAAGACTTCGTTGAGCCGCAAGCCCGCGGCGTACGTGGTGAGGAGCATCGTGCGATGCTTTGGATTCGGTGCGTGCGCGATCACCTGCTCGACCTCTTCTCGGCTCAGAATCGCGGGGAGCTTCTGCCGTTGGCGCGGCGCCGGGATCGTGAACGTCGTGCGGTCGCGCTTCAGGGTCGTGTGGTCGAAGAAACGCCGCCCGTTGGCCACCACATTGCACGTGCTCCAAGACCGCTGCCGCTCGCGCAGCAGGTGGACCAGATACGCTTGTACCTCCTCGTCTGAAATGTGATCGGGCGACCGGCGATAGAACCGCGCCAGACCCGTCACGGCCCAGAGATATGATTCGCGCGTCCGTTCGGCAAACCCCCGCGCCACCATGTCGTCGTCCATCCGTCGGCGCAACTCGGTCATCACACACCTCCGTCTTCCGACGGACTGAGCACGATCACTCAGTCCACGTCGATCAGAGGGATTGTGTGTGTCGAAGAACTTCGACGATGGCTTCGCGAATCAGGCAGGACACCTACCGCGATCAGCGGTTTCGTTCAACATCCAAATGGACTGCAAAGCGGTCAGCCCATTTCGAGCGGTCCTTCCTTGCAGGCGCCGCGGCTAAGGACCATGCCCGACGTCCATCGAGCGGTCGGAGCAACTGCCGAAACGGCGCCATGATACAACCACACAGGCTGCCACCCGACGCGATTCCCTTGGCTGCAGAGGTTGTCAGGATCCGACCACAACCACCCGGGCCCTTGGCGCCGCCGCGCGCCGTGCCCACGTCCCGCCAGTAGATCGGCCGGACTCCAGACCCAACACCCCACGACCCATCACATGCGTACACATCATCCTCTGTAGGCGGTCGCACAGGAGGGTCTACACACACATGGTCAAGGAGCTGAGGACGCCGCGAAGCCCAGTCGACGTGTTGCAATCCGGACGGCATTGAGGCGAGCCCCACGCTGGCCCGGAATCGGAAACGATCAGGCCAGCGATCCGCGTTCGGCAGGCCGTTAGTGCAGGCTGTTCAGCGCCGGTTCGCCGGCAGCCGAAACTCGTACACGCGGCCGTGCCTCTGACAGCGTGATGGCCGGCGATGTCGCCACGAATCCGCGTCCCGGCCGGCGGATGCTTGCCTGCAGATAGACCTGCGAAACGGCCGGGACGCCAAAATGCAGCGGCGCGTCGTTCTGCGAGTTGTACCCGCTGCCGGCATCGACGAGACGCGTGCCGAGCGGCAGCTGGGTGCCGTTGACGAGCAGACGGACGTCGGCGCCGGCGAGCGTGGCGAGACCGGCTTCATCGACGACCCGCACGTTCAGCGAGCGAGCCGCGTGTGGCGCGGGCAGGAGGTTGCGCAGCAGCCAGTGCATGCCCTCCTTCTGAACGCCGGTCAAGGCCAGGTCCGCGTGTTCGACATGACAAGGGGATCGAGGACGCGCACGCGCATCAGCGCCCCATAGCTCCAAGGGTCAGGGCGGTTGGCGTCCGGACGGCGTCATCGCACCCTTGACAAACGGCAGATATCTGCTTATTGTGATGGGCCATGCGTCGGAAACCCGACCAGCTCATTCCGTTGGAAATATCGATCCTGGAAGCCGCCGTCGCGCTCCAGCGACGCGGAACCGCGATGTTCCACGGATTCCTACTCGCAAAGATGATCAAGTCGGCATCCGATAGCCGACTGCTTACCGCACATGGCACGCTTTACCGTGCGTTGCACCGGTTGGAGCGGGCGAAGTTGATCGAGGCTTTCTGGGAAGACCCTCACGAAGCAGCAAAAGAAAGCCGGCCGCGGCGACGGCTCTATCGGCTGACGGCACTATCTGAAATCGCCCTCCGTCGCGTGCGCGCACCGCAGCCCGCCGGCGCCAGGGTGCGTTCACTGAAGGAAGGCTTGAGGATGCCATGACCCGTGGGCTCCCGATTGCCATGGCCGTCGTGCGTGCATGGGTGCGCGTGTACACGCTCGGTGTGCCAGAGGATTTGCGGGAGACTCGGCGCACCGAGATGAGTTCCGATCTCTGGGAGCACGCGAGTGATGCGCGTGAGAGGGGCACGCCTCGTGCTGTCGCGGCGATGGAGATGGTCCTCCGAGCCCTCATGGGTGTTCCGCACGATTTGAGCTGGCGCTTCGAAGCGATTCACATGCGACATGGCGGTGATCTCGAAAGGAGGAATGCGTTCATGGCTCTTTCTCCCAGGCAGATTCGTTGGATGGGTCTTGCCGGCGTCCTCGGTGGCGTTGTCTGGGCCGGGTCACTCGTCGTGAATGTTGATGCCGGGACTGTGGTTCGCGGCTATGGCCACATTGCCCTGTCCATTCTGTTCATCGTCAGCCTGCTGGCCTTCTACGCACAACAGGGACCACGTGCACACAAGGCCGGTCGCGCAGGGTTCGTTCTCCTGCTCGCGGCGTTCGTTGCATGGTTAGCCGTGAATGTGCTCGGAACCGTGTTTGGCGCGAGTGATTCGGGGTTGACGATGAATCTCCTGGCAGGGACGTGGGTGTTCCTGCAGCCACCCGGATTCCTTCTCCTCGGTCTCGGGTTGAAAGGCGCAGCACGCGGCGTGCCGCTTGCGATCGGATGCGCGTTTACGGCATGGCTCGTCGTGCCGCATTCGCTTTACGCGCACTACTTCCCGTCGGTGACCAACTGGAATCGTGGAGACACGCCGATCGGATTGACAGTGTTTTTTCTGATGGGGATTGGCTTGGCCCTTATGGGGTATACAGCCTACCGAAGTGCTGTATCTGTGACGAAAACAGCGGCCCAGTAGCCAAGGCGCCCGGCTGGCGGCGAGTGTGCGCGCGTGTTCTCTGCGGAGACGAGCCGAGGCAACCCCCAGGCTCGTCAATGAACTCCACGACTTGGCGGCCCAACGCCTGCGGCTTCAGCCGCGGCGTGTCATGATCGCACCGGCCGCCGTCGGCTCAGCAGGCTGATGCTACCGCCGGTCCGCTCGGTGGCGTGGCATCACGCTGCCAACCGCGGTCGTTCTCGCTTCATCGCTTCACAACGCCAGCATCAAACGCGAAGATCTGCCTTGGACTCGCCGAGTTCCTGAGCCAGGGCGAACCGGGCCTGGCCACGCTTCAGCCCGGCCTACTTTCGGGTCATCGCGCGGTGCACCCAGAGCACGATCATCGCGCCAATGAGCGCCATGAAGAACCCGACACCGGCACCCGACTCATAGAGGCCAAGCGCCTGCCCGAGATACCCTCCCACGACCGCGCCGACAATGCCGAGCAACGTCGTCACGACGAACCCGCCGCCGTCCTTTCCCGGCATCAGGTGTCACCGCTCACCTGAAACCGCGTAAATCTGGACCACCGTCGCTGTAGTTGTTCGTTGTCTTCGTTCTTGCTGAAGAAAGGAATGGCTGTGGACGCTTGTGGAAATCTCGCGTCCT
>JBQTIE010000238.1:0-63578 GCA_052389315.1 Acidobacteriota bacterium
GGCCACCGCGGAAGGCACCAACAACTTCAGGGACAGCTATTCGCCGGGCCTCGGCGTCCTCCTCTCCCGTGAACTCGGCGAACGTGCCGCGCTGTACGTCGAGCCGTTCTGGGTGAACAACACCAACACGCTGCCGAGAGAGATCGTCGACGACAACGACACGGTCATCATCGGTTTGGGCGCTCGCCTTCGAATCCGGCCGACGGTGTACCTGGTCGTCGAAGGTGCTCCTCGAGTCGGTGGCTACGATCCCGGCGTGACCCACGTGAGCTTCGGCATCGAGAAGCGAGCGGGCGGCCACGCGTTCCAGCTCAACTTCTCGAACAGCTTCGGGACGACGCTCGCTGATATCGCGCGGGGCGGCGGCGACAACGACGACTGGTACCTGGGGTTCAATATTTCACGGAAGTTCTTCTGACAAGGATGCCCAGGTGCATCGAACGCGCCAGCAGGAGCCTTGGGCACGGTAAGATCGTGTGCGATCGGCACGGCGACGCGAGCGTCGATTCAACCCGGCGGGGGGCTCGACGGTCCAATGAGCACGGACGGCACGTCGATGCCGGATGACGGTTCGCGACGCGTGGACCAGATGGGGAAACAATGAGATTAGCTGGCATGTGCATCGTGGCCACGGTCGTGGCCCTCTCGGGATGTGGCGGCGGGGGTGGCTCGACGATGACGCCGACAACGCCCTCCCCGCCAACGACTCCGACCCCGCCACCCTCCGGCGGGACCACCATCACCATCACCGCGGCGGGCGTGAACCCGCAGCGGCTGACCGTCAGCCCCGGCACCCGCGTCACCTTCATCAACAACGACACGCGCGCCCACGAAATGAACTCGGATCCTCACCCGCAGCATGGCGACTGTCCCGGCATCGACGACGTCGGCTTCATCCAGCCCGGGCAGACCAAGTTGACGGGGAATCTGACCGTCGTCCGCACGTGCGGGTTTCACGACCACAACCTGCCGACCGTCGCCTCTCTGCAAGGTCAGATCATCGTCCAGTGATCCGACGAGCGGCCGGTGGCGGTCCGCTCCCCGTCGAGCCTCGCGGTGACGGCACCGGTCGCGCGATCCCCGTGCCTCTAGCTACCGGAAAACCGCGGCGTTTTTTTCTGGAGGTGTGCGCGAAGGCCCTCTCTGGCGTCGCTCGTCTCGAAACAAGCGCTGCTGAAGCTCACGTTCGAGGGCCGTCGGTCAGGCTCATCCCGGCTCCCGACTGTACGGCGCGTTTGATGTGACCCACGGCACGGCTGGCGCGATGGGGCGGGGTGAACTGGCTGGCATAGGCGAGCAACGCGTCGCGAAAGCTGCGGCCCCTCAGCTCGTCCTCTCCCCAGACGTCAGTCACAAGTCCGATGTCGTGGGCCTGCTCGAATGACGGAGCTCGATGACGGCGACGCCGTCGGTGGCGGTGAAGGCGATTTTCGAGTACGTCATGCGCGACAGGGGTCGCCTCATTCTTCCGACCGGACGTACTCGAAATCGATCGGCTGGCGGTTGATGCCCCGAGGGGGCGGCGCGATGTAGTTGGCGAACTGCCCGGGCTGGTAGACCGGCTTGACCTGGATGCTCCGCAGATACGCCTTGTCCGCGGCGGTCGGCAGCCACTCGCTGTGGCGCCGTTCCCACTCCTCGCGGCTGAGCGGATGGCCGGCCGGGTCGAAATGGCGACCGGCATAGACGCCAATGCGGCGATTGAACTTTCGGGACGGCAACGAGATGCGGTCGGGCACGCCACTGGCCTCGAGCACGCGTGTGTTCCAGCGGTCCACTCCCGCCTGGCAGTCGCCCACATACCAGTCGCGCAGCACTTCGTTGAGGGCGTTGCGCAGGGGCACCTCCTGCCGACTGATGGCTCCGTCATCGTTCAACAGGTCGAGCAGGTAGACCTGGCCGTCGAGGATGTGGTCGTCCTCGTGCTTGTCCTCCTCGGCCCGGCCTTTCAGCCCGTTGGCAAAGTAGTTGGCGGCGTTACTCGAGACTTCGCTGCCATGCAGGTCGAGGCTCTGACTGAACCAGAAGTTGACGAACTTCTGAATGAGCGGGATGTCGATGCCTCCGAGTTTCCTCACGTCCTCCGAAAAGCCCGCCTCTTTCATCAACTGACACGTCCGCTCCAGGATGCGCGCGATGCCCGCCTCGCCGACGAACATGTGATGCGCCTCCTCGGTCAGCATGAAACGCGTCGTGCGCGACAGCGGGTCGAGCGAGCTCTCCGACAGCGACAGGAGCTGCGACTTGCCGTCCCGATCGGTGAACATCGTGAAGGCGAAGAAGTCCAGCCAGGTGTCGATCGGCTCGTTGAACGCCTCGAGCATCCGTGGAGAATCCGTGTTCCCGCTCCGACGCTCGAGGAGCGCTTCGGCTTCTTCCCGCCCGTCACGCCCGAAGTACGAATGCAGGAGGTAGACCATGGCCCAGAGGTGGCGGCCCTCCTCGACGTTGACCTGAAACAGGTTGCGCAGATCGTACAGGCTCGGACAGTGCGCGCCGAGCTGGCGCTGCTGCTCGACGCTGGCCGGCTCCGTATCGCCCTGCAGGACAATGAGTCGACGCAGGGGGTTGCGGAATTCGCCGGGGACCTCCTGCCAAACCGGCTTGCCCTTGAAATCCCCAAAGCCGATCCGGCGATCGGCCGTCGGTTCGGCCAGAAAGATCCCCCACCGGTATTCCGGCAGCTTGACGTAGTCGAAGTGGGCCCACCCGGACGCATCGACGCTGATGGCCGTGCGCAGATAGACCTGATGGTGGTCCTGGAACCCTTGCGGCCCCATGTCGTGCCACCAGTCCAGATACGCCGGCTGCCAATGCTCGAGTGCGCGCTGGAGCCGCTTGTTGCCGGCCAGGTCCACGTTGTTGGGAATGCGATCGTGAGAAATCATGGCGTCCTCGACATCTCGAAGTGGAGGGGCCTGAGCGCGAGCCCTGCGGTCAGGTCCGCTTCCAGTCGAAGTGGGGCCGGCCTTCGCGGCCGTACACCGTCAACGCGCCGCGCTCGCCGACCGCGTTGGGGCGCTGAAAGATCCAGTTCTGCCACGCGGTGAGCCGTCCGAAGATCTTCGTCTCCATCGTTTCCGGCCCGGCGAAGCGCAGATTCGCCTCCATGCCGGTGAGCGCATCCGGGGAGAACGCCGTACGCTCCTCGATGGCCAGGCGCACTTCGTCTTCCCAGTCCAGATCGTCCGGCGCGAACGAGACGAGCCCGGCCGCCAAGGCATCGGAGGCACCGAAGGGTCCGGAGCGCGCAAGCACCTCGCCCACGCGTTCCGGCTCCCCGAGGAACCGGGTCTCGAGGCGCGACAGCCCGGTGCTCATCGGGTACGATCCGGCATTCATCGACGACAGCGCCAAGCTGTTCTCCTCCTCCTCGCTGTCGAGCATATAGGAGCGGTCAGCCGCGAGGGCGAGCTCGAAGAGCGTGCCCGCGAACGCGTTGCCGGGTTCGATCAGCGCGAAGAGGCTGCGGGCCGTGAGGTCCACGCGCTTCAGCGTGCGCCGGATCCCCGCGATGATCTCACGGACGAGCCAGTGATCACGATGGGCGTGGAGTACGGCATCGACGTCGAGCACCGCCTGCGCGCCGCCGCTCGCCCTGAGGAGCAGCGTGCCAATCTCCGGCTCGTTGAACCGGAGGCGCAGCACCGCGTCGTCCAGCTCACGGAACGCACGGACCGCCCAGGCCTGGTCCCCGGCGGCGAGGTACGCCTCGAGGGAAGCTGGCTGCGGCTCGTCCGGGGCGCTCATGGTCAGATCGCAGACCCGACGGGTGCGATCGATGACGCCGCGGACAAAGCCGTACTGAATGATGTCGCCGTCGATGGTCGGGTTCAGTGGACCGAGCGTGATGCCCGGGCCCCCTGGTGGGCGGTCGGACATGGCCGCCAGCTCCCCGGCACGAGCCGCGATCGCGTCCGTGAACTGGCTCGTCGGGACAACCGCATCGACCAGACGCCACTCGACCGCCCGCTTGCCTCGCACGCCCTCGGTCAGCGTGCCGAAGACGTCGGCGAGATCGCGCCGCACCTTGCGTTTGTCGACCACGCGCGTGAGGCCACCCGTCCCCGGCAGGACCCCGAGCAGGGGCGTCTCGGGCAACGCGACCGAGGCGGACCCGTCATCGACGAGGACGATCTCGTCACAGGCCAGGGCAAGCTCGTAGCCGCCCCCGGCACAGATGCCGTTGAGCGCCGCGAGCGTCCGAATGCCGCTGGTCGCGCTCAAGTCCTCGAGGGCCAGCCGCGTCTCGTTGGTGAACTTGCAGAAATTCACCTTGAACGCATGGCTCGACGAGCCCAGCATGAAGATGTTGGCTCCAGCGCAGAAGATGCGCGGCTTCAGGCTCGTGATGACGAGCGCATGGACTTCCGGATGCCCGAACCGCACGCGTTGCAGCGCATCGGCCAGCTCGATGTCCACGCCCAGGTCGTACGAGTTGAGCTTCAGCGTATAGTCGTCCGGCCTGAGCCCGTCGTTTTCGCTGACATCCATCGCCAGTGTGGCGACGCTCCCCTCGACGATCAGCTTCCAGTGCTTGTACTGATCGGGAGACGACTCAAAAGAGATGGACGAGGTGGCAGCGGAAGAGACCTGATCCACCCGCCGAGTGTACTTCAGCTTAAACGAGCGTTCAAACCATGATATAACCGGGTGTGGTGTTCGCCCCCGTGATCGGCGAGCACGAACGCCACTCGCACAGGCTCGACGCGGCGCCCATGCCCAAACTCGTCAGCGGGTCCGATCGACGGATAGAGATTCTCAAGAGCGCGGCAGCGGCGTTTCGACGCGGCGGATATCACGGGGCGAGCGTCGACGAAATCGCATCGGCGCTCGAGATGACCAAGGGGAATCTCTATTACTACTTCCGCAACAAGGAAGAGATTCTCTTCGCGTGTCATGACTATTCGCTCGACGTCCTGCTGACGCTGCTGGCCGAGGTCCAGGCCGAGACGTCGCCAGCCGACGAGAAGCTCCGCAAGCTGGTCCTGGCCTTCATCCACATGATCCTGGACGAGTTGCGGGGCACGGCTCTCACCCTGGACCTGCAGGCCCTATCGCCCACCCTCCTGAAGAAGGTGGTCGCGAAACGCGACCGATTCGACGCCGGCCTTCGCTCGATCATCCAGCAAGGCATCGCAGACGGACAGTTCAAGCCTGGCGACCCCAAGATGATCGGCTTTGCCATCATGGGGGCCGTCAACTGGATCACCAAGTGGTTCGACCCCGACGGTCCGCTCTCGTCCCACGAGATCGGCGAGCGGTTCGCCGACTACCTCGTGGGTGGGCTGCTCCGTGAAGATCGTTCGCCTTCCAAATCCTGACCCATGGCCCTGGCCATCACCTGGTTCGGCCATTCCGCCTTCTCCCTCCAATCCCCAGGCGGCAAGACGATTCTCTTCGACCCATGGTACGAGGGAAATCCGGCGTTCCCGCCCATCTCCAAGCCGAGCTGCGCCGATCTGCTGCTGATCACGCACGGCCATCACGACCACATCGGTGACGCCGTCTCCATCGCCCGCACGACCGGGGCCACTGTCGTTGCCATCTGGGAGATCACGTCGTGGCTCGGATCCAAGGGCATTCAGCGCCTCGAGCCGATGAACAAGGGTGGCACGATCTTCGTGGCCGGCCTTCGCGTCACGATGACCGACGCCAGGCACAGCAGCAGCCTGGACGAGCAGGGGCTCGTCCCGCTCGGCGAGCCAGTAGGCTACGTGATTGGCTTCGAGAACGGGCAGTCGGTGTACTTCGCTGGCGACACGGCGCTCTTCGGCGACATGAAGCTGATCGGGGAGCTGTACAGGCCGGACATCGCGTTTCTCCCGATTGGCGACCGATTCACCATGGGGCCCGACACCGCGGCGATCGCGGCCAAGTGGCTCGGCGTTCGCCAGGTCGTACCGATGCATTACGGCACGTTCCCCTGGCTGACGGGCACCCCCGAACAGTTGATTGACGCGCTCGCGGGCAGCGGCATCGAGGTGCTCAGGCTGAAACCCGGAGAAACGGCCGCGTAGTACACTGGATGCGGATGGGTCGTTGACCGAGGCGCCGCTCACTTTCCTGCGCGCGAAAGCCCCGAAGCCGGACTGGCTCAAGGTCCGCGCGCCGGGCTCGGAGAACTATCTCCGCCTCCGCGCGCTCATGCGCGGGCTGAACCTCAACACGGTGTGCGAAGACGCCCGGTGCCCGAATATCGGGGAGTGCTGGCACCATGGCACGGCCACGTTCATGGTTCTGGGCGATGTGTGCACACGCGCCTGTGCGTACTGCGCCGTGGCCCACGGAAAGCCCGTCACGCTCGATCTGGACGAGCCTCGCCGCGTCGCCGCCGCCGCCTCCGCGATGGGCCTGAATTACGCCGTCATCACGTCGGTCGATCGCGACGATCTCGACGATGGGGGCGCGGCGATCTTTGCGCAGACGATTCGGGAGATTCGGGCCGTGGCGCCACACACCCGCGTCGAAGTGCTGATCCCGGATTTCAAGGGCGATGAGGCCGCCCTGCTGACCGTGCTGGACGCCGGTCCAGACGTGCTCAATCACAACACGGAAACGGTTCCTCGCCTGTTTCGTGCCGTGCGCTCGGGCGGCCGATACCGACGGACGCTGGAGCTGCTCGATCGGGCTCGCCGTCATGCGCCGCGCATTCCCACCAAGACGGGCCTGATCGTCGGGCTCGGCGAGGAGGAGGCCGAGCTCGTCCAGGTGTTCCACGATCTGCGCGCGGTCGGCGTGTCGATCCTCACCATCGGGCAGTACCTCCGGCCTTCACCTCGTCACGCGGTCATGACCAGGTACTACCATCCGGATGAGTTTGCGTCGCTGAAGCGGACGGCGCTCTCGCTTGGCTTCGTCCACGTCGAATCCGGTCCGCTCGTCCGCAGCTCATACCACGCCCACGAGCAGGCCGACGCGTACGAGCAGGCCGCTGTCAGCGGGGCGCGGTCGTCTGCCTGAACGCGTCGAGCGCCCTCCGCCGCGATAAACCCCGCCGTGGGCCTGCCAGCTCAGGCACCGTGGCAGGGTCGAAGCCAGCGGCTCCCCTACCCGGGCCGGGCGACGTTCTGGAGCCGTCAGATGATGGGCTCTGGCGGTAGGACCGACACTGCTCGCACGAAGGGGAGTCGCCCCTGTCCCGCGTCAGCGTTCCCGGCCCAGCCACACGGCCCTGGCGGGAGCCGTCGAATCGTACAGCACGCGGCCGGTATCGCCGACCGTCCAGTCCTGCGCCTGGTCCGCGGGTAGGTGGATCGCACCCTCGTGCCGCCGGCCCTGAAAGTCCCGGTATTCGTACCCCAACCGCCACTGTTGCACGTTGTTGACTCGCACGTTGCGCGCCTCGAGCGCCACGACGATGCCGTCGGCGGTGACGCCATGCTGCCGCAAGTGCGCCTCGAGCCGCGCGTGGCGGAGCGCGCGGATGACCATCGTTCCGCCAATCGACGTGAAGACCGATCCGAGCAGCAGGAAGATGGTCTTCAGCATCCATTCGCTGCGCTGCGCCAGATGGTGAGACGAGGGACGGTGTGGGCGATAGCGGACCTCGACCGGTTCGCGCTCTCGAAGACCCTGCCAGGCATCGTGCGACAGCTCGTCCTGTCCTTCGTAGGTCTCTCCGTCAGCCGTGAACCGGTAGGTCACCTCGTAGTGGCGCGTGCTCGACCTTCGGCTGCCGCTGCCGGACGACGAGACCCGGATGTCCTTGGACAGCACCATGCCCTGCGTGGATCGGGCGTCGCGGGCAAACCGCCAGTCGTCTTGGAACAGGAATACCCCGACGATGAAGAACGGCAGCCCGCAGAGGAGAAAGATTCCGCCACACCAGAAGAAGAACGAGCCCCGGGCAATCTGCCACATCGTTTGTTGCCGGCGGAGTCCCACCGCCTGGGGCTGCGGCGCAAATCGTGACGACGGGTCCGTCTCGAGTCGTTCCTCGCTCGCCGTTTCGCGTGTCGCGCTCCCCCGCGCGCCGCGCCGGAGCGCCGCGACGATCAGGCCCATGCCTATCACCGCGAGGAGCCCGCCGACGCCCATCGCGATCAACGCAACGAGCGCCTCCTCGTCGCTCTCGGGGACGACCCTCGCGGTGCCGGGCTGGCCCGCGACGTATTCGATCGGGACCCGCGACCCCTGCTCGACCCGCTCCCACTGATGGACGGTCACCTCTTCGGTCTGTTCGTGCATCGGTCCGCCGTCGGGCGTGAGGCGGTAGGTGATCTCGTAGCTCGTTCCGCTGTCAGCCGTCGCGTGACGGAGGGCCTTGCCGGTCACGATGCCCTCGGCTTGCACGCCGGCCTGCCGGTACCGCTGTTCGGTGAAAAAAATGCTGCCGCCGATGCCCACGAAGAGCACGCCCAGGCCGGTGAAGACCAGCGCCATGAAGATGAGCGGCACCCGGCTCGAGGGCTGCCCGTGACTCATCGCTCACCTCCGTGCGGTGGGAGCTCGCTGGGAGTCCGCAATGGGAGGGCCGGGCCGGGCATCAGGCCGACTCGCGCCGCGAGGCCGTACCCGAGCAGGTCGGCGGTGGCACGCCGCCGCCGCAAACGCTCGGCACCGAAGGAGGGAGAGGCAGGTTCAACAGGATCCGGCGGCGCCAGTATGCGGGGTGCCGCTGGTCCCGTCAACAACCGGCTCGTGAGACGAGGGCGGTGTGCTCCTCGCGAGCGTGGCGCCTGACGGCGCGGTACGGATGGTGTACAGTGGCCGGCCTATGAAGCGGCTCACGCGCGTCATGACGCTGCCGGACGCGACCGCCATGGTGGTCGGCACCATCATCGGGGCTTCGATCTTCGTCCAGCCGTCGGAGATCACGCGCCTGGTCCCCTCGACGGGTGGCGTGGCGCTCGTCTGGACCCTGGCCGGCGCGTTGACGCTGATCGGCGCCCTGATCTGTGCCGAGTTGTCGTCGGCGTTCCCTCGCACGGGCGGCGTATATGTGTTCCTGCGTCGCATCTTTGGAGGTCCGGCCGGCTTTCTCTGGGGCTGGGCGATGTTCTGGAGCATGCACACCGGCATCATCGCCGCGATTGCCGTCGTCTTCGCGCGGTATGTCGCCTTCTTCGTTCCGCTCGAAACCACGGGCATCCGCGTGACCGCCGTCAGCGCTGTCCTGGCCCTCACGGCGTTCAACACGCTGGGCATCCGACAGGGCAGCCGTTTGCAGACGGTCGTGACGGCGGCCAAGCTGCTGGCGATCGCAGGGTTGATCGGGGCCGGGTTCACGCTCTCGCCCGGCGAGGCAAGCGCCGCGGTCAGTGAGCCTGCGGCTGAGGCCTCGGTGTCGGCGGTCCTCGTCGGCCTCGTCGCGGGACTCTTCGCCTTTGGCGGCTGGCACATGGTGACCTACACCGCCGAAGAAACCGTCAATCCTGAACAAACGATTCCACGGTCGTTGATCCTCGGCAACATCCTCGTGACGGCGGGTTATGTCGCGCTCAACGTGATCTACCTGCGCGTCCTGCCCATCGATCAAGTCACCGCTTCGACGCGCATCGCCGCGGATGCGGCGTCAGCGCTCGTCGGGGCCACGGGTGCGACGCTGGTCGCCGGGCTCGTCATCCTCTCGACCTTCGGCGCCCTGAACGGCATCATCCTGGCGGGTCCGCGCGTGTACTACGCGATGGCGCGGGACGGTCTCTTCTTCGCGTGGGCCGCAGATCTCCATCCCCGCTTCGGGACGCCGGCGCGCGCCATGTTTCTGCAAGCCCTCCTGGCCTCCGTGCTGGTGATGACCGACACGTACCGGGGCCTCTTCACCCGCGTGGTGTACACAGAGTGGATCTTCTTCGGCCTGCTGGCCGTTGGCGTGTTGATACTGCGGCGCCGGAGGGACTACCAGCCGGCGTTCCGCATGCCGGCCGCTCCCGTCCTCGCGCTCGCCTTCGCAGTCGCGTGCGTGGCGATCCTGATCAATCAGCTGGCGACCGACCCTCGCAACAGCCTCATCGGCCTGGGTATCGTCGTCGCAGGCCTGCCGGTCTACTTCGTCACGGCGAGGCACCGTACGGGCGCCGTTGCCGGGACGTACGACTCGGTGTGACCGGATCTACCTCGAGCGGGTCGGAGTTTCGACCAGGCGCTTGACCAGCGGTTCGAGCGCCGCTTCCGTCATCTGGCCGGGGTGATAGCGCCGAATGATGCCTTCGCGATCGACGACGACCACCGTCGGCGTCGTGCTCACACCGTATCGGAGATGGTTGGCCTCAGTGACCGGGACGGGCTGACCGCTGAGCGTGGGATACGAGGCCTGCAGCACCGAGGCAATGTGGCGCTTCTCTTCGTCCGGTCCGGCAGATTTGCCGCGCGAGACGTAGCCATAGCGCTGTGTCGGGGCGACGACGACCAGGCCCTGCGCGCCATAGCGCGAGGAGAGGTTTGCCAGCACGGGCGCCATATTCTTGCAATCGGGACACCAATGCGCCCAGAAGAACATCAGGATGACCTTGCCCTTCAAACTCGTCAGCGTCGGCGGTGCAGCGCCGATGTATTCCGACAGATCCAGGGCCGGGGCCTCGGTGCCTTCGAGGCTGAGGAGATTGATGTTCTTCTGAATCCGCATCACGATGGACGTGCCCTTGTGCTTGGCGATCTCCGAATTGAGGAAGTTGATCGCCTCTGAGCGGGCGCCTCGTTCGGCGTCGACGTGGGCCAGCACTTCGATGGCGGCGCCGAGGGCAATGGGCAGGTGCGCTTCCTGATCGAGTGGGCCTTTGTCGAGCATCGCCGTCGACAACCGGTAGGTTTCCAAGGCAAAGCGCTCGGCCTGGTCCAGCTTCTTGTCCGCCAAGTTGCCTCGGCCCATCCACGACAGCGCCGCGAGCATCTCAGGGGTCACGCCGCGCGCCTCGCGATACGAGGCGATGAGCGCCTCCCCTTTCCCGAAGTCCTTCTGGGCGATCGCCTGCCGCACCGTGGGAATCAGGTCCTGGCTCTGCGCAGCAAGGCCCGCCAGCGCCAGTGCCACCGTGAGAACGAACGTGCTCTGAAGTCTTCTCACCGCGAACCTCCAGTCGTGCTGACCGCGGCCTCGGCCGTCGTACGGTCAGGGGTGGACGTCTCGAGAATGGCATAGGCCGGAAGGCCGACGGCGCTGAAACGCGTCATCAGCTCGCGTGCCACAGGGGCGTCGGGGTCTTCGGCCTGGAACTTGATCTTCACGTAGCCGGACAGGGCGGCCACCACATCCGGGTCCTTGAACGTCGTCTTGTCCATCGTGAGACAGTTCTTGCACCAGGTCGCCCACATGTCGATGAGGACCGGCTTTTGTTCGCGCTCGGCGGCGGCCAGCCCTGCCTCGAGCGACGCAAACCAACCCTCCTTCAGCTTCTCCTCGACGCTCGACGTCACGTCCGCGGCGTCGACCCAGCGATCGGCAAAGAGCGTGTAGGACGTGTACCCGTAGTACACGGCCGTCCCCAGAATGATCACGCCGAAGGCCTGCTTCACGCGAACCATCCATGGCCCGGGCTTGGGCAATCGAGCGAGGCCGGCGCCGGCGATCGGCCAGGGCAAGGCCATGCCCACGCCAAGAAAGAACGGCAGCAGGAGGGCCGCGACGGTGCCGCCCGCGTACATGCTGCTCGAAAAGAGCACGACCTGGATCACGACGGGCGCGACGCACGCGCCGGCCAGCAACGCCGCGACCGCACCCATGGAAAAGGCGAGGAGAAAGCTGCCCCGCTGGGCACCGCCACCCTGGAACCCGCTCGAGAAGCGAGAGAAATCAACCTCGAACACGTCGAACATGGCCAGCGCCAGCCCGACGAAGAGGACGGCAATCGTGAGGTTGAACCACGGCGAGGCGTTGATGGTGCCGAAGGTGCCGGCGGTCAGCACGACGACCAGCCCCAGGACGCCGTAGACCAATGCCATCGCCGCGCCATAGGCGGACCCGAGGAGAAACCCGCGACGCTTGCTGCCCGCCTGTGCTCCCGCCCCGATGATCGCGAGGTTGATGGGAATCATGGGCAGCACGCATGGGGTCAGGTTGAGGGCGAGGCCCCCGAGCAGGACGATCAGGACGATGGTCAACGGCGCGCGACCCTCGAACCATCCGCGCTGGGCGACGCCGGATTCGGCGTCCCGCACGAATTGGAGGAAGTCGCCGCTCGGCAGGTACCCCCCGGTGGTCGCGACGACGGCAAACCGGTCCAGGCGCTGCAGGCCGCTGCCCCCTTCATCCTCGGCGTCGGCGGGTGCCCGCTCGGCCACGGGTGCCCCGACGGCCTCGAACACCATGCCGGCGAACTCGTCAGCCTGCGGCGTCGCGATGGCCGTGGCCGTCGGCACGACCAGCAGTGTCCACTCGACCGACGCCGTGGTCGGCGCGAAGCACACCTTGTCGTCGCACGCCTGGTATCGCAAGCGTCCGGGAATCTGAAGGGGTCCGGCTGGCACGGAGGCCGCCACCGACAGTTCAGCCCCGACCACGAACGTGGAGCCGAAAACCAAAAGGGGTTGATCGAGGCCTTCCTGATTGAAATCAAACGGCTCCGGGTAGGCCAGGGCTCGGAGACTCACGCCCGCTGGTGGATCAAGTGTCAGGACTGTGGGAATGAGCGAGGGGTCGCGCGGCTGGTCAGACTGCACGTGGAGGTTCTCGGGCAGCACCGCTCGCACGGCGATGCGCGTGGTCGTGCCCGGGTGGACCCCGTCGGCCTCAACCACCGTGGTCAGTGCGGCCCGCGGACGCCGCAGTTGAGCTTCGGCCGTTGCTGCGAGCGCCGCCAGACAAAGCCCCGCACACATGAGCTGCCGCGCAACCCGCCTCCATCGTCTTCGCCCGGCCATCGTCGCCCGTACCAAATACATTTCGCCTCTGTTTTCTACGATCAACGCGAATTCCTCGTTACGGTACGCGCCTGCCAGGCCTACTCGGGGCGCCCCATCCGCCTCGAACCGAAGGCGTGGACAGGTCGCCCCTGTTGTGACGCAACGAGCCAGAACCATTGTGTCAGGGCGACGGCAGGTCGAGGGCTTCGAACACGCGATCCACGGGCAGCCCAGCTTCACGGTTGGCCGCCAGCACCGTTTCGCCGTCTTGTGCCTCGAACAGGCACAGCGAGCGTTCTTCTCCCGGAATGAACACACTGCGGATGTAGCGCAGCGGGCGCCCTCCGAGCGTGTAACGCTCTCCGATCTCCTTCGCCGCCCGCTGGGCCGCGGCCAGCCCCTTGGCATCGATCCCCGACAACTGACGTTCGACCGCGTACACCGTCATGGTGACCTCGTCTCCCGATCACGTGCCCCTGGCCCCGGCGGCACCACCACCCGCACCAGCGCCCTCGTCATGGGGCGTTCGGCCGGAGCGACAAAGAGCAGGCGACCGTCTGGATGAACATCATAATTCGGTAACCCCGTCAGCGAACCGCGGACGAATTGATCAGCGATGAGGTCGAGCGGCGGTCTCGCCGGACCATCCGAGCCTAGCTCGACATACGCCAAGTTCGTCCGCGTGCGGAAGAAGAGACGAGGCGCACTCCGGTCCCAGACGGGCTCGGAGGCGCCTCCCGTTGAGACCTGCTGCCGGTCGGTCAATTGAGGGAAGCGGATCATGTACACCTCGCTATCCCCTGAGGCGTCACTCGTGTAAGCGAGCCAGCGCCCATCCGGAGACAGGGCAGGCGAGAACACGTTGAATCGGCTTTTGATGAGCACTTCAGCTTGACCGTCTCTCAACGCCCAGATGTCGGCGCCCGTGTGTGGGTCGTACGCCGTGTACACCAACGTCCGACCGTCAGGTGTCCACGCGCCTGGCACCAGCTCGCAGGCGTCTTCGACGAGCAGCACGGGTGGATCGGGAGAGCCAACCGCCAGGCCATAGAGATTGGACGGTCCTCGCCGATTCGAACTGAACACGATGGATCTGCCATCCGGCGACCAGATGGCAGCGAAATTGTCACCCGACTCGGTCAGCCGCGACAGCGTCTTTCGTCGAATATCGAAGAGCCACAAATCGCTTTGTCCGACCCGGATGCCAAGCACGAGCCGCGATCCGTCGGGAGACACGCGCGGCTCCTCCGGGGTCCCCGCGAGATCGTCAAGGGCGATGGCTTCTCCCTCGTCGATTCGCCAGATCAGGCGGGGCCGTGAGGTGTCGGCCGCCGGTGGCGCGAAGACGAGCAGGCCCGAATCGGCGATGGCTACGTGCGCCGCGCCGGCGTCGTGAATTGCAATCGGCTCGCCTGGCTCCGGGCTGGCGAGGCACTGGACGGCGTCGACATCGAAGGGGGCACGAAAGAGCATGCCCCCGCGCTGGAAGCGGAGCACCGATTCGCCGCTGACGGTGCCGCAGCTGCCGCGTGCGAGCACGGCGCGATGCTCACCGGAGTGGAGAGACGCGATCGCCAAGGTGGCGTCGTCGAACGACGCATCTCCCGCGCGCGCAATGGTGAACAGAACGGACCGCCCGTCTGGCGCAAAGGATGGAAACCGATGGCTTCGCTCGCCGTCTTCATACGCGAGACGCGTCAAGGGTCGAGCGGTGCCCCCGGCCGCCGCCACCACGTAGAGTGGGCCAGCCGGGGCCGGCGCGAAGACGATCGCGTTGTCGGGGCCCCACGTGGCGCCGCGGCCCTCTCCCTCGACGTCGCAGATCGTCAGCGCCCGGCCGCCGTCGATGCTGATCCGGTGCAGGTGTCCTTCGCCGCTGTAGCCCACCCAGCGGCCGTCCGGAGACAGGAACGGCGCTGAGGCCCCGTCAGTGCCGGCGACGGGGCGGCTCGCGTGCTGGTCAAGCCGGCGCACATGGAGGCCCGTACCTGCCGCGCTCGCCCCAACATACACCAGCACGTGGCCGTCTCTCGACAGCACCAGCGCCGGGTTCAACCCCAGCACCAGCGGAGGGTCGAGCACCAGGTCGAGCCTGAGCAGAGGTGCCACGGATCCCACCGGCCGCGACGGCGCCTCCACCCACTCGTCTACGGCCATGGTGAACTGATAGCCGCGCCGGGGGACCGTGGTGATGAACGACCCGTGACCGAGCAACCGGCGGAGGACGAAGATCTGCTGGGTCAGGTTCGCTTCTTCGACAATCTGATCGGGCCAGACCCGGCCGATGAGCTCGTCCTTGTCGACCACCCGGTGACGCTGGTCGATGAGCGCGACCAGGACGTCGAAGGCCCTGGCCGCGACCTGTACCGGCTCGTTGCCGCGCAGCAGCGAGCGTCGGTCGACATACACTCGGAACCCGCCAAACTGGTACACGCGACCCATACCGCGGCCATCCCTGGCAATCAGTATTGAGAATGTTTGAGGCCGCGCTTGAGGACTCACCGCGTGCCCTGCACGTATCGTGGTCCCTAGCCGGTGCCTCTACGTGGCTCACCAGTGTAAGCCGACGCGCACCGCGACAGGAGTTCCATCATGGTGTATATGGTCGAGCGGTCTCTCCCGGGGATCACGTCCGAACAGTTAGCCGGCGCGCAGCAGGCGGCCATCCGGACATCGGAGCAGTTCTCCAGCTCCGGCACCCAGGTGCGGTACTTGCGAAGCACCTTCGTGCCGGCCGAAAGTCGCTGCCTGTGCCTCTTCGAAGCCGCGTCGGGCGACGCCGTCAAACGGGTCAACGAGGCGGCCGGGTTGCCTTTCGACCGGATTGTCGAGGCCCAGCACCTGCCGAGGCCCGAGGAGTCCTGAGCCGGCCTAGGGCTTCCGCTTCGGTTTGAAGACGTGCGTGGCGGTCCCGAAAAACTGCTCGGCGGTCTCCATGACCGTTTCCGACAGCGTGGGATGCGGGTGAATCGACAGCTTGAGGTCGGAGGCCGTCGCGCCCATCTCGATCGCCAGCACGCCTTCGGCGATGAGCTCGCCCGCGCCGGGCCCCACGATCCCGACGCCGAGGATCCGCTCGCTCTCCGGATCGAGGACGAGCTTGGTCATGCCGTCCACGCGGTCGATGGCGATGGCCCGTCCAGAGGCGGCCCATGGGAACCGGGCCACCTCAATCGAGCGGCCCGTCAGCTCGGCCTCCGCCTCGGTGAGGCCGGCCCACGCCACTTCCGGATCCGTAAAGACGACGGCGGGGATCGCCAGGGGTTCGAAGACAGCCTTGTGGCCGGCGATGGCCTCGACGGCCACGCGCGCCTCATGCGAAGCCTTGTGGGCGAGCATCGGCTCGCCGGCGACGTCCCCGATCGCGAACACGCTCGGTTCGTCCGTCCGCCGCTGATAATCAGTTTGGATGAAACCGCGATCGGTGACCTGAACGCGCGTGCGATCCAGCCCGGGAATCTGCGCGTTGGGCCGGCGGCCGACAGCCACGAGCACGCAGTCGTAGACCGCCTCGGCCGGCACACCTTCGCCCTCGAACGTGACCGTGACACCGCTGTCGTCGGCCTTCAGCGACTGCACCTTGGTCGACAGCATGACGCGCTGAAAGGTCTCGGTGACACGGTCGGAGAGGTAGCGGACGAGATCGCGATCGGCGCCGGGCAGCAGGCCGTCCGTCATCTCGACCACAGAGACTTTCGTGCCGAGGGCCCGATAGACGGACCCGAGCTCGAGGCCGATGTAGCCGCCGCCGATGACCAGCAGGGTGCCCGGGACTTCCGGCAGGTCCAACGCGCTCGTCGAATCGAGCACGCGAGGGCTGTCGATTGAGAGCGCCCGAATGCGCGTCGGCTCCGACCCGGTCGCCAGGATGAGGTAGTCGGCCGTGACGGTCTGTTGTCCGCCCGCGGCCAGCGTGACCTGAAGCTCCGTTGGACTCACAATCGACGCCCGACCCTGCAGATAGGTCACCTTGCGCATCTTCGCGATCTGGCCGGTGCCGCTGGTGAGTTTCTCCACGACGGCGTCTTTGTACGCCCGCACTCGATCGAGATCGATGCGCGGTGCGCCGAAGGTGATGCCCCACGCTTCGGCGTGGGTGGCCTCGTCCATGACCTTGGCCACGTGCAGCAGGGCCTTCGACGGGATGCAGCCGCGGTACAGGCACACGCCTCCAGGATTGGCTTCCGGGTCGATCAGCGTGACCTGCATGCCGAGGTCGGCCGCATAGAAGGCGGCGGCATAGCCTCCAGGCCCTGCGCCGACCACAGCAACGCGTATGGACATGGTGATGGGACTCTCAGTCGCGGTCGAGCCGGCGCCGGACCAGGTGGTCACCCGCGCAGGGCCAACGCGAACGGCTGCTCGACGGCGTCGACCACCCAGCGCAGGAAACGAATGGCGTCGGCACCGTCGATGACACGGTGATCGTAGCTGAGCGCCAGCGGCAGCATCTGGCGGGGCTCGAGCGCAGCGTTGCGGTACACGGGCTCCACGGCCCCCCGGGACACGCCCAGAATGGCGACCTCGGGCCAGTTGACGATCGGAGTGAAGGCCGTCCCGCCAATGCCGCCCAGGTTGGTAATGGACATCGATCCGCCAGACATCTCCTCCAAGGTGAGTTTGCGCGCCTTGGCCTTCTCAGCGAGCTGTTGAATCTCCACCGCAATCTCGACGATGTTCTTCTGGTCGGCGTGGCGCACGACAGGAACCAGCAGGCCGTGCTCGGTATCGACGGCGATGCCGACGTGCACGTATTTCTTGTAGATGATGGACTCGGTCGCCACATCGATCGACGCGTTGAACTGCGGAAACTTCTTGAGGGCGGCAGCCACGATTTTCGTCAGCACCGCTGTCACCGTGAGCTTGCCGCCGTGCTTTTCCACCTCGCCCGCGTATTGGGGTCGAATCTCTTCGAGCACGGTCATGTCGGCCTTGTCGAACTGCGTCACGTGCGGAATCACGGACCAGGCATGACTGAGGTGTTCCGCCGTCTTGCGTCTGACGCCGGTCATCGGCTTGCGCTCGACTTCACCCCACTTGCTGAAATCGGGCAGCTCGTATCGGGGTTCGGGGCGCGTCGGCGGGACCAGTGCACCTCCTCCGAGACTGGCCATGATCTGACGGGCAAACGCTTTGACGTCCTCAGGCGTGATCCGCCCATTGGGGCCCGAGCCCGTGACCTGCGCGATGTCGACGCCGATCTCGCGCGCGACGCGCCGGACGGACGGAGCCGCCGGCGGTGGGATCCCCGGCGCTACGGCGGGCATCGTGGGCGCGGCTGCTGGCGGGGCGGCGGGCGCCTGACGTCCGCCTCGAATGTCCACGACGGGCGCCCGCCGGCGTGATGCATCCTCCTTGGCCGCCACGACCACCGGGGCCTCGTCGGGCGCGGCCTGCTGACCCTCGGAGGGGGCCGGTGCGGGGGCGGCGGATTTCTCCTCCTCCTCCTCCTCCTCCTCCTCGCCATCACGACTCCGGCTGGGCGCCGAAGACGACGTCGGCTCCTGCTTTGCAGACGAGGCGCCGTCCTCGACGACGAGGACGACCTGACCGGTCTTGACTCTGTCGCCCACCTTGACCCGCAGGTCCGTCACCTTTCCGGCGACTGAGGACGGCACCTCAACGGTGGCTTTGTCGGTCTCCAGTTCCAGCACCGGCTGATCCATCGTCAGGTGGTCGCCGGCCTTGACCAGCACCCGCAGCACATCGCCATGCGGGACGTTCTCACCAAGATTGGGAAGCTTGAGCTCTCTCACGATGCGTGTCCCTTGCCAGGATGTCAGCGGTCAGGCGAGCGTCGGATCCCGTTTTTCGGGATCGATGCCGAGATCGACGATCGCCTGGGCGACCACCTCCGGCTCCACTTGATGCTCCTCCATCAGCGCGTACAGTGTGGCCATCACGATGAAGCGCGCGTCGACCTCGAAGAAGTCGCGCAGCGCCGCCCGCGAGTCGGAACGGCCGTAGCCATCTGTCCCCAGCGACTGGAGCCGGCGCGGCAGCCATCGATCGATCGAATCCGGCAGCAGCTTGAGATAATCGCTGACGGCGACGAACACGCCTTCGGCGTTCGCGGTGACCTGGGTGACGTACGGGATTCGCGGCTTGTCGGCCGGATGCAGCCGGTTCCATCGCTCGCAAGCATGCCCGTCACGCGACAGGTTGACGTAACTCGTGACGCTCCACACGTCGGCACCGACGTTGTAGCCTTCCTCGAGAATGCGCTGCGCCTCGAGCGCCTGAATCAGGATCGTGCCGCTCCCGAACAACTGAGCCCTGAGGGGTGCATCGGGTTTCGAGGTGGGTCGCGCGACGTACATGCCCTTGAGCACACCCTCGCGCGCGCCTTCCGGCATCGGAGGGTGCGCGTACAGCTCGTTCATCAACGTCAGGTAATAGAAGATGTTCTCCTGATCGCCGTACATCCGCTTGATACCGTCCTCGATGATCACCGCCAGCTCGTAGGCGAACGCCGGGTCGTAGGCCTGACAGGTCGGGACCGGCGAGGCCAGAACGTGACTATGGCCGTCCTGATGCTGCAGTCCCTCGCCGTTCAGCGTCGTGCGCCCGGCGGTGCCGCCCAGCACGAAACCGCGCATCCGCATGTCCGACCCGGCCCAGATCAGGTCGCCAACGCGCTGGAACCCGAACATCGAATAGAAGATGAAAAAGGGAATCGTGTTGATGCCGTGCGTCGCGTAGGCCGTGCCGGCGGCGATGAACGACGACATCGAGCCCGCCTCGTTGATGCCCTCTTCGAGGATCTGACCGTCCTCGGCTTCCTTGTAGTACAAGAGCGTGTCCCGGTCCACCGGCTCGTACAGCTGGCCGCTGTGGGCGTAGATGCCCACCTGCCGGAACAGGGCCTCCATGCCGAATGTGCGCGCTTCATCGGGCACGATTGGCACGACCAGTTTGCCGATCACCGGGTCGCGCAACAGCTTCGAGAGCATGCGCACGAACACCATCGTCGTGCTGGCTTTCCGCGACTCGGTGCCGTTGTGGAATTCGGCCAGCCCCTCGGCAAGATTCGGGCGAAGAGGCTCGGCGCGAACCACGCGGCGCGGCACCGGCCCGTTGAGTGCGGCCCGGCGCTCGCGGACGTACTCGATCTCGACGCTGCCGTCCGGTGGCCGGTAGAACGGGGCCTTCACCACTTCCTCGTCCGAAATTGGAATGCCAAATCTCGTCCGGAAGGCCCTGACTTCCTCATCGTTCATCTTCTTCTGCTGGTGGGTGATGTTCTTGCCTTCCCCCGCTTCGCCGATGCCGTAACCCTTGATGGTCCGCGCCAGCACGACGGTTGGCACACCCTTCGTTTCGGTGGCGACACGAAAGGCGTTGTACACCTTGGACGGGTCGTGTCCCCCGAGCGTGAGCTTCTTGAGCTGTTCGTCGGACAGGTGACGCACCATGTCGAGCAGGCGGGGATCGGCACCCCAGAAGTGCTTCCGGACGTAGTCTCCGGACTCGACGGCGTATTTCTGATACTCGCCGTCGACGATCTCTCCCATTCGGCGGATCAGCAGGCCTTCGGTGTCGTTCTCGAGCAGTTCGTCCCACTCACCGCCCCAGAGCACCTTGATGACGTTCCACCCCGCGCCGCGGAAGATGGCCTCGAGCTCCTGGATGATTTGACCGTTCCCGCGAACGGGGCCGTCGAGGCGTTGCAGGTTGCAGTTGATGACGAAGATCAGGTTGTCGAGCCGCTCGCGGGACGCGAGGGTAATGGCCCCGAGGGCTTCGGGCTCATCGGTCTCCCCGTCACCCAGAAACGTCCAGACCTTGGCGTCGGTGACCGGCTTGAGGCCCCGATCCTCGATGTAGCGGTTGAAGCGGGCCTGATAGATGGCCATGATCGGTGCGAGTCCCATCGAGACGGTTGGGAACTCCCAGAAATCAGGCATGAGCCACGGATGGGGGTAGGACGAGAGGCCGCCACCAGGCCGAAGCTCGCGCCGAAAGTTCTCCAGGTGCTCGACGTCCAGCCGGCCCTCCAGAAACGCGCGGGCATAGATGCCGGGCGAGGCGTGTCCCTGAAAGTAGATGATGTCCCCTTCGTTCCCGTTGTCCCGCCCCCGGAAGAAATGGTTGAAGGCGACCTCGTAGAGCGTCGCCGACGAGGCGAAGGTCGAGATGTGCCCGCCAATGCCGTCTTCCCCTCGGTTGGCACGCACCACCATGGCCATTGCGTTCCATCGGACCAGACTCTTGATCCGGCGCTCGATTTCCCGGCTCCCGGGATAAGGCACCTCTTCCGATGGATGGATTGAGTTGATATACGGCGTATTGGCCGTAAACGGCAGCTTGACGCCGTTTTTCTGAGCATGGATGCCAAGCTCGCGCAGCAGCCGTCCGACGCGGGCCGGACCACCATGCTGGAGCACGTAGTCCAGCGATTCCAGCCACTCGCGATTCTCGACCGCTTCGAGCTCCCGGGCATCAATTGGTGCAGAATTCCTCATGGGTTCGACGGACCTTTCTTCCGGCATTCGCGCAACCTTGCTATTGTAGCCCGCGGTCGGGTCGACCGCGATTCGCCGTCGCTTCGTCTCAGGGCCGATGTCCGGAAGGTCACCTCGCGTGGCACGAAATCTCCGTCGCGTTGCGGCCGACATTGTTGCGTGCCGACGCTGCCCGCGACTTCGTGCGTACTGCCTGCAGGTGGCCCGCGAGAAGAAGGCAGCGTTTCGCCACGACGTCTATTGGGGACGCCCGGTGCCGGGCTTCGGCGATCCGGACGCGCGTGTTCTGATCCTGGGTCTGGCGCCGGCCGCGCACGGCGCGAACCGCACCGGTCGTGTGTTCACCGGCGACGGCGTCGGAGGCTCGGGGGACTTTCTGATGGCTGCCCTGCATCGCGCGGGCTTTGCGAACCTCCCTTCGTCTCAGCACGCCGACGACGGCCTGCGGCTCGAAGACGCCTACATTGCCGCGGCCGTGCGGTGCGCGCCGCCGGGTAATCGGCCGTCTCCCGCGGAGATTGCGGCGTGCGGCGCTCATCTGGACGCGGAAGTCGAGGCGTTGTCGCGCGTTCAGGTCGTTGTCGCCCTGGGTCAGATCGCCTGGACGGCGTGGCTGCAGCACATGGCTCGCCGTGGCCTCGTCTTCCGCCCACGTCCGGTGTTCGCGCATGGCGCCTGTGTACCCCTGCCCGCGCCCGACGCGAGCACGACCCATCCGACACCCGGGGCAGGCACCCGGCTCACGCTCGTTGGCTGTTACCACCCGTCGCGCCAGAACACCAACACCGGCAAGGTGACCGCCGCGATGTACGACCGCGTCTTCACGCTGGTGCGTCGAAGCCTGACAGCACCATCTTGAGCTTGGCGGCGTCGAGGTTGCCTCCGCTCATGACCGCCACCACGCGCCGCCCTTCCAGCTGACGACCGAGCTGCATCGCGGCGGCCAGGGCCGCCGCGCCCGCGCCCTCGGCGAGATTGTGGGTGGCGCCGAGCGCCAGGCGCACACCAGCCGCCAGTTCTCGCTCGGTGACGGTCACGATCTCGTTCAGCTCCTGGAGCAGATAGCAGAAGGTCAAGTCAAAGGTGACGCGAGTGGCCATCCCTTCGGCGAAGGTGTCAGCAGACTCACCGACGACTCGAGCGCCGGATCGGAACGATCTCGTAAACGCGTCGGCCGCCGCCGCCTGGACGCCGATGACGTGGGCGCTCGAGCCCACGGCGGTTCGCACCAGGCAGAGGCCGCAGGCCCCGCTGCCGCCGCCGATCGGCACCAGGAGAACGTCCACGTCTTGACGCTGTTCGAAGACCTCGAGGGCGTAGGTGGCCACTCCCGCGATGAGCAGCGGCTCGTTGGCCGAGTGGACGTAACGCGCACCGCGGCTGGCAGCCGCGCGCTCGCAGCGTTCGCGCGCGTCGTCGAAATCCCGCCCTCCCTCTTCGACCCTCGCGCCGAGGGCGCGCATCGCCGCGTTTTTCTCCGGGTTGTTCCCGTCTGGGACGAACACCGTGCAGCTCACGTCCTCCAGCTGCGAGGCCACCGCGATAGACTGTCCGTGGTTGCCGGTGCTTGCCGTGACGACGCCTCGTCGGCGTTCGTCGGCCGAGAGCGACCGGATCAGATTGAGGCCGCCGCGAACCTTGAACGCGCTCGTCGGATTGTGATTCTCGTGTTTGACCCAGATGTCCAGTCCCGTGGCCTCGACCAGCAGCGGGTGCCGCAGGAGCGGCGTCGGCGTGATGATGTCCCGGATGCGCGCGCGCGCTTCGTAGACGTCAGCCAGCGTCGGGAACATCATCGTGGGCTCCACTCGTCGCGCGCCGGTGCGGCAAGGTCCGGCCGGTCCGTAATCACCCCATCGACGCCCCATGAGAACAGACGGCTCATGTCCTCGGGGCGGTCGATCACCCAGACATCCACTCGCGCGCCGGCACGGTGCACCTGCTTCACGAAGGCGGGCGACACCACGCGCAGTCGGCCGGCCCGCTCGGGGACCTGAAACGCGCAGTACGGCGCTCTCCGGCCAAACGGCCAGCGGCACCACGCGCGATACAACGTCACCTGGGCCTCGCGCTGCGAGGCGCTGGTGGCCACCGCGGGCGCTTCTGCACGCACCACGTCGAGGCCGGCCTGGTGAAACGACCCGACGCACACGCGATCCGCGGCCGAGGTGCGGCCAAGCACCTCGATGACGGCGCGCGCGAGGCGCGGGTCGCCCTGTTTCATTTCAACGATGACGCGAGCGCCGGGGAACCGCCGCAGGACGGTTTCGAGCGTCGGCACGCCCACGCCCTGGCCACGGTACGGGTGTCGGCCGTCGATGGTGAAATGATAGCCGGCATCGACGGCGGCCAGCTCGGCCGCCGTCCGATCGCCGACCGGCCCGCTCGCGTTGGTCGTCCGGTCGAGCGTCGCGTCGTGAATCACGACCGGCACGCCGTCCTTGGACAGGTGCACGTCGCACTCCAGACCGTCGCTGCCGCACGCGAGGCCTCGCTCGAAGGCGGCCATCGTGTTCTCGGGCCCCAACTTGGCGCCTCCGCGGTGGGCAAAGACGAGCCGGCGCCCCTGCGCACCAAATGGATGGGTCGCCAGACTCACGCGGAACCGCGCCCGCCGACGGGGGTGACACGTGGTGCCCAGTCCATGACTCGAGTGAATCGCCCCGCGCACGGTGGACGAGACGCGCGGCTGCATCATAATAACGGTATGGCTGCCGAACCACGACCCGAGACGCTTGGAGCCCTGAAGGCCGCGGTGGCCCGGGGCAAGGTGCCGAGGCGCTCGGTCAAAGACGAGGTGCGCCTGAATCTGATCGCGAAGCTGCGCCGGCGTGAGCCCCTCTTCCCGGGCATCATCGGCTACGACGACAGCGTCGTCCCGCACATCGTCAACGCCATCCTGGCCCGGCACGATTTCATTCTGTTGGGGCTGCGCGGCCAGGCCAAGACACGGATTCTCCGTGCGCTCACCTCGCTGCTCGACGAGGTCATCGCCGTCGTGCCAGGGAGCGAAATCAACGACGATCCCCTGGCTCCCGTCTCGGCGTTCGGCCGCCAGCGCGTGGCTGCCGAGGGGGACGCGATGCCGATTGCCTGGCTGCCGCGCGAGGCTCGGTACGTCGAGAAGCTCGCGACACCGGATGTGACGATCGCCGACATGATTGGCGACATCGACCCGATCAAGGCCGCGCACGGGGGATTGCAGCTGGCGAGCGAACTCGCCATGCATTTCGGCCTGCTCCCGCGAGCCAATCGCGGGTTGTTCGCCATCAACGAGCTGCCTGATCTCGCCGGCAAGATTCAAGTGGGCCTTTTCAACATCCTGCAGGAGGGCGACGTTCAGATCAAAGGCTTCCCGATTCGTCTGCCGCTCGATGTGATGCTGCTGTTTACGGCCAACCCGGAAGACTACACGGCGCGCGGCAAGATCATCACGCCGCTCAAGGACCGCATCGGGTCCGAGATTCGAACCCATTACATGAGCGACCGGGCGCTGGCCATGTCCATCACGGCCCAGGAAGCGTGGCTCGAGCGGGGCCCGGGTCTGCAGATTCCGGTGTATGTGCGAGAAGTCGTTGAAGAGGTCGCTTTTCAGGCCCGTCTCGAGCGCAAGATCGACAAGCGCTCCGGCGTCAGCCAGCGGATGCCGATCAGCGTCCTGGAAAGCGTGGTCTCCAACGCCGAGCGGCGCGCGTTGGCCCACGCGGAGACGCCGGTTGTCCCGCGGGTCATCGATCTGTATGCGGCGCTGCCCTCGATGACCGGCAAGTTCGAGCTCGAGTACGAGGGCGAGCTCAAGGGCGCCGACGCCGTCGCGCGGGATCTGGTGCGCGCGGCCGTCTCGACGGTATTCGACGCCCACATGGGCGACGCTGACCTCCAGCGCGTCATCGAATGGTTCGACCTCGGCGGTTCCCTGCCGTTGGCCGACGACGTCGCGGCCGACGAGGTGGTGTCGCAGGGTCGCCACGTCCAAGGTCTGATCGACCTCGCCCATCGACTCGGTGCGCCCGCGGAAGCCTCCGCCCCCGTGCTCGCCAGCGCCATTGATTTCGTCCTCGAAGGGCTCTACTCGCAGAAGAGAATCGGGCGCACCGACGAGCGGGGCTACCACGCCGCCGAGCCCGTCAGGCGCCGTGAGCCTGCCGTGACTCGGGCGACCGTCCTCACGCCCGACGAAGGCGACGAGCCGCAGGGAACGGCGAAAAAGAAGCGGTACTACAACTAACGAGGCCCTGCCTCAGACCGTCGAGCATGTTGGGCAGTGAGGCTCCGCCTCGCTAGTGGCAGTATGGGTTTTGCCCGGCCTCCGGCCGGGCGAGACACCCCACTGGCCGATACACGGGTCGGACCAGCGTCGTCACGGAGGGCTGAGGGATCGTCGCCAGCACAGCGCATGCGCTACAAATATTCGAAGTACGTTCCGTCACTGCTCGACGAGATCGACATCGATGAACTGATGTCGAAGCTCTCGGACCTGCTGCTCTCCAGCGGTTTCGGCAATCCGTGGGGCGATCCGTCCGATGAGGAGGACCGCACCATGCAGGCCCTTCACGACGCCATCCTCGAGGCGCTCTTCAGCGGCGGCGTCCTGCCGCCAGACGTCCTGGAGCAACTCCTCGGGGACGCGGCGGACGGCGAAGAGGCCAGACAGCGACTCGAGGAACTCATCCAGCAAATCATCGAACGGATGCACGACTCCGGCTACATCACACCCTCGCCCGATCTCGACAAGGAGCGCCAGCGCCGGGCGGGCGGACGCGGTGATGCCGCCGATCCTCACGAACACGCCACGTTCGAGGTCACCGACAAGGCCCTGGATTTTCTCGGGTTTCGTGCGCTCCGGGACCTGCTGGGTTCCCTCGGCCACAGCAGTGCCGGCCGTCACGACACCCGCGACCTGTCCACCGGCATCGAGGCAAGCGGGGCGCCGAAGCCGTACGAGTTCGGTGACACCCTCAACCTGGACGCCACGGCCACGATCCTCAACGCCGTGCGCCGACGGGCGTCCCGGGGCGTTGCAGCGAAGGGTGGTGGACTCGACATCACCTACGAAGATCTGATGGTGGCGCAAGGCGAGTATCACAGCTCGTGTGCCACCGTGCTGATGCTGGACTGCAGCCACAGCATGATCCTGTACGGCGAAGATCGCTTCACGCCGGCCAAACGCGTGGCCATGGCCCTGGCGCACCTGATTCGGACCCAGTATCCCGGCGACTCGCTTCGAGCCGTGCTCTTCCACGACTCTGCCGAGGAAATTCCCTTGCGCGAGCTGGGACGCGTGCGCGTCGGCCCGTACTACACCAACACCCGTGAGGGCCTGCGCCTCGCGCGCCGAATCCTGGAGCGGCAGCGCCAGGACATGCGCCAGATCGTGATGATCACCGACGGCAAGCCGTCGGCCCTCACGCGTCCCGACGGCCGGATCTACAAGAACGCCTTCGGGCTCGACCCGCTCGTCCTCTCAGAGACGTTCGCCGAAGTCTCCGCGTGCGCGCGGGCGGGCATCATGATCAACACGTTCATGCTCGCCAGGGACTACGACCTCGTGGCGTTCGTCCGCCGTGTCGCCGCGATGTGTCGAGGCAAGGCGTACTTCACCACACCGTTTTCGCTCGGGCAGTACGTCCTGATGGACTACATGGACAAGAAAACACGGACCATCCACTGACGCATGCTGCCCCACACGATTCCGATTTTCCCTCTGCCCAACGTCGTGTTGTTTCCTGGGGTCTTCCTCCCCCTGCATATCTTCGAGCCCCGCTATCGGCAGCTGGTGAGCGACGTCCTCGGGGGCGACCGGATGATCGGAATGGTCTTGCTGAAGCCGGGGTTCGAGCCGGACTACGAACGGTCCCCCGCCGTGTATCAGACCGGATGTGCCGGGCTCGTGACCCACGCCGACCGACTCTCCGACGGACGCTTCAACATCGTCCTCAGAGGGCTCGAACGCTTTCGCATCGTGGGTGAAGAGGGGCCCTCCTCGACGAGGCTGTACCGGTCGGCGCTCATCGCCCCGCTCAACGAAGATCAGGTGTCCACTGACGACGCGCAGCTGCACGAGGCCCGTCAGAGGCTCGAAGCCCTCCTGGCGCCCCTGCTGAGCGGAACACTCGCCGAGCGCGGGCTCCCGCCCGCCATGCCCGACGACGAACTGGTCAACGCGCTGTCGCAGTATCTGGAACTGGAGCCAATCGAGAAGCAGGCGCTCCTCGAGCGCAACGGCCCCCTGGCCCGGTGCCAGTCGCTCGTGGAGCTGCTCGAAATGAAAGCGTTGAGCGAGCGCGGCGGCAGCGCGCCCGGACAGGTGCACTGAGCGACCGCCGACGACGACGGGTCAGTGCATCATCGCGTAGAGCACGATATTGAGGCCGAGGGCGTAGCCATCCGGCGAGAAGCTGTAGAAGTACTCCGGATCTTCGCCTTCACGCTCCCACGCATCGGAAATATCCGTGTTGTGCGTCATCAGCACCAGCACGTTGCCGTGGTCGTCGCTGATGCCCTTCATGACCGGAACGGCGCTGTCCGGTCCCCGTTCCGACGTACCGCCCCCGCTGCGCCGCCAGTGGTTGATCGAAGGGATTTGGGGCAGGCGCGCCACCTGGAACATCGTGTGAAAGAGCGTGTGGTCGAGCGGAATATCGCGAATCGGGTAGTCGGTCGGCGGCAGCACCCGACCAATCTGGCGGACCCACGACTCCCAGGCCCAGGACCCCCAGGAATCGTCGACCCAGAGGAACCCGCCCTTGAGCAGGTACGCCCGCATCCGCGACACCTCCTCTTCGCTGAACTGCAGCGTGCCTGCGTCCTCCATGTGGAGGTACGGACAGTTGTACATCCAGTCGTCCGCAATGGGCACGACCAGGTGGTTCGGGTCACCGGTTCGCTGGCGGCCGACGCGGGCCTTCGTGAGCTCCGACAGGCGGATCGAAAAATTGACGTCGGCGTCCGGATAGTCGGTGCTCCACCCCGACCCGCTCGGCTCACGCCGAACGCTCGTGAACATGGCCCGGCAGAAACTGAACCCCCCGTCGTAGCTGTCGGCCTTGGGCAAGCGCGGGGGCACACGGTTGTAGCCGTATCCATATCCGCGGTACCACGGCTCCTGGGCGGCGGCCGTCGCCGACACCAGCGCCAGCAGCACGACGAGGCGGATCATCTTCATCCGTTCAGCCTTTCTCACGGCCGTCCGTGTGACCTGGATACCGCCGCGGCGACGATCGCGTCTTCCGGCTAGTGCGACATCGCAAACAGCGCCACGTTCAACCCGACCGCGTACCCTTCGGGCGAAAAGCTCAGGAAGTACTCCGGATTCTGCCCTTCGCGCTCCCACGAATCCGAGATGTCCGTATTGTGCGTCATCAGCACCATGATCCGTCCGGAGGCATTCGTGATGGCCGCCATGTGGGGCGTGGCGCTGTACGCACCCATCTCGGACGTGTCACCACCCTCCGACCAATACTGCCACGAGGGCACCTGCGGAATCCTGGTGACCGTGAAAAGCATGCGAAAGATGGGATGATCGAACGCGAGGTCGCGAATGGGGTACTGGGCCGAAGGCAGGACCTTGCCGATCTCTTTCGCGAAGTCGTCCCACGCCCATGGACCCCAATAATCGTCGGCCCACAGAAACCCGCCCTTCAACAGGTACTTGCGCAGAGCCGACGCGTCCGCATCGCTGAACCCCGCGCTGCCGGGATCCGACATGATGATGAACGGGCAGTAGTACAGCATCTCGTCGGTCGGCCGCACGACGAAGTGGTTGGGCTCGTTGGACGTCCGGCTCACGCGCGTCTTGGTCAGCTCGGCCAGCCGAATCGAGAAGTTGATTTCGGCGTCCGGATAGTCGGTCCCCCACCCAAGGCCGCGCTGATGGGAACGCACCTGCTGATACATCAAGCGGCAGAACTGGAAGGCCCCGTCCTCATCGGACACCCGCATCAGGCGCGGCGGGATGCCGCCTTCGCCCCGGCCGTACCCGCGGCCCCACCGCTGCGCGAAGGCCGTCGTGGCGACGAGGACCATCACCAGCATCGCGCCGAGAAGGACCCGGCGAGAGGTCATCGCGGCTGCTGCCGCCCCCGCGACAAGGACCGGTAGTACTCCTCGACGAGCTTTCGGAACTCCTGAGGTACTTCCTCCGATCCGGTCATGAGCGCGCGCTCTGTGTCGTCGCCAACCTTGCGCCGCAAGTCGTACTCGAAGCGTTTGAGCCCTTCGGTGACGAAGGTCTGGAGGCGCACGAGCTCTTCCATGTCCCGGTAAATCCGGCCATCCTCGAGCTCACGCAGCCGCTTGAGAATCTCGTCGAGTGCGCGGGGGTCGAGATTCTGCTCCCGCAGCAGGTCGCGCAACTCGCGGCCCTCGCCGATCCACCGCCGGGCTTCGTCTCTGAACTGGCGCACGTCCTCCGGACTGAACCAGTCGCCCGGTCTTCGGCTCCCCCAGCCGCCGTCGCCGTCACGCCAGCCGCCGGTCGTGTCGCCGCCGCCGGCAAAGCCGTCCGTGTCGCCTCGGCCGTCCGCCCGACCGCCCTGGCCACCCTGTCCCTGCTGGCCGCCCTGACCCTGCTGGCCCCGCTGACCCTGCTGTCCTTGCTGGCCCTGCTGCCCTTGCTGCCCTTGCTGACCCTGCTGCGCCTGCTGTCCCTGTTGGCCCTGTTGGCCCTGCTGCCCTTCCTGGCCCTGTTGCGCCTGCTGGCCTTCGCGGCCCGCCCGGTCGCCCCTCGCCTCGGCGCGCTCCTGCATGCGCCGGCCGAGCGATTCGACACCACGTGTCAGGTCGCGGGCCCGCTCGAGCGCGTCAGCCGTCCGATCGCGTCCGCCCGGCCCGAGAGCCGCTGCGGCTTCGTCCAGCTTGCGTCGGACACCCTCGATATTCGCGTCGAGCTGTTCTTCGAGGGTCTTCGCAAACTCCTGCAGATTGGGCTGTGACGACCCGATGACTTGCCGGGAATACTGGAGCTTCTCCTTGATCTTGTCGTCGCGAATCTGCCCGGCCGCTTCCTGGAGCTTCCGCGACGCCTCGCGCGCCTCGCGCGCGATGTCACGCGCGGTCCGATCCAGTTGGTTTTCGAGCCCCGCGACCTTCTGGCCCAATGCGTCCTTCCGCTGGGCGAGTTGCTGCGACTTGGCGGCGCGCTCGCTTCCGGCGGCTGGCAGGTTTCGCAGTTCGCTCGCGATGTCGCGCTGCTCTCGCTGAATCTCCTCCGCCGCGCGTTGGGCGTCCTTCACGTCGCGTTCCGCCCGCGCGCCCTGATTGGCCTGCAGTTGCCGCTGGACCTCACGCAGTCGCTCGGCGGCCGAGGCGGCCTGACCAGCCGCGCTGGGATCGCCACCGGCGGCCGCTCGTCGCATGGCATCGGCGGCCTGCTGCATCTGACGTGCGGCCTCGCGCAAGTCGGGCCGATTCTGTTCGCGGGACAGGCGTTCGAGCTGTCGTGCCGCTTCTTCGGCCTGCTGCGCGAGCGCCCGCTGGAGATCGCCGCTGCGCGCGTTCTGCGCGCCTTGCCCCGAAGCGAGCTGCCGTTGCCTCTGCAGCTCCTGCTCTTGCCGGCGAGCCAGTTCCCGCAGCTTCTCGGCCAGCTCGTCAATCTGCTGGTCGGCGCTTTGTTGCATCGCCTGCTGGTTCGTTTCGTACTGATTGGCCAGCCGATCCATTTCGAGCTTGAAGAGGTCCGCCAGATCCTCGGCGATCGATCCGGCGCCGCCGCCGCCACCCCCGCCGCCCGCGTTGCGATTGGTCTGCACCTGAAGCTCGTACTCCTCCTCGGCCTGCTGCAGGTACTGCAGGGCCTTGTTTTCCGGCGGAAGCGCCTCGTCTGGGCTCTGGGTCTGGAGCTTGGCTTCGGCTTTCTTCATCTCTTCCGCCGCCAAGGGCAGCACCTCGGCGATCTTCTTGAACGCCGGGTCTGGCGCCACGAGTCGGCTGTTCATCCGTTCCACCAGGCCCTCTACCTGCTCACGCAGGCGGCTCTGCGACAAGGCGAGCACCACGAGGGCTTCCTTGACCTTGGCGGCGCCCATCTGTCGCCGGTCCCTTTGCACCTTGAAGGTGCCCGCGATGATCTGCCGCTGCTGCTGGGAGAGGGCGCCCACCTCGGCCCCGGCCCCGCCACCACCCCCGCCGCCGCCCCCGCCCATCGACGTCGCTGGCCGGAACTCCTTGCCAAATGGCCGGATGCGCAGGAAGTAGATGTCGCTCGTCGAAAGCTTGGGGCCGCCGGCGACATCGTTGTCGGTGGCGCGCGCGTAATACGAGACGGCGTCGCCGGCTTCAACGCCGAGCTCCTCGAGGTAGAACGTGTGGCCGGCCGTCACCTCGGACGTCGGCTTGCTGCCACCGAACAGCGGGACCGTCTTCTCGGGTCCGCCGTTGATCGAGTACACCAGTTGAAGGTTGCGGACGGCGAAGTCATCGTCTGCGCGTGCCTCGACGAAGAACTCCTGCACGGGTGTGGCGTCAGTGTCTCGACCCGGCTTGGACACGGTCACCGAGGGCGGCTGATCGGTCAGGATGTCGATGGTGTACTGCGGCGAAGCGCTGACCTTCTCCCCACCCGGTCCGTCGAGCTCGATGCGGTAGAACCCGTTGGTTTTCGCGGTGAAGCTGCCGGCGAGCGTTCCGTCGGTGTTGGCCGTCAAAGGAAGTGCGGCGCCGTCGTGCATGCGCACGCGCCCGCTCGACGAGGCCATGGTCGGGTGCACCAGGAGACGCACCTCGGTGCCGCTGAGCGCCGCAACATCCCCGCCGTCTTCGACGGTCCGCGGTGCCAGGCCGGTATAGCTCGGGAAGTGATACTCGAGGTCCAGCTGCTTGACGTATGGCAGCTCGACCACTGTCAGCTTGAAAACCGGGGATCGCACACCGGAGGCCTCGACGTAGTACTCGAGCCCTTCGGCCAGGTCGAACAGCAAGCCGTCCCAGCGGCCGCTCTCGGCGCGGATCATGGGCAGGGCCTGATACGGGGCGTTTGGCGAAGGCCGCGTGAACAGAGCGGCATCGGTCGCGTCGAAGCCGTGCAACGCCGCCGTGATGGTCTGATCGGCGCCTTTCGGCAACGTCGCGTCGCCCGGCGTCACCTCGATGCGATAGGGGGCCGCCGCCTCCACGTCGCGCGAGATGATGAACAGCGCTGACATGGCATGCCGGAGGTAGGCGGGGCCGATCACGAGCACGGTGAGCGCCGCCGCGACGACGCCTGCGGACAGCGCCGCGTACCGGCGCAGCGGTCCACGCTCGATGCGACGGCCTTCTTCAACCTGCTGGACGCGTTCGACCGCATGTTCGATCAGTCGCCGCACCAGCGCCGGCGACATCTCGTCGGCCCGGCCTCCGCGCTCGGCTTCGATCGCCGTGAGGATCGTGGCCTCGAGCGTCGGCTCGTGCTCCTCCAGGTACAGGGCCACTTGATCGTCGGTCGCCTGGCGCATCCACGGCCGGAGCAGGAACCACGCGGCCGCCGCGAGGGCCGAGACGAGCACCACGAGTCGGAACGCCAGGATCGAGCCGGGACTGAAGCGGAGCGCCTCCAGCGCATAGGCCGAGGCAAGCAGGACGGCTGCGGTCGCGGCGACAAACCCCGCCGCTCCGCGAATCAGGAGCTTGAGCCGCCAGCGCCGACGTACCTCTCGGATGACGCCGATCAGCGTCGATCGGGGACCGCCCTGTTGCTGATGCAGCATCCGAACCTCCAAGCCTGGCTGCAACGTACCCTCGGGCCACGAGACGTCCGACGCGTCCAGGCCCTCACTCCCGCGATCGCGACAGCCGGTGCGCGAGCACGGATTCTCCGATCAACAGCAGAATACCCGCGAACAGCAGATACCACCAGAGGCGTTGTGCGCGTTCCTGCGCTTCATCTGGGACGACCAGGGGTGCGGCCGAGGAGGAGCCGCCCGGCCCGCCGACCACCGCCGTGACGATGTCGGCTGGATCCATCGAGGTCTGGTCGGATTCGGCCAGCTCAACGTTGCTGGCCAGCACCATGCCGGCCTGGGCGGCTCGCTCGCGATCGCGCACTTCGTAGAACCCCTGCTCGGTCAACTCCAGCAGTCGGCCCTGATCGCCCTGCACCGGCACCCGAGCGCCGGCAGGCGTCAAGGTCACCCGAGGGCGATCCGGCTCGCCATCCTGCAGCAGGTCGACGATCTGGCCCACGGTGGTCCAGCTCGCGCGTTCGCGGTAATCCACCAGGTGACGGGCCAGCTGGTGCACGAACGGCAGGTACACGGGTTTGAGCGCCAGGTCGTTCCACGACAGGTCGAGGGTCGAGGCAAACACGATCACGCGGCCGCGGCCGACCGCGCGCGCCACCACCGCGGGAGAGCCGTCGTCAAAGCGCGCGAGGACCTGGGCGTCCTTGGCGACGGCGACGGCCCGGTATCCATAAAACCTGGCCGCAGAAAAATCGCCGCTGTGAGGCGCGCGAAACGGCTCGAAGATCGTGTGCCCGTACGCCAGGCCTCCCATCGTGGCGGCGGCGCTGCCGCGCGACCGATCGACCGTCGCGGTGACCGTCGCGGGGATCCATGTCTCGGCGCCGGCCGCCCAGCTCCCCTGAGGTCCCAGGGCCACGAGCAGGCCGCCGCCGTTGTCGACAAACCGCTGGAGCCGTGACGCCTCGGGGGCCGACGGGCTCACGTCGTTCAGAATCAACAACCGGCTGCGCGCGAGGATCTCGTCGGTCAAGGCCGTCAGCTCGCCGCGGCTCACTTCGAACCGCGGCGTGTCGCCGATCTCCAGCGCGCGCGAGAGGTAGAGTCCCGCGTCCCGCGATCCACGTCCGCGATCGATTAGGTGCACGGCAATCGGCCGGGGAGGCGAGAGCACGAAATGAAAGGCGTTGTCGCGCTCGAGCGAGTCGTCGGCGATCTTCACCGTGCCACGGGTGTTGGGAGAGGTCAAGACGACAGGTGGGAAGGTCGCTGACGCCGATCCGTGTGGCGAGACGTTGACCTGGGTGGACTGCACGACGTGGCCGTCCAACTCGAGGGTCAGCGTCGCACCCGTGATCACATCGGCGCTGCGGTTGAGCACGCCCGCCGTGACGGTGACGCGCGTCTGGCCTGCCACCTGCTCGCGCTGTACGGTGATCGGCGTCGCGCTCAGGTTGCGAGCCTCGCCGGGACCCACCACGACGGGCTCGAGCGTCGTCCCGGCCGGGAGTCTGACGCCGTCACCGGGTGCCCAGCCCAGGCGTTGAAAATCGCTGATCAGGACCACTTCTCGGCGCGGGAAGCTGGACGCGGCCAGCAGGCTGCCCGCGAGCTTGAGCGCCGGTCCGTAGCGGGTGGTCCCCGCCGACGGCTGCGCGCGATCGATCTCGGCGCGCAGCTGGCCCCGATCGTGGGTCCCCGGCACGACCACGTCGGCGCCCGCCGAGAACAGCACGAGCGTGGCGCGATCTCCATCCGCGAGCGCTCCGACGGCGTCGAGCGCCGCCTGCTGCGCCCTCGTCCATTGCCCTGCGTGACCCATGCTGTAGGAGCGGTCCAACAGAACGACGAGGTCGCGCGCCCCTCCGCCTGCCGCCGTCAGGGTGTCGCCTCGCACGAACGGCCGCGCGAAGGCCGCCACGATGAGGGCCAGCGCCGCCAGCCGCAACGCCAGCAGCGACCAGTTGTGAATCCGGCGGCGACGGATCGACGAGTAGGGGATGCGGCGCACGAACATCAGCGACGGGAACTGCACGACGTTCTTCCGCTCGCGCTGAATGAGGTGCACGAGCACGGGCAGGGCCAGCAGCGCGAGGCCGGCGAGAAACAGGGGTGCCAGGAACGACATGCCGTCCTATCGTGTCCGTGACAGTCGATCGCGAATCGACATGTAGCCGAAGAGCGCGTGATCCAGCGGGATCGTCGTGTTCAACAGCGTATAGTCCACGCGCTGTTCGGCCGCCTTGCTCGTCAGGGCGGCGATGTGTTCACGCACCATGGCTCGATACTGCTCCCGCAGGGCCGAGGGCACAACCGGAATCTGCTCCCCGCTCTCCAGGTCTTCGAAGCTCGAGGCTTCGTCGAAGGTGAAGTCGATCTCGGCCGGATCGAGCACATGAAACAGGATGACGTCGTTGCCGCGGAAGCGGAGCAGCGACAGCGCGTCGAAGACCTCCTGGGGCTCCTCGTAGAGGTCCGAAATGACGACCACGATGCCCCGCCGTCCGAAGTGCTCTGCCAGACGGCGCAGGGGCGGACCGAGCCGTCCAGGGCGGCGCGCGCGCGCCCGGTCGAGCGTGTGCAGCACGACCTCGAGGTGCTTGGCCGACGGCGGCACGTGATCGACGACCGCCTCGTCGAAGGTCACGAGGCCCACCCGGTCGCGCTGCTTGCTGACGAGATAGGTGAGGCACGCGGCGAGCGTCTTGGCGTAATCCAGCTTGCTCAGCCGGTTGCCGAACGCCATCGACTTGGACACGTCCAGGAGCACGCTGAAGTTCGAGTTGGAGTCGGCTTCGAACTCCTTGACGAAATAACGGTCCGTGCGCGCGAACACCCGCCAGTCGACGCGCCGGATGTCGTCGCCGGGCACGTAGCCGCGGTGCTCGGCAAAATCCACCGAAGCACCGAAGTAGGGCGAGCGGTGCAGGCCGTTGATCACCCCGTCCACGACGTTGCGTGCGACCAGCGCGAGGTTGCCGATCCGCGCCAGTACGGCGGGATCCACGAAGCGCGCGCCGGCGACTGGTGTGGAGGCGTCCATGGCGTGTGAGGTGGGCGAGGCCGGCGGGGGGCTACATGCCCGACCGCGGCACCGGCACCGATTCCAGCAGTTTGTCGATCATCATGTCGCTCGTCGTGCCCTCCGACTGCGCGTGAAAGTTCGTCAGCACGCGGTGGCGCATCACCGGGTGGGCCAGGGCGCGAATGTCCTCGTAGGACACATGGTAGCGGCCGTTGGTGAGCGCCCGGGCCTTGCCCCCGAGTACGAGGTACTGGGCCGCGCGCACACTGGCCCCGAAGGCGATCCACTTGCGGAGCGACTCCGGACACGTCGGCGACTTCGGCCGGCTCGCGCGCACCAGTGCCAGCGCGTAGCGCATCACCGGCTCGGCCACCGGCACCCGGCGGACGAGCCGCTGAAACGCGATCAAATCCTCGCCGGTCACCGGACGCTCGAACACCGGTTCCTGAATCGCGGTCGTGGTCCGTACCACATCGAACTCCTCGTCTTCCGGAGGATGCTCGATCACGATGTGGAACATGAAGCGATCGAGCTGCGCTTCCGGCAACGGGTAGGTGCCCTCGAGCTCGATCGGGTTCTGCGTCGCGAACACGTAGAAGGGTTCGGCGAGCTGATACGTGCGACCCTGGATGGTCACGCGATGCTCCTGCATCGCCTCGAGCAATGCCGACTGGGTTTTCGGCGGCGTGCGGTTGATTTCGTCGGCCAGCAGGATGTTGCAGAAGATCGGTCCCGGCGCGAAGACCATCTGGCGGCGGCCCGTGGTGGCATCCTCGTTGATGATGTCGGTGCCGGTGATGTCGGACGGCATCAGGTCCGGCGTGAACTGAATGCGGTTGAACTTCAGCTCCAGCACGCGGGCCAGGGTGTGAATCAAGAGCGTCTTCGCCAGCCCCGGGACGCCCACGATCAGGCTGTTGCCGCCGACGAACAACGTGAGCAGCACCTGCGCGACGACGTCATCCTGGCCGACGATGATCTTCTTCAGTTGATCGACAATCTGCGTCCGACCCTCGTTCATCTTGTCCGCGAGAGCGATATCGTCCGACGCCAGTTCCACTTCTTCGACGACTGAATCCACGAATTCCTCCTCGCCGGCCCGGCCAGCGCACTCGCTGTGAGGGCCACCCTCGGCGTTGAACACCCTCGGTGAGTCCGACCGCCCGCCGCATTTCCGCTCCAGCGCGCGCTAGTGCGTCATCGCATACACCACGTAGTTGATGCCGTACTTGTACGAGTCGTTGGTCAGATCCACCGGGACGAAGCCCGTGTCCGAGAACTCCCACAGTTCACCCAGATCGTGGTTGTAGTTGGCGACCAGGAGCAGTCGCTTGCCCGGGTCGTTGTCCTCGAAGACGCCGTGGAACGACGCAGACCCGTAGTAGCCCACGGTCTGCGCGGGGTCGATGTCGAAAAACGAATGGAACACCGGGTGCGTCGCATCGAGCGGCACGAGGCGGCCGTTGGGAATCACGCGTTGAACCTGTTCCTGGAAGTTGTACCAGTGATTGCCGCGGAAATCATCGAAGATCACGAAGCCGCCCTTCTGGAGGTAGCCGCGCAGGCCTTCGAGCTCGGCGTCATTCATCTGCCAGAAGCCGGGTTCGGACATGTACGCCAGAGGATAAGCGAACAGATCCGGGTCATCGAGCCGAAACACGTTGCTCCGATCGAGATGCGGCCGTACGAGGGTGATCTCCTGGAGGATGCGCGTGAAGTTCCGCTCGGCTCTCGGATAGTCATGCGCCCAGGGAGGCTCACCCCGGCCGAACGACTCGAGCCCGTGGCGTAGGCGCACGAACGTAAAGCGCCCATCGTAGTCGGCAGCCGGGAACGAGAAGTCCGGCCGGGGGGCTCGACCGCGGCGCCCGAACTCCTGCGCGGTCGGCGCGGTGGCGCAGACGACCAGGGCCAGCATGGCCAACCCGGTCATCCGGCGGCCAGCCCCAGCACGCCCCATGACGGCTACGCCAACCCCACCGCCCGGCGATAGCCCCACTCCGCGCAGAGCAAACCGACGAGCAGGATGAACACGATCGGCAGATTCCACAGCTCGCGCTCCTCGACCATGGTCACCCCGCGCGCCGTGTAGCGCAGGTCTTCGGCCATCCCGTGGCTCTCCTGCGCCGTGTAGAACCTGCCGCCCGTGTCCTCGGCAATCCGACGCAGCGTGGCGGCGTGCATGGTCGCATCGAAGTATTCGGCCTCTCCCGGGGCCGCGCGGACGTGCGCCACCGTCTCGCCCAGGGGCGTCCCCGCGCGCGTGGCTTCGATGCGCGCTTCGTAGCGCCCGGCGCCCGCCGCCGGCACCGACGCCTGGTACTCGCCGTTGCGTTGGCCGCTCCACTGCATGGGCACGTCGAGGATGCTGCCGTCCGGCCGCGTGACGTGGGCGACCACACTCGCGTCGTTCAGCTCGACAAAACTCCCGTCGACCACATCAGCCCGCAGGCTGATCGGATCGCCCGGCTCGACGCGATCCGACGTCGCCTGGGGCTCGACCGCGTCGGGGACGCCGTCGACGAGGGAGCGCAGGAGCTGGCGCCAGAAATACTCGTGTGACATGTCTTCCACGGCGATCGCCGCATGCATCTGCCAGAGCCAGGTGTCCTGCAGGACCAGCGAAAACGCCTTGCCCCGCCCGTAGCGCTGAAACGCCAGCACGGGCCGATCGCGGCGTGCTTGGTCGGTTCCGGTGAGCAGCACCGTCGCCCCCGGCTTGAGGGCATGGGGGGCATTGAGCGTGGTGACCTTGGGTTCCAGCGTCGACAGGAACGACCACTTCTCGGCAGAGGCCGCCTCCGTGGCATCGATCTGCGTCACGCCGTGCGCCTCGCCGGCCCGTGTGGGCCTCACGGTCAGGCGGGCGAGCTGGGGCTCGCGCGCCGACGGATCGAGTTCGACCGGCAAGGCTTCGGCCACCGCGGTCCCCGCATAGCCGCCTTCGGAGAAGGCCCGCCCGCCGCCGAACATCAGCAGTCCCCCTCCGCGGCGGTCCACGAATTCCGCAATCATGCGCAGCTGATCGCCGGTGAACGCGCCGGCTTCGATGCTGCCCAGCATCAGGCCGCGATACGCGAACAGCTCTTCGCGGGTCTTCGGAAACCCCGCGACCAGTTCGTCCGCGTTGTCCACGCCGAGCCTGATGTACTTGTTGTCGGCCGTGCGCTGCAGCACGACGAGCAGCAGATTGGGATCTTCCTGCACGGCGCGGCGGATGAAGCCGACTTCGAACCGCGGCTCCCCTTCGAAATACAGGATGCGCTCGCGGCGATCCCGCACGTCGATCATGACCTCGCGTGCGTTGTTTTCCGTGATCAGCTCTCCCTCCTGCCGGGCGATGGCGAAGCGGAACACCCGCGGACCGGGATCCGACACCGTGAAACGCACGCGCGCCGTCGCCGCCGACCCGTCACTCGGAAGGGGCACCTGCTGGGAGCCGACCAGACGACCCTCGTCTTCGACGTCGAGCTTCACGGTCTGTCCAGCAAACCCCGACTCGGTGATGAGCACGTCCACCATGAGCGTCGTGCCCTTGAGGGCGACGCGCGGCGTCGTGACGCGTCCGATCTGGATGTCTCGCGCCTGGGACTCCTGGCCGACACCGACCGTGAAGACGGGCACGGCTTGCGACTTCAACGCGAGCAGCGACTCGCCCAGCGCTTTTTCCGCCGTGTCCGCCCCGTCGCTCACCAAGACGACACCGGCCAGCGGCAATCCGGCGAGTTCCTGGCGCACACCGTCGAGCGCCACGCCCACCCGCGTTTGGGACCCGGCGAAACTCAAATCGTCTTCGGCATCGATGCGGGACGCGGTCGTCGAGAAGCGGAACGTCCGCACCACGAACTTGTCAGACAGCGCCTTCAGGATGCCGCGCTCCGGCGCGCCGAATTCCTGGCGGACGAACCCGGCCCTGGGCCCGCCGCCATGATCGGCAATCTGCATGCTCCGCGAGTCGTCCAGCAACACGGCGAGGAAGTTCTGCTGAGGGACGGCGGCCTGGACCAGCAGGACGGGCCGGAACAGGCACGCTGCCAGGAGGATCACGAGCGCGACGCGGATTACGGCCAGCGCCACGCGGTCGCGCGCGCGCAGGCGCGCCCCGGTCGTCCGGTAGCTCGCCACGGCCACCCCCGCGGCGATCACTGCCGCCGCGGTGGCGACCGGCGCCGCGCCCCATGCCGCGAACCGCAGCTCACCCTGCGAGAAAACAACAGGGCGGTACTCGAAGAGTAGTTGAAAAAGACTGTCGAACACGCGGCTCCCTGGGCCCGCGACCTCGCCACCCGCAGCCCTTGGCGGATTCTACTCGACTGAGACGTTCGCGCGAATCAGAAGGCCTGCCTCAGCCGTGGCCCGAGCACCTCGGCTATCCGTTGGCCGTGGAACCGGCCGTTTTCGATGAACACGCTGCCCGTCTGCCGGCCGGCGAGCTGGCCACCGGCAATGAAGAGGTTGGCGATGTTGGTCTCGAAGGTCTCCGGGTTGTGCCGCGGCACCTGCGTGTCGGCCATGACTTCGACCCCCGCGCGTCGCAGAAAGTCGGGATCCGCGTGATAGCCCGTCAGGAGCAGCACGGCATCGGCAGGAATCGTCGCGCGTGTGCCGCGCTCCTCGACGACCACTTCAGTGGGACGAATCTCGACGACGTGTGTGTTGAACATGGCGGCGATGACGCCCCCCCGGATGCGGTTGTCGATGTCCGGGCGCACCCAGTACTTGACCGAGCTGCCCAGCGACGGGCCGCGATGGACCATCGTCACGTGCGCACCAGCCCGGTACAGCTCCAGGGCCGCCTCGCAGGCGGAGTTCTTCCCGCCGACGATCACGACGCGTTGTCGATAATACGGGTGCGGTTCGTCGTAGTAGTGCGACACATGCGGGAGGGTCTCCCCCGGCACGCCGAGCAGGTTCGGCTCGTCGTAGTAGCCCATCGCCAGCACGACCGCGCGGGCCTGCCGGACGCGCCGCACGCCCAGGTGCGATCGGGTCTCCAACAGAAACACGCGCTCCCCGCCCTCCTCCTCCTGGTCGACGGCAAGGACTTCCTCGCGAAGCGCCACCTCGAGTTCGAATCTGTCCACGACCTTGCGGTAGTACTGCAATGCCTCGAAGCGCGTGGGCTTGTCGTACGGCGTCGTCAGCGGCAAGCCTCCGATCTCCATCAATTCCGGCGTCGTGAAGAAGACCATGTTGACGGGGAACCGCCGGATCGACTCGACCAAGGTTCCCTTTTCGACGACGAGGCAATCGAGCCGGTACTGCTTGAGAGCGATGGCCGTGGCGAGGCCGGACGGCCCTGCCCCGACGATGAGCACGTCCCGAAGCGACATTGCCTGCGATTGTGGCAAAGGCGATCGGTCGAACGCAAAGGCGGGCCCGCGGGGTTCGAAATGTGGGGGCAATCCGCGCGGGAGGGCGTAAGATAGCGCCGTTCGGAGCCCTGCATGCGTGTAGCCCTGTCCGCGTTGATCCTGTTCACGGCCTCGGTCGCGCCCGTGGTGACGGGCCAAGCTCAGCAGGGCCCGCCCCAGCAGGGTCAACCCGTCTTCCGCGGAGGCATCGAGCTGCTGACCGTGGATGCGACCGTCATCGATCGCGACGGCCGCCAGGTCACCGACCTCACGCCCGCCGAGTTTGTCGTCGAAGTCGACGGAGATCCGCGGCCCGTGGTGTCGGCCGAGTACCTCAAGCTGGTCGACGACACCCCGCGGCCGATTGGGGCCCCTCGCCCGACGCTGCCCGCGCCCTCGCCCGACGAGGCGTTTTTTTCCACCAATGCCCGCACGCTGAACCCCGGACGCTTGATTCTGCTGCTCGTCGATCAGGGCAACATCCGCGTGGGCCAGGGCCGGCAGGTGATGCGCAGCGCCACCGGTTTCGTCGACCGGCTCTCGCCGGTGGATCGAGTCGCCCTCGTCGCGATTCCGCGCGGCGCGCTCGTGGATTTCACGATGAACCACGAACGCGTGCGCGAAGGGCTGCTCGCGACCGTCGGGCAGGCGCAGCCGTTCAAGGGCCGCTTCAACATCAGCCTGACAGAAGCCATTGTCACCGTCGAACGCAGCGATGCTCTGCTGCGGGAGCAGCTGTTCCAACGCGAGTGTGGCGGCGTGCTCGTCTCGGTGGCCGAGATCGCCCGGTGCGAGATCGAAGTCGAACAGGAGGCCGGAGAAATCGTCAGTCACCAGCGTCAGCAGACGATGGCGTCGCTGCGCAGCATGCGGGAGGTCTTGCGCAGCCTCGCACCGCTCGAAGGGCCCAAGTCGGTCATTCTCATCTCCGAGGGGCTCGTGCTCGAAGGGTTGACCAGTGACGTCGACGACATCGCGGCCGTCGCCGCCGACGTGCGGGCCAGCCTCGACGTCATGCTGCTGGACGTCCCTTCCGTGGACGTGACCGAGAGCCAGCGTCCCACGACGCCGCGAGAGGATCGGGATCGGCAGGTGGAAGGGCTCGAATCACTGGCCGGCATCGCGCGCGGAGGCCTGCACCGTGTCATCAGCAGCGGCGAGAACGCTTTCGATCGGATCCTGCGGTCGCTGGCCGGACACTACTTGATCGGTGTCGAGTCGCGCCCGCGCGACCGCGACGGCCGCCGTCACCGGATCAGCGTCAAGTCGCTGCGTCGCGGGCTGACGGTGTACTCCCGTCGCGGATTCCTGGCCACGACGTCCCCCGAAGCCACCTCGCCCGAGGACGCGGTGGGCAAGGCCCTCCGCGCGCCCCTGACGCTCAACGACCTCCCGATGCGACTGTCCACGTGGACGCTCAAGGAGCCGGGGGGCAACCGCGTGCGCGTGCTGTTCAGCGCCGAGGTGGACCGCGCCGACAGCGACTCGACCGAGTACACCATGGGCGTGATAGTGGTCGATGCGAACAACAGAGTCGTCGCCAACCATGTCGAGTCGCGGACGCTGAACGTGGTCGACTCGAACCCTGGGCGCGCGTCGCATGCCGGCAGCTTCCTGCTCGACCCCGGCCGTTATCTGGTGCGTTTCGCCATCGCCGATCGCGAAGGACGGCTGGGATCGGTCGAGCGCCGCATTGAGGCCTGGCAGATGAACGCGGCGGGCGTCACCGTGGGCGATCTGATCGTCGCGCCGCTGCCGGCCGGGCCAACCGGCGGCATCATGCCGTCGGTCGAACCCCTGGTGCGCACTGGACGCCTCGCGGCCCTGATGGAGGTGTACGCACCAGACCTGAAGGGGATGACGGACCTCCAGGGCCTCATCGAGATCGTGCGCGACGAACGCGGCCAGCCGCTGACTTCAGCGTCCATGCCTATCGCGCCCGGCGCCACGCCCGAGGTGGGCCTGCTCCAGGCGAGCGTGAGCACGGCGGCCTTGCCGCCCGGTCGGTACCTCGCACGCGCGACGGTGACCGAGAGCGGCAAGCCCCGCGGACACCTCGTGCGGCCGTTCCGCGTCGAAGCCGGAGCGCCGGCCACCGCCGACACGGCGGTCGTCGTCGTTTCGGCGCTGCCTCCAGATGTCATCGCGGCCGTGCTGGGCACGCTGCCGGGTCTCGATCGAAAGGATCTGGTCACGCCAGACGTCCTGAGCGCCGTGCTGGCGTCGGCCGAACGCGCTCGACCCACCGCCAAGGCCGCATTGGCGTCGGCCCGTGCGGGCAAGCTGGGGCCCGCCGCGCTCGAAGCCCTCGAAGCCGGCGATCAACCGATGGCGGCGTTCCTGCGGGGTGTGGATTTCTTCGTCCAGGGCCAAGACGATCGCGCGATGCAGCAGCTCCAGGTCGCGATGCAGCAGGCGCCGACCTTCGCGCCCGCGAGACTCTTCCTCGGCGCGGCGCTCGCGCAGCGCAACCGCCATCGCGAGGCGGCCGGCCTGCTGCAGAGCGTGCCCGCGGACGTCGCCGGCACCGCAGCACCAGTCGCGTATTTCGCGGCCCTCAGCTGGCTCCACGCGGGCAACGCCTCCCTCGCCGTCTCGGCACTCGAACAGGGCGGGGCACCCGTCGCCGACGGCGCCGCGACCCGTACGCTGGCGCTGGCGTTGGTGGCCGCCAATCGCGCCACCGAGGCGGCACCCTTGCTCAGTCGGCACCTCCAGGCGCACCCCGACGACAAGGAGGCTCTGCTGGCCGGCGTGTTCGCGATTTTCGTGCGGCACAGCCCGACGCCGCGGGGCGAGACGCTGGGCGCCGACCAGGCGCAGGCCCAGACGTGGGCGCGCGCCTATGCGGCACAAAGGGGCGCCCACCAGGCGTTGGTGGACGCCTGGATGGGCTATCTCCGAGGAACAAGGTAAGGACTCAGCGCCCGACGAACGTCTTGGCCTCCTTCAACTCCGGCCGGTCGCCATCGGCCTCTTTCGCGAGGTCGAGCAGCTGCGCGTAGTAGGTGCGTGCCTTGGCCTTGTCGCCGGAGGCGGCCGCCGCCTTGGCGGCACCGTAGGTGCCGCGGAACCGGTGTGGCTCCTTCTTCATCGTGGCCTCGAACGCTGTCAGCGCTTCGCGGGCCCGACCGGCATCGAGCAGCATGAAGCCGTACAGTTCACGCGCGGGCGCCAGCGGGCCCGGTGAGATCGCCGACTTGTCCGTGGCGTCCTCGGCGTCCGCCGCCGCCGACAGCTGGGCGATGCCTTCGTCTTTCTTGCCCTCGGCGTAGGCCACCCACGCGAGCGCGACTCGACGCTGGATATCCACCTGCTCGGTCCAGTACGCATCCTGCATCGTCTTCAACGTGTCGCGCAGCGAGGCGAGCTTTTCGATGTCCGGCGTCGCGGCTGCCGGGTTGCCGCTGCGGGCTGCGCCGATCGCCCGGGCAAAGTGCGTGATGGCCTCGGTGAACGGCGTTTTCGCCGGACGCACGGGCAACGCCGCCGCCTCCGCCCACGCGCCCCGCTCGAGCGCATAGCGGGCGGGAATGGCCGCCACCGCGAAGGCTCCCGCCCCCGCCGCGCCGGCGGCCATGCCGTCCGCACCCGCGACAATCCCGATCGCGTGATCGACGACGGCCTTGGCGGCCTTGTCCTGCGCGATCTGGAGGTAGGCATAGGTCTGATAGTCGAGCGCGTGCAGCTCTTCGCCCGCGCCCTTGTCCTTGCGGGCCGCCTCGGCAGAACGCCGGTTGGTGTCGATCGACTCCTTCCACGCGCCGACGCGGGTGAAGGTGTGAGACGGCATGTGGAGCGCGTGCGGCACCGCCGGTGCCAGCGACGCGTAGCGACGGGCCGCGGTCAACGCCCGTTCGGCGAGCGGCGGCGAGTCGTAGGCGTGAATGATGTAGTGCGCCAGGCCCGGGTGCTCCGGCATCTTGGCGAACAGCGGCTCGAGAATCCCGGCCGCCTGCAGCTGCTTCGAATAGGTTTTGTCGAACGGCGAGGCCGTCTGGTTGATCGCCAGGGCATAGTACATCTTCGCCTCGACATCCTGCGGATTGGCCGCCACGACCTTCGCCATCGCGGCTTCGTAGGCTGCCACCCGCGCGCCATGCGTGCCGGGCGTCGAGTCGGTCACGAGCGTGGCCACCGCATCGATGAACCCCCGCTCCCGGGGCGTCGGCGCCCCCGTGGCCTGCGCGCGCTCGATGGCCGCGCGTGTCGGATCGACCTGGCCTGGACCCTTGATGCCTCCGAAAGGATTACCCCACCGGCTGAGCGCGATTCCCCAATACGCCATTGCACAATTCGGATCCTGTTTCAGCACGCCTTCGAAGCCGGCAATCGCCTGCGGGAACCAGAATGAGTGCAGCAGCGCCACAGACCGGTTGAACGCGCCGCCGACCGCCGGGGCGCATGAGGTTTCGAACTTGACATGGGCCGCCCCCACGTCGTCTGGCGGCGCACCGGTGTGCTCGGTGTGCTGCGCGAAGGCGACGGGCGGCAGCAGACATGTACATGAGATAACCAGAATCGTGAGCAGTTTCATTGCTTCTCTCCGTTGTTGAACGTGCACTCCCGGCGTTGGCCGGTCTTGAATCCGTCTACTTCCCAAAGGTCAAGCGATTCACCGCCACCCGTCCGTTGCTGATGACGAGCAGCGGGTCCTGCAGCGTGCCGAGGTGTTCCAGGGGATGGCGCTCCACGACGAGCAGATCCGCTTCGAAGCCCGGGGCCACCTGTCCAATCTGCCTGTCGCGCATCAGCATCTGGGCGTTGACCACCGTGGCCGCCTGCAGCGCCCCGAGCGGTGTCAGACCCGACTCCACGAGGTTCACGACTTCGATCGACAGCCGTCCGACGCTGGTCGGCCCATACCCGGTGTCGGAGCCGGCCACGAGCTTGACGCCCATCTTGGACGCTCTGGCAATGGTCTCACGAAGTCGGGGCAGCATGTGCCGCCCCCGCAGCTGCAGATCACGGTTGTCGTAGTCGCCGCCCACTTGAGACACGTCGATCACCGCCTCCATCGTCGGGTCGAAGAACGTCCCCTGCTTGGCCATCAGCTGCAGCGCCTCATCGGTCAGGTACGTGCCATGCTCGATGCTGCGCACACCCGCGCGTACGGCCGCCAGCGCTCCTTCGGCCCCGTGAGCGTGGGCTTGAACGGGGATGCCCTGGGTGGCCGCCTCCTCGACGACGATTCGCAGCTCGGCTTCGGTGTACACCTGCTTGCGCGGATCGGTCTCCGGCGTGCCCGCGCGCTCGGTCGCGAGCACCTTGATCCAGTCCACGCCGCGAGACAGGTTGGCCTGCACGACGCGTCGCAACGCGTCAGGGGTCGTCACCCCGCTTCTCATCAGTCCCGAGAGCGCCGGGTGATCGAAGAAGGCCTCCTCGGCGATGAACGGCCGTACGTGGTAGCCAGACGCGACCACGTCGGGGCCGGCGAGGGCGCCCTGCTTGACCAGATCGCGCAATCCGACGTCGGCGTAATGCGAAACGCCCGAGCTCCGCACCGTGGTGACACCGCTGTCAAGGGCCGTGCGCAGGGCCCGCGTGCTGGCGATGTGGACGTGCGCGTCGATGAGCCCCGGCACGACGAAGCGTCCGCCGAGATCCAGCGTCGGCACGCCCGCCGGCGCCTGACCGCCCACGGCTTCGATGCGACCGCCGCCGATCGTCACGGTGGCACCCCGACGAATCGATCCGTCCACGACGTCAACAACGGAAGCGTTCACCAGCACCAACCGCTCTGCCGCAGCGTTGGGCACCTGTTTTCCTGGCGCGGCCATCAGCACGCTGCCAACCAGCATCGGGAGGAGCCGGCGGAGCCATGCCCGTGCTGCCCACGAGGAACGTTGCATCATTCAGCCTGCCATCTTTCCTCTCGCGGCCGCTCGCGTGCAACTACGACTGAATCTGTCGGGTATGCCAACTCAGCCGGCCAAACTGCCCGCTGACCCACCGTAGCGGCCCGCTCACTGAAAGGGCCGCTGAGGTCGCAAAGGGAGCTCTAAAATACACGCCGAGAACGAGTTACCGGAATCACGATTCCCCGACTCGAAGAGAGGCTACCGCGATGCACGCCCCCAGCAAGTACGTCGAAAAGAGCCTGGCGATTGCCGCTGAAGGCGCCTGGCAGGTTTTTTCGCGTCTGAACACTATCAATCAGAAGCCGTCGTTCGTCCCGAAGTGGTCGGACAAGCCGCTTCTGAAGTCGTATCAAAAGACCAAGCCGCCGCTCGGCTGGCCGCGCGAGACCGATTCGCTGTGCCCGACGTGTGTGCGCGAAGCGCGGCAGGCCATCCTCGACGGCACCAAGCCGCTCGACTCGCTCCTGAACGAAAAGGTCGGCGAGGTCAAAGCGACCATCCTCGAAAAGGACGGCAAGATCGTGATGGTCAAGGACTGTCCCGTCCATGGGCACTTCGAGGACACCATGGCGATCGACCCCGCCTTTTTCAAGCACCTCGAGGATGTGTTCCCCGGCCGGGACATCCGTGCCCACAACGACGAGAAGCTGCACAACCATGGGAGCAGCACGGTGAAGTACGGCCGCGGCGCCGTGCTGACGGTCGATCTCACCAACCGCTGCAACATGATGTGCGATCCGTGCTTCATGGACGCCAACCAGGTGGGCTTTGTCCATGAGCTCTCGTGGGAAGACATCAAGACCGTGCTCGACAACGCCATCACGATCAAGCCGCGCCGGCAGATGTCGGTGCAGTTCTCGGGTGGCGAACCGACGCTGTCGCCCTATTTCCTCGACGCCGTGCGCTACGCACGCAAGGTGGGTTACAACTCGGTGCAGGCGGCGACCAACGGCATCGAGTTCGCCAAGAGCGTCGATTTCGCGAAGGCCGCCGCCGAGGCGGGCCTCCGCTACGCGTACCTGCAGTTCGACGGCATCGGCAATGCCGCCAACTCGCACCGGCGCGTCGGGAACCTCTTCGATGTGAAGCTGCGCGCCATCGAGAACCTGCACAAGGCGGGCGTGGACATCGTCCCCGTCATTACCATCGTCAACGGTGTCAACAACGAGCAGGTCGGTCGGGTGGTCGAGTTCGCGCTCGACAACCCGAAGAAGATCAACTTCCTGTCGTTCCAGCCGGTCTCGTTCACCGGACGCGACGAGGAAGTCACCCCGGAGCGCCGGGCCGCGCAGCGCTATACGCTGTCGCACCTGGCCCATGACGTGAAGAACCAGACGGGAATCGGCGAACCGGTGCGCGACTGGTTCCCGATCTCGTTCATGTCCACCTTTACCGACTGGGCCGACGTGGTGCATGGCCCTGACCGCGAGTGGGGGCAGCTCACCTGCGGGTGCCATCCCAACTGCGGCATCGGGATGGCCGTGATGATCGACAAGGAAACCAAGGAGGCCGTGCCGGTCACGGCGTTCCTCAAGGCCGATCAGCTGGCAAGAGACGTGGCGCTGGTCAACGACGCGGGCCGCGGCAAGTGGGGCTCCATTGTCGGCATGACGCTCGCCCTGCTTCGCAACTACGACCCGTTCAAGGCGCCGACGCACTTCAAGATCCGCGATTTGTTGAAGAAATTCGACAAGACGTTTGGGGCGACCGGCAAGAACTACGGCAAGGTCGAAGGTGACCGGACGGTCGCCGACATCGAGAAGCGGCGTGCTGACCGCTGGAACTTCCTGTTCATCGCGGGCATGTGGTTCCAGGACCTGTTCAATTACGACTTCCGCCGCACCGAGATGTGCATCATTCCGTATGCCACCCAACAGGGCGAGATTTCCTTCTGCGCCTACAACACCGGCATCGGCTGGCGCAACATCATTGAGAAGATGCACATGACGGCCACCCTCACGAAATGGTACGACGAGCATGGACGCCACGAGATCTTCGCGGGCAACAAGTCAGTGCCGCTCAACACCACCGAGCACTCACTGAAGCTCAACGCCGAAGCCGTGGCCGCCGGCGCGCAGACCGACCTCGACCAGCTGGGCATCGCGAAAAACGCGCGCGAAGAGAAGCTGCAGGCCCGGAAGGCCGCCAAGGAGTTGAACCCGGAGGAGAAGCGCCATCACGCGGAGATGGAGAAGCTCTACCGGCAGCACGTCCTCAAGGAGGAACAGGCGCCGGTGCTGCAGATTCAGGGGCTCGGCGCCCTTCGACAGGCTCAGGGCGGCCTGAGCGAGGCGAAGGCCGGCAGCAAGAAGAAGACGACCCGGGAGGAACCTGTCGTCCTTCACAAGCCGGTCGTGTAGCCACCGCCGGGCTCGTCCGCCGACGCTCGCGAGCGCGGGCGGGTACATGCAGGAGAGCAATGAACGGGCGGGTCCGCTGGGCCCGCCCGTTTTGTTCGCGCTGGTGTCCTGTCCCGCGTAAGACTTGACAATACTCCGGAGCGCGGCGCCCGGATGGCAAGGCGCGACGCCCGAGCATATGGGGCATATGCAAGGGCGGAGCAACGCCGCCAGCCGGGATGCCCCGCCCGGAGGAGTGGCAAGTTTTACGGGGGACAGGACACTAGAAGCCCACCTTGAAGGCCAGCTGCGCCACTCGCGGCTGATACGCGTTCAGCAGGTTCTGGCGTGGATCGCCGAAGGTCGTCGAGTTCAGCTGACCGTTGTAGGCCCCGTAGTTGCGGTGGTTGAACATGTTGAACACCTCCGCAATGCCGGTGATCTTGACCCCTCCCGGAAGCGCGAGGTCCTTGGATACCCGGAGGTCGATGCGGTGCAGGGGGAACCCGCGAAGGCCGTTTCGAGGGACGATCTGCCCCACGGAGTAGCTGGGGTTGCCGTCGAAGCGATCCAAGGCAGCGGGATTGACGGTCAGGGCGGCCGTCACATAGCGGTTGGCGCCAACGGGGCCGAACGGGCTCGCCGCATAGGTGGTCGCGAAGTAATTGCCAGACCCGTAGAGGTAGGCACCCGACACGGAGAAGTCGTACGGCAGCCGCCAAATCCCGTTGACCCGGACGGTGTGACGTTGGAACTCGGTCGATCGCGCCCATTCGGCGCGCGGGTCGAACGGGTTGTTGCCCTCGAACTGGAATCCCGTGCTGTCGTCGTGCTGGAAGAGGACCAGTGTGTAGTTCACGCTGGCCTGCCAGTTGCTGCGGAAGCGCCGGTTGAGCGCCGTCGAGAGCGCCATGAAGTCTGCACGTCCGTCAGACGCGAGCCACTGAATCTTGCCGAACTTGGGGTCCGGGCGTCCCTGGTTCGGGTTGACGTTGTAGCCGGTCGCCGGGTTGAAGAACAGATTGGGATCGCGCTGGTTGCCGAAGTTGTACCCCTTCCAATGGGTGATGTCGGCTTCGAAGCCCATGCCGGGCATGACCTCGGTCTGCATCCCCAGGATGCTCTGCCACGTGTGCGGCATCTGGTAGTCGTGCGCGATGACGCGCGGCGATTGCGCCGGCAATGGAAAACGGCCGCTGAGGAAATCCTCGGCCGTGCGTCCGCGGGTGGGATCCAGGAGGAAGCCCGCGCGCCCGTCATTGGGGAACGAATTGACGAGAATGCGCTGACCGTTGAACGACTGCTGGCTGAAGGTCGTGTTCGAGTCCGGGATGCTGTAATAGAGCCCGCTGCCGCCCCGGATGACGAGGCGACCCTGGGCGCCGACGTTCCAGGTGAACCCCGCGCGTGGGGCGATGTTGGCCAGGTCGCGCAGGCCGCCCGGATAGAGCCGCCCACCGGGGGTGATGGCGATGTCGGAGTATTGGTTGCCGCCTCGGGGATCGAAGGTGACGGGGGTGGTCACGTGGGGTGGATTGATGGCCCCCTGGTCGGCATCCCATCGCACGCCGAAATTGACGGTCAACTGTTGGCTCAGACGCCAGGTGTCGCCGAACCACAGCGCCCACGTCGGCCGCGGGATGTCGATGGTCCAGTCTCCGAAGTTCATGTCGTAACGAGTGGCCAGGGCGTCAAGGCCGGACACGTCCCAGCGCGAGGGATCGTTCCAGGCATCGGCCGGAAAGCGCCGCCCCAGGTCCGGAGGATTGGCGGTGAACACGAACTCACCGCGCGAGAGGAGCTGCCATTGGCCGGTGTCGTGCCACCGCAGGAACTCGGCCCCCACTTTCAGGTCGTGGCGGCCGCGGTTCATCGTCAGGTCATAGCGGAAACTGTAGGTGTCCTGGAAGAACTCCTGGGGATAATTGCGGCGTTGCCCCACCGTGAGGCCGGGAAACACGTAGTTCGGCGTGCCCGCCAGCGCGGGAATCGCCAGCTGGTTCCTCCAGTCGAAATGGCTGTAGCCGATCCGCACCTCTTGCAGCGTGCGGTCGCTCACCACGTGGGCCCAGGTCGAGCCGATGTTGATCGCCTTGCGTGATCGGTTGGCCGCCTGGGACGGATGCTCGGTGCCGGACACCTGGGTGAACGGATTGCCCCAGTCCCAGTAGGACCCGCGAACCGAGACGTGGTCGCCTGGCCGCAGCTGCCAATCCCCGCGCCCGAGAAAGCTGTTCTGCACCAGTTTGGTGTCGAACGAAAAGGACTGGCCCGGCAGCGACGGCGGTGAGGTGATGATCGTGTTGGGCTCGTTCTCGCGCTCCCACGACAGGAAGAAGTGGGCACGGTCCCTGACGACTGGCCCGCCGACGGCAGCCCCGATCTGCTGGTTGGCGTAGGGAAGCACGCGATTGGCGATGAAGTCCTTCGCGTTCAGCTTGTCGTCCCGGAAGTACCCGTAGACGCTGCCGTCGAGGTTGTTGGTTCCCGACCGGGAGATGGCTTGCACCTGGATACCGAGCGACCGCCCCTGCGTGATGTCGAACAGGCTCGTGACCACCTGGAACTCGGCAATCGCCTCGCGGCTGAACTTCGGCTGACCAAAGCCCGATCCGGCGACCTGCTGCGTGATCTCCTGACCGTCGAGGTTGAGCTGGAACTGGCGATCGCGCACGCCCGGGGTGTTGTCCACGGCATTGGCCGTAATGCCCTTGACCTGCATGGCCAGTTCGATCCAGTTCCGGCCCTGGAGCGGCAGCTCCTCCATCTGCCGTCGATCGACGTTGCCCGCCACCTGGGTGGAGCTGATGTCCACCAGCGGCGACTCGCCGGTGACCGTCAGCGTCTCGCTCACCGACGCCACCTGCATGCTGATCGCCAGCGTGCGGTTCTGGCCCACGAGCAGCTCGACGTCGGGCACGATCATCGAGGCAAAGCCCGACAGGTCGGCCTGGATCTTGTAACGGCCGGGCGCCAGCCCGCGAAGTCGGTACTCGCCGCGCTCGTCGGTGACGCCGGTCATCATGCGGCCCGTCTCGATGGACGTGGCCGTCACCGTCACGCCGGGAAGCGCCGCCTTGGTGTCATCGGTAATCACGCCGCCGAGCGTGGCCTCCTGCGCGCTCGCAGGCGCCGCGGTGACAAGCAAGGACAACAGGACCGTACCGACAACACGTGAACGCATAGTGCCTCTCTTTCCGCCGACAGTACGGAAGCGTTGGGGGAACGTCGTCACAAGGCAACCGCCATCCGAACGCGAACACTGGAACACAAGACGAAAAGGCCGGCACCGAGAATGAGATCGCGCGGACTATAGCACATCGACTATCCTGACTTCCGATCCAGACGTCTGGACATCCACGGAGGGGTTCGACGATGGCGCGCGTACACGTTTCGCGTCTGCTCACGCTGGAAAACTTGACTCTGCAGATTCCTAATCGCTCGAGTCAAGTTTTCTCGCCCGGCCGGAGGCCGGGCCGGCCAGCACCGCCCCGAGCGGGGCGGAGCCGCAGCCGCACAGGCTCGACCCTGCGCGGCGGAGCTTCGCTGGTGATCGGCTGGGCCGTGCTCGCCAGTCTGCCGCTGTTTGGACAGCCCGCATCTCGCACGTACCCGATGGCGCGTCACGGCGGCAACTACATGCACAACTACTACCTCCCGCCCGCCCCGAGCTCGACGCCGTGGGCGCCGGCCTGGGCGCCGGACGGCAAGTCGGTCGCGGTGTCGATGGCCGGCTCGATCTGGCGGGTGGACGTGGCCACGGGCGCTGCGGATGAGCTGACGGCCGACGCCGGCTATCACTCCCTGCCCGCCTGGTCGCCCGACGGTCGGTTCCTCGCCTATGTCACCGACGACGGCGGCACCAGTATCCGTCTGCACATGCTGGAGGTGGCCAGCGGCAAGACGTGGGCGCTGGGCGACGGCAAGTTCATCGACCTCGATCCCACGTTCTCTCCTGACGGGACGCGGCTCGCGTATGTGAGCACCAGGCCGAACGGCTATTTCAACGTCTACGTGCGGCCGATCCGCGATGGTCAATGGGCGGGTGAGGAGATCGCGATCACCAAGGATCGGACCTTCGGGCGCGACCGCCTCTATTTCGGCGAGTGGGACATGCACATCACGCCGGCCTGGATGCGGGACGGCAAGGAGCTGCTCCTCGTATCGAACCGTGACGTACCCCTCGGGTCGGGCAACGTCCTGCGAGTGCCCGCCGTCGCCGGCGGGATTGACAAGGCACAGGTCGTCCTCGCCGAGCAGACGCTGTACAGACCGCGGCCCGACGTCTCGATTGACGGCAAGCGTTTCGTGTATGCCTCCACCCGCGGCAGCGCCGATCAGTACAACAACCTCTACGTCCAGCCGACCACGCCGGGCGGTGAACCGTACAAGATCACCTTCTTCGAGCACGACGCGTTCCACCCGCGATGGTCGCCCGACGGCGAATGGATGGCGTACATCACCAACGGGTCAGCGAACGGATTGCCGCAGCTCGAGCTGCTCGAAACCTACGGAGGCGATCGCCGAACAATCACCATCACGTCCAGGCGCTGGAAGCGGCCGACCGGCGTGCTCCGCGTGCGGGTCGTGGACGACAGCACTGGTGCCGACACGGCCTCGCGCGTGCATCTGGTGGCCGCCGATGGGAAGTCTTACGCGCCGCCGGATGCCTACGCGCGCGTGTCGGGATCGGGCGACCGGATGTTCCACGCGCCCGGTCCATTTCAGCTCGAACTGCCCGCCGGCAAGACCGCAGTCGATGTCGTCAAGGGTTTCGAGTTCGTGCCGGTCAAGGTCGAGGCCAACGTGGCCGCTGGAGAGGTCTCGATGGCGACCGTCAGGCTCCAGCGCCTGACTGACATGTCGGCCAAGGGCTGGTACAGCGGGTCGACGCACGTCCACATGAACTACGCCGGCAACCTGCACAACACGCTCGAGAACCTCATGATGATGTCCGCCGCCGAGGATCAGGACATCGTCAACGAGCAGGTGGCCAACAAGGACAACCGGATCCTCGACTATCACCATTTCGTGCCGGGCGGCGGGGCGCATCCGGTCTCAACGCCCGACCGCGTCGTGGTCGTCGGCCAGGAGTACCGGCCGCCGTTCTACGGGCACGTGTTCATGTTCCAGCTGAAGAAGCACCTGATCAGCCCGTTCCTCACCGGGTACGAGGGCACGGGCGTCGAGAGCCTGTATCCGAGCAACACCGACATGCTGCGCAAGGCCAAGGCACAAGGCGCCACCGTCGGCTACGTCCACGCATTTGGCGGCGACCGGGACCCGATCGAGTCCGGCCTCGGCGGCGGCAAGGGCTTCATCGTGGATGCGGCGCTCGCCGCCACCGATGCCGTCGAATGGTCGAACTCGGGACGCGCGTCCTTCTTTCCCTGGTACGCGGTGATCAACAGCGGCCTGCGCGTGACGGCGGTGGGCGGCGAGGATTCCATCAGCAGCATGCACGCGTCCAAGCTCGTCGGCTCGGCGCGTACCTACGTGCATACGGGTGACCGAGGGCTCGACGCCGATGCGTGGTTCGAGGGTCTCCGCAAGGGCCGCGCCTTCGTCAGCACCGGGCCGCTCGTGGAGATGACCGTCAACGGACGGCTGCCTGGAGACGACATCGCCTTGCCGGCGGCTGGAGGCGACGTGACGATTTCAGCGCGGGTGCGTTCCATCACGCCCCTCGAATCGGTGTCGCTCGTCTTCAACGGCGAGGTCGTCGAGAAGATCGCGCTTGGCGCCGACCGCAAGAGTGCCGACTTCACCAAGGCGCTGCGCGTGACGAGGAGCGGCTGGTATCACGTGCGGGCGGAGGGCGCGCCCGCCGAGCGCTTCCCGCTGGACACGACCTTCGCGCAGGGCTTCACCAACCCGGTGTGGGTCACCGTGGGCGGGCTTCCCGTGCGCAACCGCGCGGCGGCAGAGTACTGCCTGAAGTGGATCGACCTGCTGCAGAAGCAGGCCGATGCGTGGCCGGGCTGGCGGTCGCAGCGGGAAAAGGATCACGTCTACGCACAGTTCGACGAAGCGCGGGCGATCTACCGGCGCCTGTTGGGCGAGGCAGCACCGCCCTCGGCGGAACGGTAGCGCGTCACGAGCCTGGCGTCTCGACGCCCGCAAGGTCATGGGCGGCGGGCTCATGCAGGCGGCATGCGGCCTCTCACGGGAATTCGAGCCGTCTCCATCGCGTTGAACGTGCCAGGCCCCCTGGCCGTCTCGCATCTGGCGGCACAGGGCGCGACGGTCACGAAGATCGAGCCGCCAGACGGGGATCCGTTGGCGGGGTTCTGCCCGACGCTCTACGCGGATCTCCATCGCGCCGTCACGGTCGAGCGCTGTGATCTCAAGAGCGCCGAAGGGCGTGCGCACGCGATCGGGCGACTATCGGCGGCCGATGTCTTCATCACGAGCCAGCGGCCGGCAGCGCTCGCCCGCCTGGGACTCGACACCGCCACGTTGCTCGCTCCCGACGCCAGGACGGCTCATCTCCGGTGCTTGAACATCGTCGGTGAAGTGGCGCGGCCAGAGGTGGCGGGACACGACCTGACGTATCTGGCGCGCGCCGGACTGCTTGGCGGGGAGCTGCCGCGCACGCTGATCGCCGACGTGATCGGCGCCGAGCGCGCGTATGCCACGGTGCTGTTGCTGTTACGCCAACCGCCCGGGGCTCACCTGGTCATGGGACTCTTCGACGCGCTGTCGCCGCTCGCCGCGATCTATACGCATGGGCTGACGCGACCTGGCGGGCTGCTTGGCGGGTTACTCCCGGCGTACGGCGTCTACGAGACGCAGGAGGGGCGCGTGGCGATTGCCGCGCTGGAGCCGCATTTCCGCCGGCGGCTGTACGCCGCCCTGTCATTGGCCGACGGTGGCGATCTGACCGAAGTGATGCGCACCCGGACTGCGGCTGAGTGGGAAGCGTGGGCCCTCGAGCGGGACCTGCCGATGCATCGGGTGGTCACCTGATGGGGGCGAGCGAGGCGAATGCTCCACGACGAGCGGCGTGAACGCTTCGGCCGACGCCGCTCCCGCCGACGGATGGAGTCAACCCTTCCTGTAGACGATGGCGGCTGCCCGCGGGACGTTCGGCGCGAAAGGGCCGGACCGCGACCCGTTCCGAGGCAACGTCAGGTTGTGACTACGGCAGCCGAAACGCGACCAGCTCCGCCCGCTCCCCCTGCCCGGTCGCGATGACGACGAATTGACGGCCGCTTGCGCCGCCGGTGCGATAGGTCATCGGCGTGCCCGTCGTCCGATCGGCGAAGGGCCAGCGCCACAACGTCTGCCCGGTCATCGCGTCTACGACGTTGAGGGCCATGTCGCCGCCGCCGCCGAACACGAGCCCGCCGGCGGTGACGATCACGCCGGGCGCGCCGCTGGCGCCGAGCGCCGCCGGCAGCGGTACGCCTTTGAGCGCCGGGTTCGCGCGGATCGACGGCGTGTCGCCAAACGGCACGCGCCACGCAATCTCACCGCGGTTGAGATCAATCGCGGTGAGGTGTCCGTACGGCGGCTTGAGCAACGGCAGGCCGTCCATGAATGTGGCGTTACCGCCGCGATTGACCAGCGCCGCGTCCACCTCATCCCGTCGCGGGTTGTCGGGCGACCGATCGGGCTCGCCGAGCCGCAGGATCGCCGGCGTGCTCGATGTCTTCACGTACAGCAGCCCTGAGGCCGGATCGAACGCCCCACCGCCCCAGTTGGCTCCGCCGATGACGCCAGGGCGCATCACCGTCCCCTGAAACGACGGCGGCGTGTAGAGGGGGCCGAGCTGGTATTTCGCAAGCTCGGCGCGCGCCTGCGCGCGCAGGTCCGGCGTGAGGTCGAAGGCATCCTCGAGGGACACGCCCTGCTCGGTGAACGCGGGAGGCTTGGCGGGAAACGGCTGCGTCGGCCACGCCCGCTCACCGGGAATCGCGCTCGGCGGCACGGGACGCTCCTCGATCGGCCAGACGGGCTCGCCGGTGACGCGGTCGAAGACGAACGCAAATCCCTGCTTGGTGAGCTGCACCGCCGCATCGATGCGCCGGCCCGCGACGGTGATGGTCGCCAGCACCGGCGCCGCCGGCAGATCGTAATCCCACAGTCCGTGATGCACGACCTGGAAGTGCCACTTCCGCGTCCCGGTCAGCGCGTCGAGACAGACGATGGACTCGGCAAACAGGTTCGCGCCGGGACGCGGGGCGCCGTAGTAGTCGTTGCTCGGCGTGCTCAGCGGGAGATAGACGAGGCCTCGCTCCTGGTCCAACGACATCGGAGCCCAGACGTTGGTATGCCCGGTGAAATGCCACGAATCGTTGCCCCACGTCTCGTGGCCGAACTCGCCGGGACGCGGGATCGGCCGGAAGGTCCACACGATCTTCCCCGTCCGGGCATCGAAGGCCCGTACATCGCCCGGCGGATCGTTGCGATACATCAGGCGATCGCCGACTCCGTTGCCGAGGATGACCAGGTCGCGATAGACGACCGGCGGTGAGGTCTGCGTGTAATGGCGCGGGTTGATCTTCCACGACAGCCCCTCGCTGAGGTCGACGCTGCCATCAAGGCCGAACGTGGTGATGGGCGTGCCCGTCGTCGCGTCGAGACAGATCAGCCGATAGCGGCTGTTCATGAAGATGCGCAGCCGCCCGGCCTCGTCGCGCCAGGCCGCGACGCCGCGGTGCACGAACCCCGTGCCGTTGGGCGGCTGGCCGTCCTTGAACGGCTCTGGGTCGTAGCGCCACAGTTCGTGCCCGGTGTTGGCGTCGAGCGCGACCACGCGGTTGTACGGCGTGCTCACATACAGCACGTCCTCGATCATCAGCGGCGTGTTCTGAAACGTTCCAGGTCTCGTACCGTACTCCGGCAGGTCCTTCTCGGCCGGTTTCCACGTCCACGCGACGCGCAGGTTGGCGACGTTGCCTCGGTGGAGGTCCGTGAGCGGCGAATAGCGCAGCGCTCCTGCGTCGCCCCCGTATACCGGCCACTCCTGCCGCAGTTGCTGACCAGCGCCCGTCAGGCTCGCGAGGGCGACGAAGCCGATGGTGATGGAGCGGCGCATCGCGCCGAGCGTTACACGACGCCGGCCATCGGTCAATAGTCGACCTTCATGCCGTCGGCCTTCGACGGCAACGCGGCGCAGTCCCGGCGGCTGTGCGACCTGGCTGGAGGTGGCGTTCAGGCCCACGCGCGTCATCGTCCCAGGCGGTGCTTGAGGAGGACGGCGATCGCCTTGAGGCCGTCACGCCACCCGATCTTCTTGCCTTGCGCCCGGCTGCGAGGCTCGAACCGCACGGGACGCTCCATGATGTGGTGGCCGGCGCGCAGAAGCTTGGCGGTGATCTCCGGCTCGATGTCGAAGCGGTTGGCTCGGAGGTGCATGGCGCGCGCGACCTCGGTCCGCATCACTTTGTAGCACGTCTCCATATCGGTCAGGTGCGATCCGTACAACACGTTGGTGAGCCCGGTGAGAAACCGATTGGCGGCAATCGTCAGCCAGGGTGCACCCGTAGAACCGCGGAGGAATCGCGACCCGTAGACAACCTCCGCCTGGCCCTCGAGAATCGGCGTGACCAGCGTGCCGATCTCGGCGGGGTCCAGCTCGAGGTCGGCATCCTGAATAGCCACGATCGTGCCTCGTGCCTGGTCGAAGCCCGTCCGAATCGCACGGCCCTTGCCCCCGTTGACCTCCGCATGCACGATGCGCAGCGCGTCGCCACCGGTCGGCAGCGCATCCAGCACGCCGCGAGTTCCATCGGTCGACCCGTCGTTGACGACGAGGATCTCGCGGGCCACCGGCAGGTCAATCGCGAGCAGGCGCTCGATCACGGCGCCCACCGTCGCTTCTTCGTTGAACACCGGCACGACGATGGTGAGCAGCTCGGTAACGGCTCGGGGGGACGGAGCGCTCTCGCGGGTGGGCCTCATCCCACCTCAACAGGGCTGGGCGAGCCTTTTTCCAAGCGCCGCACCGGCACGCCGGCGTAAATCGCCCCCGCCTCGAGCTTCGAGTTCTTGGGCACGACGCTCAGCGCGCCAATCTGGCAACCCTCGCCAGCCTCGACACCAATCCCGACCATGCTGCCCAGGCCGACCGTCACACCCCGCTCCAGTCGCACCGTCCCGGTCTTCACAATGCCGGCTTCAACCGTGTGACCGGAGAGGTGCACGCTCTCGCCGATCACCACGCCATCGCCAAACTCGAGCATGTTGTGATCGGAAATGGACAGGCTGTTGATGTAGACGTTGCGCCCGATCCGGGCACCGTTCAACTTCAAATACCAGGTCCACAGCGGCGAGCTCCGAAAGAACGTCCCGACCAGCACCCGGACGACATGTGTCGAGATCATGTAACGCGACCAGTTGAGCAGATCCCACTCCATGTCGACGAGGCGCCAGGCGCTGCCAGGCGCGGTCCTCCAGCCGAATACCTTGGTCGAGGCCGACGACAGCACGATGAGTGCGACGGCGAAGAAGAGGTACGCCGTGACCAGCGACATCGCCAGGATCATCGGTCGCACCAGGGGCCAAGGCGGCGTCGCCCATGTGAGCGCCCACGTCCAGAACAGGAACGCCGGCAGCCCAGCCAGGCCAAGCACCAGGCTTTGCACCACGAAGATGGACACCACCGCCCACGCGATTCGGCCCTTGCGCGCCATGCGTCTGAGCCGGCCCCTGCCGGCGCTCGGCAAATCCTACCCGTTTCGATCGGCAGACGTGCCAGGAAGGTTGGTCATGGGCGGCGACGGGGTGCCGGACCCGGACGATACTCGAGCGACACGTTGCTGATGCTGGCAATCGGCCGGCCAGGCGCCACGAACTGATCGTCGCCCTCCGGACGCTTCACCTTGAGGCTCTCACCAAGGATGCTGACCTGTTCGCCCACGTCTTCCGGCAGGGTGATCGACACCAGCTCGACACCGGTGGGGGCGACGGCCTTGAAACCGCTCGGCCCCGCGCCGCCGTCGATGCGGTCAAAAAGATCACGGGCCGTTCGAAACTCGGTCTGGATGATGGCCCGTGCAACGAGCGTGTTGTCCAAGGTCAACACGCCGATGGTCGCGGTGTACTGGCGGAAGGCGCGCTTCTCCTTGATCAGCTCCTCCGAATACATGTGGCGGTTGTGGAGGTCGAAAAAGAGGGTCACCGGGCCGCGATGGGGAGGGATGGTGACCAGGATGCCGTCCTTGGGATCCCGCCCTGTCAGCACGTCGCAGTATCGTCGCTTGGTCTTGACGCCGGTGCCGAGTTCCGCCGGGCACTGAATGGCCGCCGCCTCGATGGTGGTCGGCGAAGCTCGCTGCGCCGTGGCAGGAACCGTCGGCAAGGCGACGATGAGCAAGGCCGCCAGCGGCACTCGGCGACGGCCCGCGTGCGAGTCCATGTGGCAGTATACCGTCCGGCAAGGCGCTTGCTTGGCGACGGTCGGTGTACGGGCGGGGTCAGCCGCTGGCAGGGTTGGCGTATAGTCGTCCCGGGAATCAGGGGGTCGTCCCTCGTCGGCGGCGTGTGCACTTCAATGTTTTGAGGGGCCGTTCACGATTTCGGATCAGGCACCGGCGCCTGAGGGCGCCGCGGGAGGTCATGTATGAGAAGGTCGCTGCGTTGGGCGTGGCTCGCGATGCTGGTCTGTAGCCTGGCGGGATCCGTCGAGGCGCAGGTACAGACGGGCAGCATTCTTGTCCGGCTGACCGACGAGCAAGGGGCCTCAGTCCCTGGCGTAACGGTCACGATCGGAAGCACCGCCTTGGTGGCCGGAACGACTGTCGGCGTCACGGACACGGGAGGCACGTATCGCTTCCCCTCGCTGCCTCCAGGCATCTACAGCGTCAAGGTGGAGCTGCAGGGTTTCCAGGCGGTGGTTCGAGAGAATGTCGCCGTCATCGTCGGCCAGACCACACCCATCGATCTGACGATGCGGGTGGCCACACTCGTTGAGTCTGTGACGGTCACGGGCACCTCGCCGGTGATTGACACCACCAGCGCGAACGTGTCGGTCAACCTGAGCGAGCAGCTCCTGCAGGGCACGCCGGGCGGCCGCGATATCTGGTCCCTGGTCGAGTACAAGGTGCCGAGCCTGCTCATCACGAGGCCCGATGTCGGAGGCACCGCAGGGGGCCTCCAGGGCGTCTACAGCGCGCGGGGCACGACGAGCGCCCAGAACTCGCAGTACCTCAACGGCATCAACGTCGGGGATCCGGCGGCCATCGGGGCTGCCGGCTACTACTACGATTTCGACGCGTTCGAAGACATCCAGGTGTCGACCGGTGCCCATGACATCACGGTGCCGACCAGTGGCGTCTTCCTCAACATGGTCACCCGAAGCGGCGGCGATCGCTGGACGGGACGCTCGACATTCACGTGGCTCGGCGATGCGACACAGGGCGAGAACATCGACGCCAACCTCCGGCGGTTCGGGTTCCGTCCGGAGACCAACGCCGTGGACTTCGTCTCGGACATCAACGTGAGCGGCGGTGGTCCCTTGATCGCGCGCAAGCTGCGGATGTTCACCTCGTTTCGCGACTGGCGCGTGCACGTCAACGTGCCCGCGGCGTTCTCGACGCTCGTCCTGGACAAGACCGACATCACGTCCGGCCTCGTCAACGCCACCTATCAGATCAACGACAAGAACCGCCTGACCGCCTTTTGGTCCAAGCAGTACTACAAGAAGCCGAACCGATTCCTTGCCGCCAGCAATCTCCTCGTCCAGGAGTCGACCAGCAACGAAGACGACGTGTTCGATGTGTATCAAGTGTTGTGGAACTCGGTGCTGACGTCGCGGCTGTTCATCGACGCGCGGTTCGGCCTGAACAAGATCCTCTTCCCGACCTACCAGAACGGCAGCGACCAGACGTTGCTCGACACGGCGACCAACATCCGCACGCGGAACTTCACGACGGACACCGAGCGATTCCGCGATCGCTACCAGGGAAACGCGACGGCCCAGTACTACTTGGACAGCTGGCTGGGCGCCCGTCACGAGTTCAAGTTCGGGTTCGATCACGCGCATGCGCCAGTCGAGGTGCGGACGCGCCGCTTCGACGACGTCGAACTGACCTACAGCAGCGCGACGGGTCTGTCGCAGAACGTCACGTTGTTCGCCACGCCGTTCTTCACCAACACCGCGGTCGATGTGACGGCGCTGTACTTTCAGGACAGCATTTCCGTCAAGCGCCTGACGCTGACCGGAGGGGTGCGATGGGAGCGGCTGGAGGGCTATCTGCCCGAGCAGGCCAGCCCGCCCAGCCGGTTCTTCCCGAATCTGCCGCGGAGCTTCCCCGCGCAGCGGGATCTCGTTCTCTGGCACACCGCGGGCCCGAGGCTGAGCGGGGCCTATGATGTGAGCGGGAACGGCACGACGGCGATCAAAGCCGCGGCGGGCCGGTACTACTACGTCATTTCCACCGGAGGCCCGCTCGACACCGCCAACCCCAACGCCAACTATTCGGAGCAGTACCGCTGGATCGACGGCAACGGCGACCTGCGCTTCCAGCTCGGCGAGCAGACGGGCGTGCCGGTGATCTCCCAGGCGAACCTGGCGACCATTTCGTTCGACCCGGACTACCGCCGCCCGTATACCGACGAGTTCACTGGAGGGGTCGACCACGAGTTGTTCCCAGCCCTGCGCCTCAGCACCGTGTTCACGTATCGGCGTGAGAAGTATCCGCAGGCCACGTCGAACCCGGCACGGCCGTACGCCACGGGCCTGACGACCCGCTTCGATGCGGGTCCGGATGGAGTGGCAGGAACCTCCGATGATTCCACCTACACGTTCTTCGATCGCGTATCGGCGACCAACCTGACTCACTTCACCAACGACCCGACGAGCCTGCAGACCTACAAGGGGATCGAGATCACGGCGACCAAGCGCATGTCGAACCGGTGGCAGCTCCTGGCCGGCTGCACCTACGGCAAGTCCACGATCGAGGACGTGACCGTCAGCACGAGCCCGAACAACTGATCAACGCGGAAGGCCGCGACGATCGGCCGCATATCTTCAAGATCACCGGCACCTACATCCTTCCCTACGACGTGGTCGTCGCGGGCAACCTGCGTTCGCAGAGCGGGCCGATCGTGACAAGGCAGATCAACACACAGTTGGGCATTGGCGGT
>JBQTIE010000239.1:0-6834 GCA_052389315.1 Acidobacteriota bacterium
GGTCGACTCCCGAGAAGCGATGGCGCTCTTGTTCGGCGGGACCCAGGCCGACGCGGCGGCGCTGCTGTCCGCCGAGCTCCTGGGCGTGACGGGCCGCGCGGTCGGCCTCGACACCCTGCGGCTCGAACGCGGGTTCGACGCCGACGAGTTCCGCGCCGACTCGCTGTTGATCGCGACCGAAACGGATCCGTCGGCTCGCCTGACGCTGTCCAAGCGGGTTCGCCCGGACGTGGAACTGATCTTCTCGCAGAGCCTTCGAGACAGCGGCGCGTTGTCGGCCGTCGTCAGCTACAAACCGCGCAGGAACGTCGAGCTGAGGGCCATCTCCAGGGACAACCTCGACCGGTCGGTCGCGCTGCGCCACGAGATCACGTTTGGCGGAAGCGGAGACGTCACCGCGGTCTCCGACGCGGCGCGGCCGACGGTCACGGGCATCACGTTCGAGGGCGACTCCGAGTGGTCGGACGAGGAGCTGCGAGCGCTCTTGAAGCTCGAAGTCGGCGAGCCCTTCGAGTTCCATCGCTGGCAGGACGATCTCGATCGGCTCCGAGCGGCGTATTACGAGCGGCACTACTACGAGGCCCGCGTGCGTGGCCTGCGCCAGGTGAGCGAGGACGGCCAGTCGGTGGCCCTCGAGTACCGGATTACGCGAGGCCCCGTCGCCGAGCTGGTGTTCGAAGGGCATCCCGTCGAGCGGGCCCTCGAAGAGGAGATTCGCGACGCGTGGACCCGCACGATCTTCGAACGCTTCCTCCTCGAGGACATCCGGACGCGCGTGCTGCGCCACCTCATGGAGCAACGCTACCTCGACAGCCGGGTCGACACCGAGGTCTCCTCAACGGCGGCGGGCAAGCAGATCCGGGTGACGGTGACCGCCGGTACGCTCGTCAAGGCACGCACGATCGCGTTCACCGGCAACGCGCGTATCGAGGCTGATCGGCTCGAGACGGTCGTGGCCGATGCGGGGCTGAGTGTCGATGGATGGCTCGATCCCCAGCGCCTCGTCGATCCGCTGGTGCGTTACTACCGAAGCCAGGGCTATCTCTCCGCTGCGGTCACCGCCGGTGCGCCAGCGGTCAAAGGTGAATCGGGCGTCTTGCCGGTGGCCATCGTCGAGGGGCCTCGATTCATCATCGGGACGGTGTCGTTTCCAGGCGTGGACGCCTCCCGCATCCAGGCAGTGACCACGGCAGCCCGCCTCGACACGGGCGTCCCATACGTCACCACGGCCGTGGACGAGGCGCGGAGGCGCGTCGAGGACCTCTACGCCCGCGAGGGTTTCAACGCCGTGTCGGTCGATATCGGATCGGAAGCCAATGCCGAAGGGGGATCCGTCGACGTGACCGTCACGATCCTCGAGGGACCTCAGCAGGTGCTGCGCGAAGTGACGACGCAGGGAGCCACGCGCACGCAGGAGGGAGTGGTCACGCGCGCGCTCCGGCTGCGTCTCGGCGATCCGGTGAATCTCGGGGTGTGGTCACAGGCCCGAAAGCGTCTCTACGACACCAACGTGTTCCGTCAGGTGGACATCGAAGCGGTCCCGATGAGCGCCTCGCCGGAGGAGGCAGCCGCCGGCATCGAGCCGGTGCGCGCGGTGGTGCGTGTGGTCGAGTATCCGGTGTGGCGCCTGCGCTACGGCGGCCAGGTGAGCGACGAGCGCATCGACTTCACGGGTGGCAACGGTCGCCAGCAGAGCCTGGGCATCCTCGCCGACCTGCAGAACCAGAACGTTTTTGGCCGCGCCATTACGGCGGGCATCGCCGGGCGCATCGAGCGCGATCGCCAGGTGGGCAGCGTGTTCACGTCGAACGGATCTTTTTTCGGCCTGCCGATTCGCAGCAGCGGGTTCCTCTTCTCGTCCCGCCAGCGCTTCGTGGTGAGCGAGTTCGCCAGCCGAATCGACGAGCGCGTGGGCCTGAGCGCCGAACAGCGGTGGCGGCCGTTCCGATTGTCAGAGGTGATCTGGACCTACCGCTTCCAGCGCACCCACACGTTCGACCCGGACCCCGGGCTGCTCGACTTCTTTCCCTTGGATAGCGTGACGAAGGCCGCGCGACTGGGTGTCACGATGTTCATGGACCGCCGAGACGACCCGTCGGTCCCGACCACCGGCTGGTTCACGGCCGCCAACTACGAACAGGCCGTCCGCAGCCTGGGATCGGACTTCGGCAACGTGCGCCTGCTCGTGCAGCATTCGATCTTCCGTCAACTGGGCCCCGCGGTCCTGGCTGGTCGCGCGCAGGCAGCCAGCGCATTCGGCGAAGAGGCCCTCGTAGCCTCCGAGCGATTCCTGCTCGGGGGCGCGACGACGGTGCGCGGGTACGGTGAAAACGCGCTGGGACCGCGAGACCCGTTCGGCCTGCCCGGCGGCGGTGACACGCTGCTCAACTTCAACGCCGAGGCGCGATTCCCCGTGTGGGGCTGGGCGCAGGGGGTCGGGTTTCTCGATGCCGGCAACATCTTCGCCAGGCGGGGCGACCTGTCGTTTGCTGATCTGGCCGTCGGCTACGGCTTCGGCCTTCGACTCGCCACGCCTTTTGCGATGGTGCGCGTGGACTTCGGCATTCCCGCGCGTACGCTGACCCCGGACCGCCCGGCCAATCAATTCAAGAGCGGCCGCTGGTATTTCGGAATCGGCCACATCTTCTAGGCCGCTGGAACCGAGATGCGTCACACAATTCCAGGGGACTGGCGCGGTCCACATCGGGGCCGGAACACTCGACTCAACTGGGGCAATCTTCGGAGTCAGGTGTTCCCATGCGTCAGCATCGGCGGGTCCCTTGCGAGGCCGAGCCGAGCGATCAGCCTGTTCCCCGTCTCGGCCGGCTGAGGCGCAGCCTCGTTATCCCCGCAGCGTTCGGAGAATCGCCATGATGGCGCCTCGCTCAGGGGCGTCCGGGGCCAGGCGCAGGAAGGCCTCGAAGTGCTCGGACATCTGCGGCACTTGGCGCAGCCGTTGATTTGCCAGCCCGGCGTAGTAATGGGCATAGGCAAAGTCGGGCTTGAGCGTCGCGCTGCGGCTGAACGCCTCGGCGGCGCGCTTGAAATCGTTCTGCCGCGCCGAGACGACGCCGACTTGATAGTGCGCGTACGCGTTCTCGCCGTTCGCAGCCACGGCTCGCGTGGCCGCTTGCATGGCTGCGGCCAGATTGCCACCGATGTAGGCCAGCCCGGATTCGCCGATCGCCTTCCATGAGGCGTCCCCGGTGTCCCTCAGGTGCGTGTACTGATCACGCGCCCCATCGACGTTGTCCATCTGGGCGTAGGCGTGCGCGGCGAAGTACGTCGACTCGACGTTGTCGCGCTCGGTGCCGGCGCGTGCCACCGCTTCTCTGAGGGCTCCGCGTTCGAACAACCCTTGCACGGTGTCCTGATCGAGGCCTGCCTCAGCCGTAACGCGCGAGGTGGCGCCGACGCCGCCCGCGCCGACGAACGTCGTCAGCACCGCGAGGACGAGTGACCTGCCGATGTGACATGTGACACGCATGGCCGTTCTCCTATCCGGCGTTCTGCAACCTCTGTACCCGCCGGTGACCCTTCGATCGTATCGCACGCCGGCGTACGGGACTGCTACCGATGGACCCCTCGCAGGTTCGTGGCCATCGGCTGACCTGGACCACCGCGACAGAGCGGCGGCCGCCGCTTTCGGGCCGTACCGCTTCGGTTGGGGATAACGGTCCGACCCAGGGCGAGACACATCCCAAAGGGCAAAGATAACAATAAGTCATTGTCTATTAATAGTTTACATGCCCGAGTCGCCTTCCGGAAAGGGCCGCACCGATCACACCTGTGTGCGGTCGTCGTATACTGAATGTCAGCGTCACGCGACGCGCCCGCGCTTACGCCCCCGTCTCGAGCACCTCCTCGACGACGGCGTCTGAGCGACCGGCGAAGACTCTCATCGCGGTGACCCAACCGAAACAACCGTCAAGGAAACTGAACGACCTCCGTATGTCCGATCAACGTTTGAAGATTGCTGTATTCATCGATTTCGACAATGTCGAAATCGGCGTCAAGACCACCCTCGGCCGCCAGTTCGACGTCGGCGCCGTTCTCGAAGCCGTGAAGGAGCGCGGCGAAATCATCACCAAGATTGCGTACGGCGACTGGAAGCGCGCCGGCGATCACGGCCGGACGATGGCCCAGCACGCGGTGCGTCTGGTGCAGCGCGTCATGACGCCGCGCGGCGACAAGAACGGTGCCGACATCAACCTCGCTCTCGATGCCCTCGAGATGGCGTTCACCCACGATCACATCAACGCCTTCGTCATCGTCGGCGGCGACAGTGATTTCATCACCCTCGTCGAGAAGCTCAAGCAGTACGACAAGAAGGTGTTCGTGATCGGCGGCCGCTCGTTCACGAGCCAGGTGATGCAGAAGAACTGCACCGAATTCATCGCGTACGAGAACGTCGCGGGCGGGGTGGAGCGGCAGCGCACGACCGTCCGCCCCGATCGTGCGCGGCCGAGCCAGGGGGCTGCCTCGCTCGATCAGGCGCTTCCCCTCGTCCAGCGCGCCATTCAGATCCTGACCGATCGCGAGGTCTCGCCGCAGCTGGGCCTGCTCAAGAGCACGCTGTTGCAGCTCGATTCGTCGTTCTCCGAGCGTGACTATGGTGCCGGGACGTTCAGGGACTTCGCCGAGCGCCTCGAGCAGCGCGGGTTCGTCACGCTCAAGCACATGGGGCGGACGACCCTTGTCGAGCTGGTGGACAGAGGAGCGGTGACGGCCACCCCGCTCTCGCCGGCGGCTCCCGCCGCGCCCCGCGAGCCGGAGGCCGGCAGCGACCTTTCCCCTGAGGACACCGACGGCAACACGGTCGTCCAGGCCTCCTCGAAAGGGTGGGCGCCGCCGTCCGATCTGACGCTGGCCGATGGCGTGGCCCTCGTGCGCGCCGTGCTGGCCGAAGCGACAACGCCGCCCCGGTGGCCGATGTACTTGCGACAGATGAAGCAGTTCATCCGGACCGCGCGCCCGGATTTCGACGAGCGGCGCTATGGGTCGCTGCAGGATCTGCTGCGGGCGTGTCAGAAGGCAGGCCTGGTCCGCCTCGAGCGCGACCGGCAGGGCGGCCTGCGCGCCTTTGCGGGTGCCTCGCGCCCGGCGAGCGTCCCTCACGGTTGGGCCGTGGGTGGCACGATCGACGGGCTGCCCGTTGAGCCGATGCCGGAGTTTGCGGAAGGCACCGAGGCAGTCTTGGCCCCAGTCGCGAACGACGACACCAGCGCGGGGCAGACCGAGCTGGGGGATCCGGCGACCCCTGTGGAGTTCGAGAGCGACACGCAGGATGAGAACGCCGCGGAATCACCCTCGCTTCCTGACGCAGAGCCCGTTGAACAGGCCACTGAATCCAAGCGATCGCGGAAGCGCGTGCGGACGTCCGACGCTGGCGAGAGCGGCACGAACGGAAAGCCTGCGCCCAGGAGCGGGCGCACGTCGAAGCGCGAGCCGCGAAGCGCATCGCCCCGCAAACCCGCGGCTGCGAGCCCTCGCACCCGGCAGCGTTCGTCAAAGGGGCGCGCCGCGAAATCAGACGAGTAGCGGATGGCCTCTCGTCTCCGCGTCGCGTTGCTGAGCCTGGCGGTCGCATGGCTGACAGCGAGTGCTGCTGCCGCGCAGCCCCTCGTTCGCGTTCTCGTCCAGACGGAACTCGGCGACATCGTCCTCGAGGTGAACACCGCTCGGGCGCCGAACACGGCCGCCAACTTCCTGAGGTATGTCGATGCCGGCCATTACGACGGCGGCACATGGCACCGAACGGTCAGGCTCGACAACCAGCCCCAGAGCGACGTCAAGATTGAAGTCATTCAGGCGGGCGTCAATGCCGACAAGGCCAAGGCCGGGTTTCCGCCGATCGCGCTGGAGCGCACCAGCGTGACCGGCCTGCTCCACAAGGACGGCGCCATCTCGATGGCGCGCACCGGGCCCGACAGTGCGACGTCGGGCTGGTTCATCTGCATCAACGATCAGCCGTCCCTGGATTTCGGCGGCGCCCGCAACCCAGACGGCCAGGGCTTCGCCGCCTTCGGAAGGGTCGTCTCCGGGATGGACGTCGTGAGAAAGATTCAGGCCGCGCAGTCCTCGGCCGATCGCACGACCAACGCGGAGGCGCAACGGCTGACGCCGCCCGTCAAGATCAGCAAAGTCGCCCGTGTCGCCGGCTGACGCGGGGCAAAGCAGCCGCCGCGCACGGGGGCCGGGACACTAGCGAAGCTCCGCCTCAAACCGCCCAGAACCTAGACGAGCCTCCGCTTCGCTCGCGTCCAGATCTCGTCTTGCCCCGCCTCCGGCGGGGCGGCCATCTTCTATGGCCGGTCGAGAAACTTGCTTCATTCGTGACGCCTCAGGCCATAGAAGATGTCTAGACTGCCCGTCCTCCCGACGAAGCACTGTCAGGTGTGCGCGGCCAGCGGCCGGATCAACAGGGCTGCCACGCCGCACACCGCCAGCGCGCGCGACGTGTGCTCGTCATCCAGGGCGTGGCGCACGCCGGTGACCATGGCCGCGGGCATCCATGCCCAGCACAGCGCGAGCACCGGGGTCGTCATCATCGGAAAGGCGGCAAACACCTGCAGCAAGCCCGGCGCCGCGGCAAACCCCGTCGCCGGGGGAGTTCGCCGAGCGTGGCCTCGATGCCGGCGGCCGACCGGGAGGCGCGTGCAGGCCACCGACTCTCCGGCCGGGTTGATGCCCTCGACGCCACATGTTATAAAGACCCCGGCATTGCGACGGATCGCGGCGGCATCTTGCATTGATCTTGCCTGCTAGTGAAGGCCTGGACCTTCTGAACGGCGAGAGAACCGGAGGGCGTTATGCGTCAACTGCTGCTGCCGG
>JBQTIE010000240.1:0-5391 GCA_052389315.1 Acidobacteriota bacterium
CGCTCACCCGTGCACGCGCACGGGGCGTCGGAAACTCATCGACATAGATCTCGTACTGGCCGGATTCGTCCGACGCGTACGCCATCAAGCGCCCGTCCGGCGAGACCGTGCCCTGCGCTTCGTTGAACGGCGAGTCCGCGTATGCTCTCGGTTCACCGGGACCCGCAGCCGGAATCAGGATCACATCCTCGTACGTGTCAGCCCCGGATTGGCTGGCGACCAGCCAGCGGCCGTCGGGGGACCAGTCGCTGAGCCGCACCGGGCGATCGAAGGTCCGCAACGTGTCCTCCGGCAGCGCCGCCTGCGCCCCGCGCACGGTGAGCCGTCGTCGCCCGCTGATCCACGCCAGGCGCGCGCCGTCACGTGACCACACCATCCCCTCGTCTGCGTCGATGGCTGGGGAAATGCGCCGGGGGATCGGGCGGGTGCCTTCGTAGGTCCAGATGTCGAGCGTCTTCAGTTGGGCGTCCACCCGTGCGACGGCCGTGAGAAGCCCGCGCGGCGAGAGCCGCACATCCCACGCGGCCATGGGCTCGCCCACCGTGCCCGCAGCCGTCCCGTCGCGTCGAACCCAGCGCAGCTCACGCAACCTCGAGGAAGGCTCGCCGTAGACAAGCACGTCGCCCGCGGCGGTGGCGAACAGCCGATTGTGGACGCTCTGACCCACACGCGAACCGAGAATCGAGGGCGTGCCGATGAGCGTACGTGTGGCCTCGTCCAGGCGCTGGGCGACCAATGCACCGCCGCTGCCATACGCCAGCGCATCCCCGACGGCGACGGCGTGGGCGTCGGACCCGACGAGCCTGTGGCGCGCGGCGGGTCTTTCGAACGGCGCCAGCCACAGGCCGCGGACCGTGGTCAGATGCGACTGGACGAAATAGACGAGGTCGCGGCCGCCGCCGACGAGCGTCGGGTGTCGATGACTGGTCTCGCCCCCCTCGCGGTTCAGGGTCGTATGCGGCTCGACGACGCCGTCGGTGCCCCGCCGCCGGGCGAGCGGCGAGCTTCCGTCAGGGGCGAACACGATGTCGCCGCTCGGATGCCAGACGCCTCCCTCGGGCGACACCGCCGGCGCCAGATCACGCACCACGCCATCCATCAGCGAAAGGGCGCGAAGGCGCCCCGCCCCAAAAAAGGCGATCGACCGGCCGTCCGGCGACCAGAACGGAAGCACGGCGACGTCGGTGGCAGGCAACGCTCGCGCGTCGCCTGTCGTAAGGTCGAGAAGCCAGAGTTGTGCTCGCCCTCGGGTGCTGCCGGGAAACACCAGCGTCCGGCCGTCGGGTGCCAGCGCGAGTCCGAAGTCGTCCATGCCGCCGTTCACGGCGATACTGGCCGGGAGCGCCAGGCGCAACGCCACGGGAGACGAAGGCGGCGCCGAGGGAGAGCGCAAGGCGAGCACGGCAAGTGCGCCGGCAACCCCCGCGAGGAGCGCGATGGCTGCGGCGAAGCTCGTGCGCACACGCCCGGTGCTGGATCGTGGCGCGTGGCCGCTTCGATCTATACTCATTCGCTCACGTTCGTAAGAGGAGGAACTGTCGCATGACCAACCGCGTTCTCGCCATCACGCTGGCGGCATTTGTCGCGAGCGTCCCGGCCGCCTATGCTCAGGCCGCGACCCAGGAAGCCCCGACGCGCCGGCCTGACGTGATCTACGTGCCCACGCCGGAAGAGGTGGTCGAGGCCATGCTCCAGGTGGCAAACGTCACCAAGAACGATATTGTCTACGACCTCGGGTGCGGCGACGGCCGGATTCCGGTCACCGCAGCCAAGAAGTATGGCGCGCGCGGGGTGGGCATCGACATCGACCCGCAGCGCATCAAGGAAGCCAACGAGAACGTGCAGAAGAACGGGGTCGGCGACCGGGTCAAGATCCTGAATGCCGACCTATTCACCACCGACATCAGCGAGGCCACCGTCGTCACGCTGTACTTGCTGCCGTCGCTCAACGTGAAGTTGATGCCGAAGCTCATGAAAGAACTGAAGCCCGGAACGCGCATCGTGTCCCACGCGTTCGACATGGGCGATTGGAAGCCCGAGAAGGAGCTGGACGTGAACGGGCGTCGCGTCTACTTCTGGACGATTCCGAAGAGATAGCCATCCGCGTGGCGTGCTGATCGACGACGTTCCCGGCCGCGAGCGCCGGGGAGTTGGACGGTCGGCGCGCCGCCTCCCGCCCGTGCGGCGCGCACTGCTCGCTCTCGCGTTCCTCCTCGCCACCGTCGCGACCGCACTGATTGTCACCGGAGGTTTCGTCACCTCGCTGCTCGGGCTTCGGGTGTCGGCGCAATCGCCGAGGCCCTCGGCCGCCGGCGCTGCCGTCGCCTTGATCGCGTGGCTGATCGCGGCCCGCCGCGCTGACGGGGTGCGCGCCGATCTTCGGCGGATCAACGCGGCGATCGCGGCGAGGACCATCTGGATCGCAGCCGTCATCGCCGGTGCAGCCACCGCCGGCGCGATCGCGTATTCCACCTTCAGTGCGGCTGGGTCCGACGCGTCCGGCTATCTCAGCCAGGCCCGGATGTGGGCCGGTGGAAGCCTGGCGCGAGCCGAACCGTTGTCGAGCCTGGGGACGTGGGCCGACGCGGCTCTCACCGTGACACCGCTGGGCTGGTGGCCCGCAGGCGTGGTTGGCTGGCAAGTCCCGACCTATGCGCCGGGCCTGCCGCTCCTGATGGCGCCCCTCCATGCGCTCGGCGGCACCGTGGCGGCAGCGCTCGTCGTGCCCGCGTCATTCGGCCTGGCCATCTGGGCGACCGCAGTGCTGGCACGTCGGGTCGGCGGAGCCCTTGCCGGTGTGATGGCCGCCGTGTGGCTGGCGACGAGCCCCGTCGCGCTGTTTGCCGCTGTACAGCCAATGAGCGACATGCCGGCGACGGCGGCCTGGTTGGCCTGCTGGGTGGGGATTACCACGATGGCGGCTGACCGACCGTCGCGCGAATTGCTGCTCGGCAGATTGCACGCCTTGCTGGTCCGCAGGTTACGGTCCGCTCTTCTCCCGCACGCAGACTTCGACCGGCGGCCCAACTTCACGAAGCGCGTCCCGAGCGCAGCCTGGCCGCCGCCCCGATACAACGCCGCTCGCATCGATCACACGGGCGACGACGCGCAGATGCTCGGCGATGGCTCCGCGCGTGACGTTTCCGGGCGAGCGCTGCTGGCGGCCGGCGCCGCCGCAGCCGCTGCAGTGCTCATTCGCCCGAATCTCGCGCCGCTGGCGATCGTCCCTGCCCTGTACGTGTGGCTGGCCGTGCGGGCGGCGAGTTGGCACCAGCGGCTCGGCCGAGCCACCGTGTTTGCATTGCCCGTCGTCGTCGCCGGGGTCGTTGTGGCGACGTTACAGTGGCGCTGGTTTGGATCACCGTTCAGGTCGGGCTACGGGACCGCGGAAGAGATCTACGCGCTGGCCAACGTCGCGCCCAATCTGACGCTGTATTTCACCTGGCTGCTGGACGTGCACGGGCCCTGGCTGTTGATGGCTCCGCTGGCGCTCCTCTTCGCCCGTCGCCCCATCGCGTGGCTGCTCCTGTTCGCCGCAGGTGTCGTGGGCGCCTATCTCGTGTACGCGGAGTTCGAGGTGTGGACCTACCTGCGATTCCTGCTGCCAGCCCTTGCCCTGGCCATGGTGGCGGCCGCGAGCGTCCTCGGCGCGGTCCTCGCGCGGCTGCCCGAGGCGGCGCGCATGCCCGTTCTAGTGCTCGTCGTGTTGACGCTTGGCGGCGTCAACGTGGCCGCCACCCGCCAACACGGCGTGTTCCGTGCGGCCGACCTCCATCGGGCAGCGGCCATCATGGGGCCGTATCTGAACGCGGCCATGCCGGCCCACGCGGTCGTCATCGCGGGTGAGCAGAGCGGCTCGGTGCGCTACTACACGGATCGACCGATTCTACGTTGGGATGCGATCTCGCCCGAGGCGATGGCTCCGGCGCTCGACGTACTGACCAGGCGAGGCTACGACGTCTGGGTCGTCTTGGACGAGTGGGAAGAGCCCCTTGTTCGAACCCGGTTTGCCGACCTCCCGGCCCTGGCGCTCGACTGGCCGCCGATGGCGGAGGCCGGCTCAGAGCGACGGGCTCGAACGTGGCGTCTGCGCGACCGTGCCCCGTTTCATCGCGGGGGGCGGGTCATCACGGACAGGCTTCGGTAAGCCACAGATTACGTATCCACAGATTACACAGATTACACAGAGGCAGTCGGATCACCGAGTCAAACGCGTTCGCAGGGTCATCGGATTCACAGCGTCCATCGCTCGAGCGCCACCGAGAATCAGCGCTTGGATCAACGCGATGCGTGCGTCCGGGTTGGGGGCCGCGTCATGGGCACCGGCACCAGGCCGATGTGGTTCCTTTCTTCTTCGAATGTCGTGCCTTGCGCCAGGGGTGTAGACCACCTGGAATGTTCTTGGCAGAACGCGGTGCGCAAAGGACGTGTTGGGCGAAACCGAGGGCTCGATGCGGCGATGGGGATTGAATCCCCGCGGGGGTCGGCCAGGGGATCGAGGGGAGCACGCGTGGGTCCACACGGGGAACGTGCGAGGGACCAGGTCCGGGACGGCGCCTGGGCGTGAGCCCGCGGCGAGACGTCCGAGCGATGTTGAGCGCGTCGCGTGACGCCGGTCGGCGTGCGCGAGGCCGCGGGCGGAGCGTGGGGCGGCGACTCATGAGGAATCTGCGATCGGCACGTCCCTGTCGGCGCGGACCAGGGGCTCGATGACGCGCAGCGGGCCGTCGGCCTAGCGGGGACCGTCGCGCAGCGAACGGCCGGTGAGGGCCTGGTAGCGATCGCGATAGTCGGCCGATTTCGGCGCGGCGGGCGTGGCTGGCGTCGACGTGCCGAGGAGCTGTCGACACTGGGTGAGCGTCTCGACGCGGTGGCGATTGCCGAGCCAGCCGTCGTAGCGAATGCGGTGGAAGCCGGCCGGGCGCACGTGCAGGAGAAACCGGCGGATGCCCGCACCCGCCGCGAGGGTCAGGGTCTTCGGGTGCGGCGCGTCGCGACGGCAGTGCTTGTACCGGAACCGGACCTGTCCGTCCTCGATGTCGACCAAGCGGGTGTTGGCGATGGCGACGCGATGGGGTGTACCGACCGACGGAGTCCAGGACCTGCTGGGGACCGGCGAAGGGCCGCTTGGCGTAGACGACCCAGTCCACGTGGCGCGCGGGCGTGCGGTGCTGGAGGAAGGCCGAGCGATCGCGTAACGCGTGGCGGGAGGCGACGAACTGGAGATGGCCCGCGGCGAACGCGGTCTCGAGGGCCGTCAGGAAGGTCCGGCGGAAGAAGCGGGACAGCACGCGAACGGGCAGAAAGAACCCGGGGCGACAGGCGATCCACCGGGTGCCATCGAGGGAGAGCCCGCCGCCGGGGACCACGCCAGGCACATGCGGATGATGC
>JBQTIE010000241.1:0-7941 GCA_052389315.1 Acidobacteriota bacterium
CCACGCGGACGATGTGCGCATCGTTGCTGCCCAGGACGCTGTTGAGAAGCGGAGTCGCAATGTCAAGGTCTCTGGCCACGAAGTTCAGCGCACGGAGATCCTTCGGGAGGCAGGAGCCCCCGAAGCCAAATCCTGGCTGGAGATACCGCGCGGACAGGTTGAGGTCGCGGTCTTCGCAGAAGACCCGCATGACCTCCCGGCCGTCCACGCCGAGCTGCTGGCTCAGGGCTCCTATTTCGTTCGCGAAGGCGACCTTCACGGCGTGAAAGGCGTTGCTCGCGTACTTGATCAGGCAGGCTTCATCAAGGGGCAGTCGATGAACCGGAGCTTGCAGGTGTGCGTACGCGCGCTGGAGCACGTCGCCCGCCGCTGGATGAGACTCACCAATGACGGTGAACGGTGGCGTCTGGAAATCGCGGATCGCGCTGCCCTCGCGCAGAAACTCGGGGTTGACGCACACCCCGAGTGACGACCCGACGGGACGAGCGCTGCAAGCCTCGAGTAGAGGAATCAGTCGCGAGCCCACAATACCGGGAAGGACCGTGCTGCGCACACCCATCACGTGAAACGAGGTGCCGCCGGCCAGCGCGTGGCCAATCTGCTGCACGACGCGCTCGAGAAACGTCGTGTCCAAACCGCCATTGCGCCGGCTGGGCGTGCCCACACAGATGAGCGAGAGGTCGGATTGCTGCACGGCAAACACGGGATCGTCCGACACCCGAAGTCTTCCGCCGACGACAGCCTTCTGCAGCCATTCGTCGAGGTCGGTCTCCATCACCGGGGAGCGGCCCTGGCGGACCATGGCCAGCTTCAGCGCCTCGACGTCGACCGCCACGACGTCGTGTCCCGCCGCTGCCAGGCACGCCGCGGACACAGACCCGACATACCCCAATCCGAAGAGCGCGATCCTCATCCAGCTCCCTTCCCAACCCCGCACGCCTGGCGCAGCAAACGTCTCGCCAGCGCGCCCCGCGGCGTGGCATGAAAGGTCGAACAATACCGCTGGATTCGGATCCACCGCACCACCCGGCGGAGGACGTCCGGAACAATGCTCGGAGGCGGTTGAAAAGAGTCTGTGGTTTTGGAGACTTTGAACCTGGTTGCGCTGCCGGGAAACCTGGTGTGCCAACCTTGTAGACCCGGATCGGTCCCTTCGGACGGCGTTTGGAACCGAGGGAATCCACAGGCTGGCAGCCTTCTTGCCCGGCCGACGCGGCCGGTCGGGTTGACCTAACTGTGGACGCCTCCCCCGGCTGATGCACACGGCTGTCCGACGGATTGTCGCACGACGATCGACCGCGAGCGCTCCACTCTCGTTGGCGGTGTCGAGGCTGGTGGGTCTTTTGCTTCCCATGGACCGGCCCGACCGCGCGGCGCCATGAGCGAACCGACGTCGCGCTCTCACACGCCATGACCGGCAGTACAGTCGACTTGAGGTTTTCGACGGCGCTCATCCTGGCACTAGGCGTCCTGGCGCGCGTGCTCTATCTCGACGCCGATCCGAATTACTACGAATCGCTCGCCTATGTGACCGACGAAGGTCGCTGGGTCTACCACGCGCGCAACCTCACTCTCTACAACAGCTCGCAGAGCGACGACCTCTACAACGTGCACCTCATCCTGTCGCCGCTCTTCCAACTGGCCAACTACGTCATCTTCGAGCTGGCCGGCTTCAGCCGTCTCACGACACGGGTGTGGACTGCGGCGAGTGGCAGCGCACTGCTGCTGCTGTTTTGGTTCGGGCTCCGCAGGACTGTCACACCGCACGCGCTCCTGGTCGGGGTGGTGCTCCTCGCGCTGCAAATCGATCTGGTCGCATTGAGCCGTGTGGCCATGCCCGAAATGGCCGCGCTGTTCTTCGTCGGCGCGTCCTACTTCGCGATGGTGGTGCCTCGGAACTCGCCGCGGGCGATGTGGCTGTCGGGCCTCCTGATGCTGATCGCCGTCGGGATGAAGGGCACGGTGGCACCCGCCCTCGGGATTCTGTCGCTCGTCATCCTGTTCATGCCCCGCGACAGCCGTGGATCCACCGGGATCTCATGGAGGTGGCGAGCCTTGCTGTGGTTCTGGATTGGCGTCTCGGCACCGGTCCTCGTCGGGGCTTCGTTGGGGGCTTTGTGCTGCGTTCCGGAGTCGGCCCTGGCCGCGTGGCAGGTCAACGGAACGCGCTACGCCTGGGGCCTCTTAACGTTCATTCAACCCTCGACGCTGTATCGAGCCCTGGCCTTTCCCTTTACGAACGTGCTGGCGCCCTCGGTGAACTTCCTTGCCATAGGCCTCTGGCTCTCCTGGCTGGGATGGATGGCCAGCCATGGGGATCTCATCGATGCCCGTTCGAAGCGCTATCTCGCGACGTCAGCCATCTGGATCGGTGGCTTTTCCGTCGTCATGCTCTCCCTCGCGTATTTTCCACACCGCTACAAGACCCACATCCTTCTTCCCATGATCGTCAACATCACTGTCGGCCTCAGCCTGCTCCAGCGGGCGGGGGTACAGAATGCCCTCGTTCGGCTCCAACGGGCTGCCCGAGGCCGTGCGGTGAAATTGGCCGTGCTCACGCTCCCGACGGCAATCTTCATGGCCCCGCTCTTGGCCCGTGCCACATCGATGCTCGGCACAGATCCTGAGTCCCTCCGGGTGCAGTTGGGATGTGTCATCGCCAGCACGGGCCTGACGACTTATGCCGCGCATCGGTTGCGGGACGACCCGCGCGCCCTCGCGTGCTTCATTCTCTTTCCGATCATCATGGTATCGATCTGGCTGCTGCTCTCGCTGCGCGTCGCGCTGAACGCCTCGTTCTGGCCAGGACCGAACTCGACATCGTCCGTGTGGTGGCTCGTGGGCGCCGTCGGCGTGGCGGCAACGGTGACGTCGGTGATCCTCAGGCGCGGAGCGGAAGCCGCCACTGCCCGGCTACTATGCAACGTCTATGTAACCGCTCATTTGACGGCCGCGCTCATCCGCATGGCACCTGGGTATCTCGATCCCCACTACACGATCAGAGACATCTCCCAGGAGGTCGGCCGTTCCGCCAGTAGCGCGCGCACCGTGGGAAGCCTCCGCAGTGAGGGTCTATTCAACGACAATGAGGTTCGCTACCTCCCCTTCATGTTGGGAACAGAACCTGAGATCGTGGTCACCGCCTTCGAGCCACCCGCAGCGCACATGGAGGTGCTCAGGACCCGCTACCACGTGATTCAGACCTACAGCCCCTATGTCTCTCCCGAGTTTCAGGCCGCGCATCCCGCTGACACGCCGCTCAAGGTCCGTGTCTATAGGAGGAAAGCCGAGTAGACGCAGACGAAACAAGTCGTGGCCTGTTACGGCGGGTCTTGCGGCGCCCACGATCGCTGCGCGTTTACTGGCACCGTCATCGCCTGTTTCAGCATCCGACGTCTCAGGGCACGCGCACCGAGCGCAATGGGCCCCACGATCAGCAGTTCGACAACCATGGTCACGCTGTTCGACAGAATGACCGGCATCGTGAAGAACCCCTTGAGTTGGGTCCGGCGAAAGACCTTCCAGGGCGAGATAAACCACCGCTCGCTGAACGGCCACAGCATCTGAACGCCCTCCGGGATCTTCGTATCGGCTCCAAGCCAATCGAGAAGAATGTGCGAAGCGTAGGCCAGCCCGCAGATCGCGGCCGGGAGCCAGGCTGCACTCCGGTCGAGCCGTTGGCACACGACCCCGACGACAAGGCCGGCGAACATCGCGGCGACGAGACTGTGCGTCATCATGCGATGCATCGGCAGGCTGACCAGGTCGAGATCGGGGCTGACGGCAAGGCCTGCGCACACGACGGCCAGGCTGACTCGCCCACGCATTCGCACCGGACTCCGGTAGATCGCTTCTGCCGACCACGCGATCGCCGCTCCAGCGAGCGCATGACCTATAGGTGTTGGCATCCGCCCACTTTCGTCATCGGCCCTTTGAGGGCGCCACTCTTCCAGCGTCGGCGGGATCACCGACAACTGCCGTGGCTCCTCGACTGCCCATTGAACTGCTTGGAGTGGAGCTGCTGCTTCTCCCGGCCCACTCCTCGTGAGGCCCTGTTAGGCTGCGCAGCGTGCTGTTCGCCTTTTCGTGACGTGGGAGCGCTTGAGATTGCATCGTGTCGTCGTTATGCGGCCTTGCAGCTCCGCCTAGACTGAGAAGTTTGGGAAGGGCGAAGCCCGGCACCCAGGACATGATACTAAGAGCGCGTCCTTGGGCCGTTGGCACCTGTGCGCTTGCCTCACGACCTGCCCAATCGACACTTCCAGAGATCGACCGCGGTGACACCTCGGAGCTCCAGCCCTTGAACGACTTCGGCGAACATCGCGCAATTGGCTTCGTCGGAGGCACGAACGGGCGACCGCAGCCGGCGTGACCAACGAAGACGCGAACCAGACAACTCGCATTCAAGGCACCGCGCCTTCGATCGGCAACCTCGTTTCGAGATAACGGGCGATCTGCGCGCCGGCGATCGTGTGACCAGCGAGCGAGAAATGGCGGTCGTAATGGTAGTACGGATCGTTGCCGCTGGCGAGCGCCGCCCCGAGTGCGGGCCGCAGGTCGAGCATAGGAATCTCGCGGCGGCGCAGGAGATCGACGAAGATCGCGTCGCAGCGCTCCGGGTCGTAGTCGGTCGGATCAACGTCGAGTTGGCGGATCATCGAGTCCCAGCGCTCAGGATCGACCGCGGAGCCGTCGGGAATCAGAACTGCCACGAGAGGTACGCCGCGCGGTGTTGTCGAGGCCAGGATACGATCGAGGCTGTCGCCGGTTATGGCGATGGCTCCTTCCACCCACGGCGGGCGATGCGTTGCGCAGGGTGATATCTCGTCGAGCATCTCGCGCGACAACCAGTCCTCGATCCCGAGAGCGTCACGCACACGGCTCATTACGAGCCCAGGAATAGCCCGCTGGGCCAGCAGGTATAGGTGTGAGTTGTGATAGACCCACGCCCCCGTTGTGTTCGTGCCCGGCGATCTCTCCACGACGTGGTCGACCGCCCCATGAAGCCGCTTGGCGTCGTGAAGGTCGTTGCCGACGAACACCCCGAGAACAACGAGGTCGGAGTCAAGCAGGTCCGGGCGACGTTCCAGCCAAGTGGCCTGTTCGGCCGTGCCGTAGCCGGGGACTCCGGCATTTACAGCCTCGATGGGAATACCCCGCGTGGCGAGCTCCGCCTGGACCCTGGCCGGAAACGAATCCTCCTGCTCGACTCCGACGCCAAAGGTGAACGAGTCGCCCAGAAACAGAATGCGAACGGTTCCGGCTTTTTTCGGCGCCAGCTCGTCATTGCGTAGGCCCTGGGAATTTATGACGACCTCGTGATCGAACTCCGTGCGATTGGTGACGCGACCGCGGAAGCCGGCCCGAAGGCCGTAGTACCCTGGTGGATCGGGCTTGTAGACGAGAGGCGGCACGAGAAGCACCGGCTGCGGTGCGAGCCAGCGCACGGCGATCTCTGCGAGCCCGAGCGCGACGACCTGGGCGATAACTGCCGCGGCGAGGCGGCCGATCAGCTGGCGACGGCTAGACATAGGCGATAGGCCGACGGTAAAGAACGCGACGCGTGTCGAAGACAAGCCCGTGCAGCGCCTGACGCAGGTTCTGCGGGCACTCGGTCTGGATTACCATAACGCGGACTGTTCGGGACACCGTCTTTGGCGATCCGTTTCAGCTCGAGCAGGCGCCAAGAAGCGAAGGTTGGCTACTGCTACGGGTCCTCCAGATGCACGATACGATAACGGCGATTCGCATACACCTCAGGCATCGCTGTCGACGTCTCCGTGTACAGAATCGCGTGCGTGGCGCCGTAGCGCATCGCGAGGTCGCGCAACTGCGAATCCGTCATCCTTCGGTAAGCGTCGTTCAACTCATTTCGTGCATCGTGCCCGGTTGTGCCGACGTCGCCGTACACTCGGCGGATGCGTTCCCGCCATTCGCGCATGTGCGCATCCTGAAACGGGATGGCTTCGAATTCGACGACCAGGGCTCGCCGCCCGACGATGCGAAGAATTCCAAAGTCGGGAGGCGCGACGAACAAGGAGTTCTGGTCCGTAACGACCGCGGCCGCACGCGCCGTGTCCGCGGCGGGGCCAGGAAGATCCTCTGCGAAGAACACCGGCTTGAGCGGCGACAGTGTTTCCCCTGTCCCACCAAGCCGGTTCGACGCGATCCCGACGATGAAGACCATGGCCATGGCCGCGCCCACCCGGCGAATCTGCCGACTGGTTTGGCTCAGCACCGTCAGCAGAGCGACCGCGACCAGCAATCGCACTTGCTCGTCAACCGCGTTCACTTGGAGCCACAGGGCCGCCGCGCCGATGGCAATGACCACAACCCAGAACGCCTGTCTGATCCTCGTCACGAACCAAGGCTGAAACCGCGCAATGGCCAATCCAGCAGCGGTCACCAGTGGGTGCGCCCCGCCGGGTGAGATCATGCTCAGGCCCACGACCGGTCGGGCGATCGCGTTGGGTGGTCGCTGCCAGTAGCTCGCCAGCTGCCATCCAAGGAGCAGAAAGCCGACCCATTTCAAGACGCCGAGGATCCTGAAGGGCTGCACCATCAGGACCGCCTTGACCGGCCACACCTCGGTGAACACGGTACCGGCCGTACAGGCGACGGCAACACCGATCAGAGGAATCAAGACGAGTCTCGACCTTTGCCGGGACACGCCGCGGGACCAGCGCTCAAACGCGAGGCCCACGGCAAACACAAAGGCCGCCGTCTCGACATAATCCTGGAGCCTGAAGGCGCTGGGCAGATAGTGGTGCGGTGATCTGAAACGGCCGAGGATCGCGAACAGCTCTTCGGTCGACAGCCGGTCTGCCTGTTCAGGTGGAGCGGGCCACCACCAGAACACGAGCATGCTCGCGACAAAGATGGTGATTCCGGCGCCTGTGCGAACGGTGGCTCCGCGCCACGCAAACGCTCCTGGACGCTCCGACTGGCCAGTGCCTGCAGCCGATGCCAGACCCGGCGGTAACCGCGCGAAGAAGGCTGCGGCCAGGCCGAGGGCCCCACCATATGCGCCATACAACGGGTGTGGCAAGCTCGTCGCCGACGCCACCACCGCGGCTGCCAGCGGCCGGCCGCACAACCCCAGCCCGATGGCGAACAGCATCCCCGGAACCCCGAGCGCGGCCGGCTGGAAGACGCCGACGCGAAGGTCGGTGGCGTCACCGAGATGAAAGCTCGACACGGTAAGCGTCAAGACCGCAGCGATCCTCGCGCCGAGACGATCGGTGCCGATCACACCGAGCGCCGCCCAGCGAGTGACGAGAGCGAGGCCGAGATCGCTGAGGAACCGAAGCGCCACGAAGGCCCACGGCAGCGATATCACCTGCGCTATCAGCGCGACGAGTCGAGCAAAGTACATTCGGGGGCCGAATTCGACGCTCGTCGAAACGAAAAAGTCGTTCGTCAGGTAGTTGGGATCGAGTTGTCGAAGGATGATCGGAATGTGCTCTTCCTGATGGCCCACACCGAAGCGGTACGCAATCGCCGTCGACAGCAGTGCAAGTAACAGGACGAACATGCCGTCCGCCCCGCGGTCGGCCTTGACGGCGTCCGTCGTCGCTCCAACAGGATCATCGCTGGATCCGTCACGGGGATGTTGGCAGGTCGTTTCGAGGCGATCGCCCACTGATCCCGCCAGACCGTCTGCCCTCAGGCGGCCCCGTGGTCTGCGACGAGGTGCTCCTCGGGCTCGTCCGAGACGCTTTCGGACAGCGACACGTGTCCGTCATGAACGCGGCATGCGAGGCGACGCAGCGGACGCAGCGACGAGCACGGGCTGGCACCGGTCCCGCAGTCGAACGGCAGGCTGTGGAGCGGGCAAACAATCTTACCGTCGTCTACCCAGCCTCCGGTCAGGTCTCCCCCGGAGTGCGGGCAAAACCGACTGACCGCTACGAACCTGTCGTCGGCAAGACGAGCGATGCA
>JBQTIE010000242.1:0-5583 GCA_052389315.1 Acidobacteriota bacterium
GCGGCGACCTCATCATGTTCTCGCGCCAGGCCGACGGCGACTACGAGATCTATACCGTCCGCCCCGATGGCACCGGGGTCACACGTCTGACCCGGAGCCGCGGCAACGACGCCCACATGGCCTGGTCGCCGGACGGGACCCACATCGTCTTTGCGTCGACGCGGAGGGGGTTCAAGGACGAGGTGACGTATACGGACTCGCCGCAGCCCTACGGCGAAATCTTCGTCATGCGCGCCGACGGGACGGATGTGCAGCAGCTCACCGACAATCAATGGGAGGAGGGGACGCCGGCGTGGCGCCCGCTGACGAGAGCGGGCACCCCGTAGGCGGGCGCGCCGCGGGAGGACATCACGGGCGTGCGGCGTCGTGGGCGTCGCGCCGTATCCGCAGGCCTCCCGACGATCTGTTATCTGGCCGAGACCGGGCCGTGGACTGGCTGCCGGCCGGCGTTTCTGCCGCGCCACAGCGTCTGGTCGCGAGGGCTCGACGCCGGATCGATGACTGTCGACCAACGCGCCTCGTCCATCGCGTGTCGAGCACCGCCCGGTTTCTCCGCGGATCGCGCCGATGGGCCGCATCATCCTTGCACGAGATGTCGCGCCTCGCGGCGCAGACGCCACGCGCTGGGGTATTTTAGACTGAGTGCCTCGCTACTTCGTGACGGGCGCGACGGGATTTCTGGGCGCCGAGCTCGTCAAGCAGTTGATCGGGCGCGGACATGGTGTCGCCGCGCTCATCAGGACACCTGAAAAGGCCACGTTGCTCAAGGCCCTCGGCGTCGAGCTCTTCGTCGGCGACGTCACCGATCGCGAGAGCGTCCGTCGGCCGATGCAAGGCGCCGACGGCGTGTTCCACTGCGCGGCGTGGTACCGCATCGGACGCCGGCCGTCGTCGGATCTGGCCGAGCGCGTCAACGTGGAGGGCACCCGCACGGTGCTCGGTCTGGCCAAGGAGCTGGCGATTCCGAGAATCGTCTACACGAGCACCGTCGCCGTGCTCGGCGACACCAGGGGCCAGCTGGTGGACGAGAGCTATTTCAACGATGGGCCGTTTCTGACCGAGTACGACCGCACCAAGTGGAAGGCGCATTACGACGTGGCGCTGCCGATGATGCGTGACGGGCTACCGCTGATGATCGCCATACCCGGGGCCATCTACGGGCCTGGCGACACGAGCCTCTTGCACGAGACGCTGGCACGCCTGCTGCGGCGGCGGCTGTTCATCACGCCACGCGGACTGACGCTCTGCTGGGGTTACATCGAAGACATTGCTCGCGGCCTGCGCCAGGTGATGGAGGCCGGCCAGGCCGGCGAAAGCTACCTGCTCACGGGCCCCGTGCACCGGTTCGACGAAGCCTTCGCGCTGGCCGCTCGACTCGCCAATCGGCGGGCGCCGTGGATGCACCCGCCTCCGCTCGTCATGCGCGGGGCCACCGCCATGGTGGGACTCCTGGAGCGCTGGAACCTGCGCTCGGAGGGCGCCGCCGAACCCTGGCGACTCATGGGCGGCACGACCTGGATTGGGTCGAGCGCCAAGGCCAAGGCCGCGCTGGGCTTCACCACGCGTCCGCTAGACGAAGGCCTCAAGCACACCATCGAGCACGAGCTGCGCCAGCTGGGAATGGCGTAGATCCGGCGTCGTGCCGGACCTCGGCGGTCTGAGGTGGGGTTTCTAGAGCTGGCCGTGACGGAGCCAGCGGGCGAGGTCCCGAAACGCCCGCGCGCGATGTGACACCGCGGCCTTCTCGATGGGCGACATCTCGGCGGTGGTCTTCCCGAAGGGCGGGTAGTAGAAGATCGGGTCGTAGCCGAACCCGTGACTGCCAGCCGGCGCAGGCGCGATCCGGCCATCAATCCATGCCTCGCTCTCGAACAGGATCTCGCCGCCCTTCACGACGGCCAGAGCCGTGACGAAGCGCGCCTCCCGCCCTTTCGCCGCCCGCGACGGCAGGCGTTCGAAGATGGTCTCGAACCTCTCGGCATAGGGGACGCCAGCTCCAAGGAAGCGCGCGGAGCGCACGCCGGGTGCGCCCCCGAGGGCGGCGATCTCGAGCCCTGAATCCTCGGCTACCGCCACAAGGCCGGTGCTTGCCGCATACGCGGCGGCCTTCAGGCGCGCATTCTCCCAGTATGTGTGGGCCGTCTCCTCTGGCTCGGGGCAGGGCGGAAGGTCGGCGAGGGTGACCAGGTCCAGCGACAGGCCGCTCAAGAGCGGCCGGATTTCCTGGACCTTGTTGGGATTGGTCGTGGCGACGAGCAACCGGCGCATGGAGACTGCGCTTACCTGCCCAGGATCGGCCCGACGATCTCGCGCTGCTTTGCGATGAGCGCAGTGATGCCCTGGCCCGCGAGGTCGAGAAGCCCCGAGAGCGCCTCGGCACTGAACGGCTCGGTTTCAGCCGTGCCTTGAATCTCGATGAAGCGCCCGTCGCCCGTTTTCACGATGTTCATGTCGACCTCGGCCTTCGAGTCCTCTTCATAGGCGAGATCGAGCAGCGGCATGCCGGCGACGATGCCCACGCTCGTGGCGGCCACATAGTCCCTGACGGGCATGAGGCGCAGCATGTCTCGTTGCCGCATGTGATCCAGGGCCAGGACCAGCGCGACGAACGCGCCGGTGATGGCGGCGGTTCGCGTCCCGCCATCGGCCTGGATGACGTCGCAGTCGATCCAGAGTGTGCGCTCGCCGAGATCGGCAAGGCGAATCACCGTGCGCATCGACCGGCCGATGAGCCGCTGAATCTCCATGGTCCGTCCGCCAACTTTCCCCTGAGACGACTCCCGCGTCGTGCGGGTGGACGTGGCGCGAGGCAGCATGCCGTATTCGGCGGTGACCCAGCCCTTGCCAGTTCCTCGCAGGAAGGGCGGCACGCGGTCCTCGACGCTGGCGGCGCAGATCACCCGCGTGCGCCCGACTTCGATGAGCGCCGAGCCTTCGGCATGCAGGAGGAAATGCGGGGTGATGGTGGTCGGGCGCAATTCGTGGGGGGCGCGATCGTGAGGTCTCATGGGGCGATAAGCGCCTCATTCTTTCTTAACGGCCGACGCAAGTCCACATGCCCGGCGAGCGTGTCCACCTCGCGTCCCTCGATCAGCAGCTGGACCCGCTCGATGTCAGCCAGGTTGGTCGTCACCACGTTCACGATCGCAAAGACGCTCAGCAGCTCGTGCATGGAGCCGCCGGGGTGTGCGTCGCGGAACACGGCGTCGAGATCGATGAACGCCTCGTGGGTCTCTGACACGAACACCCCGCGCAGCACCGCGCCGGCTGGAATAGCCGAGACGAGGGGCTCTGGTGGCGCGGCGCTCAGCTGCGCTTCCACGAGCGCGCGTGCCTGATCGACGCGCCCTTGGGCGAGCGGCACGTCCTGTTCGACGGGCACGAGCGCGCCGCCGCTCTCGGAGGCAAAGAACAGCGTGGCCTTGATGCGCGGCACCGCGGCGGGCGCTGCCGGATCAGGCACCACGGGCGCGGGAACGCTCTCGGCGGCGGGAACCGGCTCGCGATCGCGCAGCACGCGCGCGAGTGCGCTCATCAGGGCCCACCCCAGCCCTACGGCGACGAGCCCGATGACCACGCCGGCGATGAGGCGACCGCGCGTCATCTGGGCTGGGACGCCGGACCCGCGGCCTGCCCGACGCGTTCGACGAACGTCCGATACTCCGTGATCGCGTCGAGCAGCGCCTGGGCGATCAGGTCCTGGTGGCTCGCCCTGGCCAGCGCTCCCTCTTCGTCTGGATGCGAGAGATAACCGACCTCGACGAGCACCGCCGGCATGTTCGCGCCGACCAGCACGCGAAACGGCGCGGCTTGCAGAGGCCTGGGTGACATGGCTACCCGTTCGCGCAGCGCGGCATCGACCATCGCGGCGAAGGTCGCGGACTGGTCCAGGTAGCCGACCTGGGCCGTGTCCCAGGGAATCAGGTCGATCGTGCGACTGCCCCCGCCGAGGGTGGGCAGCACGGCGCTCGAGAGCGCGACTTGCCGCGCCGCGGCTTCCGCTCGATCCAGGCTGAGGTACGAGACCTCGGCCCCTCGCATCGTGGGACCGAGCGAGGCGTTGGCGTGAAGGCTGACGAACAGATCCGCTTTCTGGCTGTTCGCATACGCCGATCGCTCATCGAGCGTCACGAGCCGGTCATCGTCTCTGGTGAAGAAGACGCGCAGCCCGAGACTGCGCTCGATGAGCGTCCGCAGTCGCCGGGCGATGGCGAGCGTCACATCTTTTTCGGCCGTGCCACGCGGCCCGCGTGCGCCAACCTCTTCGCCGCCATGCCCCGGATCGATGACGACGATACGAACCCCGGGTGGGGGAGTGCTCATGGGGAGCGGCGTGGGGTCGTCGGGAGCGGGTGCTGTCGGCGCGGGAGGTGCGGGTGTAGGGGCGGGCACGGGTCCTGGCGGTGTCGTCGCACCCGCGGTGCTGGGTGGCAGCAGCGTGATCACGAGCCGTGAGCCGCCGTTCTCCGCCTGCGAGGTCGATCGATACAGCCCGAAACGGGGGCCCGGCGAGAGACGGACGGTCGTGGCGGTGTCACTCGCTTCCAGGGCTTGAAGGTAGGCCTGCGGCGCAACCGCCGGCAGCGTCAGGTCGAGCGCATCGGCATCGAAGGTCACCACGAGGTGTCCGCCGTCGAGCGACACGCGCGACGAGGCGGCCGGCGTCGTCTCGAAGGTCACGGCGGCGCTGGTCGCCGTGAAATCCGTACGAATGGTGACGCGAGGCACACGCAGGTCGCCGACCACGAGGAGCCGGCTGGCACGACGGACCTCGATCCGCGTGTCGAGCGCGGGGCCAAGCGCGCGGTTCAGAAAATCCAGCGGCACCAGCCAGCGCGGGCCCTGTCTCACCGGCGGAGCCGAGAGCGAGATCAGCCGGCCACTGACCGATGCAATCGACTGATTGGCGGTGACGACGATCTGGCGGCTCCCGGCGGTGACGGTGAGGCCCCCCGTGAGCTGGTCCTCGCGGCTGGTCAGACCGAACAGCTGCGCGAGGTCGTCGATGGCGACGTATTCCTGGCCGCTTTGCGTGACGGTCGCCAGCGTACGCCTCCCCTCACGCGTGATCACGCGCAGACCGCTCGCCGGACCTTGGGCCACCAGATGGGTCAACGCGAGCGCGACCGCCAGCATCACGGCCGGCAGCGAGATAACGAGCGGGCGACGCACGACGTGTACATCATACCGTCGCGCGACTGGCGAGGTCCCTTTGCAGACCGGCGAGAACGCGGACGTGGAGAAGCTGCGCGCCGCGGGGCCCCCGTCCGCGGCCACCCGCGAGGGCCAAACGAGACATGGACACCAGCGAAGCTGCGCCTCAAACCGACGAGCAGCCTCGCTGGTGCCCTCGTTGTCGTCTTGGCCCCGCTCCGCGGGGCCGGCCATCTCCTGCGGCATTCGCGAAAACTTGTCTCATTCGGATCGACTTTGGCCTTCGGAGCTGGCTAGTCTGTCTAACGAGGCCCTGCCTCAGACCGCCAAGCATGTGACGCAAGCAGGGCCTCGTTAGCCATGATGTTGTCTTGCCCCGCCTCCGGCGGGGCAGTCGCCTTGACGGAGAAACTTGACTCATCTTGTCAA
>JBQTIE010000243.1:0-19051 GCA_052389315.1 Acidobacteriota bacterium
ACCCGCGATCTGGTGGCTCTGACCACCGTGTTGAGTGCTGCGAAGCACTACAACGTTACGATGGAGAGCCGGTCATTCCATATTGTCTAGGGGCAGTGCTGGCTTTGCCCGGCCTCCGGCCGGGCGAGAAAACTTGACTCAAATGGTTGGAAATCTGCAGAGTCAAGTTTTCTAGCGAGGCTGCGCCTCGGATCAGCGCGCATGATCCTGCGGCGCTGCCGTGCCTTCGTGGCTGAGCGGGGGCGCTGCCTACCCGGGCGGGCGCGAGGGAGGGGGCGGAGCCACCGGCGGCCTCGCTCCCGGTGAGGCTGGCGCAAACGGAGAGGTCGGATTCACCTGCGGTTGGCCGAACGGCTGTCCAAATGGTTGCCCGAAGGGTGACTGGCCGAATGGCGGCTGCCCAGCGGGCTGCCCGAACGGTTGCTGCTGGCCCGCCCCGCGTGGACCGGGCCCGCGCTGGCCAGGCCCCGGACCAAATCCCGCCGGAGGCCGCCCATCCGGACGAGTCGGTCCTCCACCGAACCCGCCCGGACGCTGCGTCGAACCGGTGGTGCCGGGCGGCCCCCCAGGACCCGGAGCCAGACTCTGGGCGGTCGCGACGTAGACGAACGCCCACTCGTTGTACTTGGTACGACCGTTGTACATCTTGATGGACGAGTCCTTGCTTTTCGAAACGACTCCCGAAATCCCGATGGAGGGCTGCGCAGCTCCCACGACGCCCGCAGGGCGATCTGTCGGCGCGGTCCGGACCAGTGACGCGCCAGCCGGTGGCCCGCCGCCCGGCGGCTGGATGGCGCCGGGCGGCGCGCCAGTGACCGGAATGGGCTGGAAATCATCGTTGGTGATAGGGTCTTTGTACTTCTTACGCAGAAAGCGCTGTTCCACCAGGATGTCGATCGTCGGAGGAAACGTGTTCGCGAACTTCCGTTGGAACAGGCCGACGGCGCGCGCGTATTGCTGTCCGCGCCAGATGAGCTCCTCCTCGCGCTCGCGCTTGGCGTAGTGGGACCACACCGGCATGGCCATGCTCATGAGCACCGCCATCACGCTCAGGCCCACCAGCAGCGCGGCCATGGCGTACCCGTCATCGGCGTGCGGCCGGCAGCGAAGGCCATCGCCTTGACCTAACCTCATGTGTCTACTATACTTAGCCTTCGCTGCCGTGTCACGTCCAGCCGCCGGCCTCCTTTTGCTCCTCTCCACGCTCGGCCTGACGGCGTGTGACAAAGTCCCGCTGCTCGCGCCCACCCAATCCACCCTGACGCTGTCGGTGAACACCACAACGCTTCCAATCAACGGCACAGCCGAGGTGACGGCAACGCTCGTCGAACAAGGGGGCACGGCCGTCCACAACGGCACGACCGTCACCTTCACGGCGTCGGTCGGAGTGGTGGAGCCACGCGACGCGCGCACCGAGAACGGGATTGCCCGGGTGACGTTTCGCGCGGGAGTCCAATCGGGTACCGCGAAGATTGGCGCGTTTTCAGGCAGTGCGCGGGCCACGGAGGTCGAGATTCTGGTCGGCGGCGCCGCCGCGCAGACCGTGAGCGTCCGACTGGAACCCTCATCGGTCCCTCAAACTGGCGGAACCGTGCAGGTCATCGCGATCGTCGTGGATGCGGCCGGCAATCGTCTGCCGGGGGCCCCGGTGATCTTCTCGACCGACAACGGGACGCTCGGCTCCAACAGCGGCACGACAGACGACCGCGGGGAGGCGCGAACGACGCTGACGACCAATCGGCAATCAATCGTGCGCGCGTCGGTCGCCGGCAAGGAAGGCCAAGCCACGCTCACCGTCGTCACCTTGCCGACGGCAAGCATCACGGTGAGCCCCGCGGCGCCGCTGGTCGGCCTGCCCGTGACCTTCACCGTGACGCCGGGGAACGCGGCCGGGGGCAACCCCATTCAAAACGTCACGCTCGACTTTGGCGACGGCGGACCTCCCGCCAATCTCGGTGCGATCACGTCGGCCACGGCCGTCTCCCACGTCTATGAGCGGGCCGATACGTACACCGCGACGGTGACGGTCACCGACACCGCAGGACAACGGGCGAGCAACTCGACGTTGGTCACCGTGCTGCGGCCCGTGATCAGCGTCTCGCTCACCGCACCGTCCACGTCGCTGGTGGGCGCACCATTGAGCGTGACCGTTTCGGTCTCGAACCCCAGCAACGTACCGATTCAAAGCGTGATCCTCACTTACGGCGACGGCACCGCCGCGAGCCTGAGTCCGTCGGGAGGCACCGCCGCGAAGACCTACATCACCTCGGGCACCTTCACGATCACGGCCACCGCCACCGATCAGACGGGCAGTCAGTACCGCGCGACTGCACAGATCGTGGTGGCGCCGGCGACCGCCTTGAATGTGACCCTGGATGCGCAGTCAGGCGATCCCGCGGTGTCCTTCAACTGCACGGCCGGGACCACGTATCCGAAGACGTGCACCGCGAACTTCGTCGGCATTGGCGTGCGGGCCATCCTCACCGCCGGGTGCAATGCGGGCTTCGGCGCCGGTGCGTGCGCGAATGCGACCGCGTATCAATGGTCCTACGGCGACGGGACGTCCGAGACCACGACCTCGAGCAGCGTGGATCACGTCTACCGGACGCGTGGCGAGTTCATCATCACGGTGACGGTCATCACCAACACCGGGACGAGCGGCTCGCAGCGACTGACGCTGATCACTCAATAGCCGTCCAATAGCCTTCCCATAGCCGTCGAGGCGGCCGCGTGGGCCCGACGGGCGGCGCGCGCCAGGTTTGACCGCCCTCTGGTCAGGCGGGTGCGGGCGCGCTCGGAGTGACGTGATTCGGCCAGCGGGCGTTCAATTCCACTCGGCGTACCGGCTGCCGTCGAGCGCCGTGCCCTCGGACCCGCTCTTCACGTCGTACACCCCAGGCTCGGCGGCTGGATTGCTCGGGTCGGGCTCGGCGGCGACGACGACCCAGGTGTCGGCGGAATCCGTCATCGGATCTTTGGGCACTTCCCGCAGATATCCTTCGGTCACCAGGTCGGCAAGCGCCTGCGGATACTTGTTGCGGTCGGCGTAGTACTGATCGATCGCGTCGCGGATGCGAAACAGGTCCTCTTTGAGCACCGCCTCGCGGGCCCTCGTGACGCTGTTGGTATAGCGAGCCATCCCGACGCTGGCCAGCACGGTGATCAGCGTGATCACGATGAGCAGTTCGATGAGCGTGAAGCCTCGCGACCGTCTCATGGATCACCACTCGCGATACTTCGACCCGTCGAGCGCCGTTCCCTCGGAGAGACTGAACACGTCATAGACGTTCTGCCCTCCCCAGCGCGTCGCGTCGGGCTTGTCTTGATACGACCGCATGCCCCATTCGCTGGATCCGGTCATCGGATCGACTGGAACGCGCCGCAGGAACTTCAACTTGCGCCCGCTGGCATCGTTGGCCACGCCCACGCCTTCGACCAACACTTCCAGGGCTGGCGGGTAGCCTTCGCTGCCGACGGCGATCTCCGTGATGGAGATCATCTGAGCATCCGCGGCGTCTTTGTACCGATCGATGGCCGTCCGCATCTCGCGAAGCACGCGGCGCAGCTCGCTCTCCTTCTGGCGCGTGATCGCCACTTTGGCCAGCGGCTGCACGGCCGACGCAAGAATCAGGATGATCGTCGTGACCACGATCAGCTCGACGAACGTGTACCCGCGCTGCCCGAGGCTCATTTGACGATGATCGAGGCGGGGACGAACTGCAGGGCCGCGGTGGCGCCCGTGCCTGCCGATGTGCCCACGCCCGTGACGGCCAGTGGCGAGGCGCCGGAGGTGACCGGTTCGATCAGGATGGCGGCGAGCAGTCCCGCCCCGACGGCGCCGGTTTGATCCCCTGGACGGCTGATCGCGATGTCGACGCGTCCGCTCGCCACATCGACCTGGCTCGTAAAGGTCGCCGTAATCCCACCTTGCCGCATGAACGTGCCTTCCTGGACGCTGCGCACGCGCAGGACGGCGGCGTTGAAGGTAATCGACAGAGACAGGGTCGAGATCCGCGTGGCGCCGCTGATCGAGATGGGCACGGTGTAGGGTCCCGCCCCCACACGCATCTCTGCGGGCGCGGCGAGGGTGATCCTCCCGCCCGCTCCGACGGTCACGGGCGCGGCGGCCGGCGGAAGTGCCGGGGCAGGCGCGGGCGCGGGGTCCGGCACCGGTGTGGGCTCGGTCGGCGGCGGCACCGGCGGCGCGACGGGCGCCGTCGTCGGGGTGGCAGCCGCGGCCGGCGGCGGCGTCACGGGCATCGTCAATCCCGGAATCGGCGAGCTCCCGGGTGGCACCTGCGGCTTCGCGGGCACGGGCACGGGCGCCGCCCCGCCGATGACTGCATCCGCCGGCGGCGCGGCAGCGGGCGGGCTGATGAGCGGCGGCGGTCCACCGCCGAGCGCGAGGTTGCCCTGCGGTCCGATGTAGATCGGCGCCAGGTCGCTCGCCGTCAGCTCGTGGGAACGCACGATCCGCGGCGTCAGCAACATCACGATGTCGGTCTGGCGGATGTTGGCGTCCGTGTTCCCGAACAATTGCTGCAGAACGGGCATGCGGATCAGGCCAGGAAAGCCGCTCAGGGAGCGTCGCTCGTCTTCCCGCAGCAAGCCGGCCAGCAGGTTTTGTTCCCCGTCTCTCAGCCTCAGTCTCGTCGTCACTCTTCGGGAGCTGAAGGCGGGCAGGCTCTGGCCGGCGATGTTCACGTCGCCGCCGCGCGCGCTGTTCTCCAGCGTGAGGTCGAGGATGATCTCGCCTTCATAGGTGACGCGCGGCGTCATATCCACGATGATGCCGATGGTCCGGTAACCAAACGACGTCAGCGGGTTGACGGCCGATCCGCCGGTCGCCAGCGGCGTGAAGGTCGTCGTCGGGATGGGGATGTCCTCGCCCAGGTTCAAGGTGACTTTCTGGCCTTCCGTGCCACGGAGCTGGGGCTTGGCGAGGACCTTGGTCCGCGAATCGCTCTCCAGGAACCGCACGATGGCGCTTGGGACGGTCAGATAGAAATCCGCCGTGCTCACGCCTTGGGAAATCGTGTTGAGATTGAAGGGCGCGTTCGGCGTGCCGCCGCCTGGTCCGCCGCCGGGGGCCGCTTCGGGCGAAAAGATGCCTCCGATCTGATAGCTGCTGAGATTGAGGCCGTATTGCTTGGCGCGCTCGCGGCTCACTTCGAGGATCTGGACGTCGATGATGACCTCGGCCCGTGGCTTGTCATTGGCCTCGAGCATGCGTTCGATGATGCCCATCAGCGCCGTGGACGACCGCACGGTCAGCGTGTTGGCCGTCTTGTTGGCGACAAACTGCGGCTGCACGCCGACTCCCGCGATTCGGATGATGCCGATGAGCAGCTGCTGCATCTCGGTGGCATCGGCGTGCGAGAGGAAGAACGTCCGCACGACCTGGTCTTCAAACTGCAGGCGCTTGGCCGTGGTGTCCTGGATGACAAGGATGGTCCGGTCGTTGACGACCTTGTAGAACATCTGGTTGGTGACCATGATCTGCTGCAAGGCTTCTTCGAGGGTCACGCCTTCGACGTTGATGGTGATCGTGCGCTCGGGAAAGTCACGATCGAAGATGACGTTGATGCCCGTGGACTCACCGATGAAGTTGAGGACGTCCCGCACGTTCGCGTTGACGAACCGCACGGGACCCAGGGGTGAGGTCGGAGTCAGCAGCGGCTCCTGCGAGACGCGTCGCGCTTCTTCCCTGAGGCGTTCAATCTCGGGCCGTGGCCGGGCCGCGTCGATACGCTCGCGCAGCACGCGTTCGAGCTCAGCCGCCTTCGCCGCCACCTGGCGGTTCGTGGTGTCGAGTTCGGCGGCCCGGCGGTACTCCCGGAGGGCTTCTTCGAGGCGGCCCTCGGCCTCCGCCTTGCGCGCGCGGTCGGCATGCGAGGTCGCGGCGGCGAACGACGCCCGCTCGAAGGCGATCTTGTACTCGGCGCGATCGGGGTCGTCTTGGACGGCCTGGCGGTAGTACTCCACCGCCGCGTCCCAGTCGCCCGCTCGCGCAGCCCGTTCGCCGCGCGTGAACGCGCGACTCGCGGCGCAGGCGGCCAGCGCCACCGCCAGGGTCACCGCGACGATCGCCTTCAGCGTCCGTGCTCGTGTCACCGAATCCATCCTTACCCCAGACCTACGGTGCCCAGGATGCGATGCGCCCGCCCGTGGCGGGCGATGAACCTCGGGCGTCTCATTGCCCCGTCAGCGGAATCGTCTTCCGCCCGCGCCCGTCCAGATACGCGATCTCGATCGATTCAGTGCCGATCTTGAGGATCCGGTACTGCCCCTCCAGGTCTTGTCCTTCGACCCCGTACAGCGGATGTCGCCCGTCCGTGAGTACCGCAATCTTCGTCCCGTCGGCTTTCTGCACCAACCCGATCAGCTTGAGCGCGATCGGCGGTATCGCCGTCGCGGACCCTGGGGCGGCCGTCCCGCCGGCCGGATCCGCGGGCAGCCGGGTCGGTGCGTTCGTCGGCGGCACCAGCGGGGCCGGCGCGGGCTTCGGGCGAAAGCGGAACGGGTCGCGGCCCGAGCCGGCTGGTTCGCTCCGCGCACCGGTCAAAGCGGCCAGATTGACGTCGACCGGGGTGGACTGCCCATCTCCGCCTGCGTCCCGCGGGGCACGCTCCCGCGCAGGAGCACGCGACACCGGGGCCGCATCCGGGCTTCCGGTCAGCCATCGGACGGCCACGAGGGCCGCGATCGCGACCCCGACGACGGCGAGCAGCCCGCGCGTGCGGCGATCAACGGCCATTCGACCTCGGGAGCACCGTGGGGGCGCTCGAGCGCCGGAAGTAGGTCGAGACGTCCAGCGCCACCGAGAGCGGGGCGTTGGCCTCGCTGCCCTCGGTCAGCACCAGGTTGTCGATGATCATGAAGTCGGCCGAGCGCTCGAGTTCGTCGATGAGCATGCGGATGTCGTGGTATTCGCCCAGCAGAGTCATCGCGACGGTCAGCCGATTGAGCGTCGAGTCGCGCAGCTCGTCTTCCGAGGTTGCGCCTCGCCGAAACTGCACGCCATGTTCTCGCGCCTTCTGCTGCAGCTGCAGGTGGGTCATCCGTCTCGCCGCGGCCACGTCCTGTGGCAACGTCTTGGCGTAGAAGCTCTCCAGGTCCGTGGCCGCGCGCGCCTTGCTCTCCTTGACGGCCTCCGCCTGCTGGAGCTCTCCGGCGGCAGCCGCCTGCTCGCGCGCGGCACGCTCGGCGCGGACTTCGTTGGCCGTCACGCGTTGAGACAGCGGCAACACGACCCCCGCCAGCATCAAGGCGTTGCCGATCAGCGCGATTGCCAACGGAATCAGCGCACGGCGGTATTCGCGCAGTACCCGTCCGGCTGGCACGCGGGCCCCATCGCCGTACAGGGATCTCATCGCGCGGCTCCGTCTCCCGCCGCGGCGACCGAGGGGGGCGGAAGCGCCGACGAGGAGGTCCGGGTGTCGCCCGCCGCGGGGCGGGCCGGCGCCGATGGACCATAGTATCCCTGGATGATCGATCGCAGCATGCCGTCATCCTGATGCTGTTCCTGTCGCGACAACACGCTGCGGAACGCGCCCGTCTGCTCGAGCCGATCGATGAAGCTGTCGAGGTCCTCGATGCGGCGGGAGACGACGGTGACCGCGACGAGCATCCGGCCCTCCGTATCCAGCTGCGGCTGAACCGCCGCAATGCGGACGTCGGCGGGCAGCGTTTCCTCGAAGCGGTTGAAGAGCTCGGTCCAGGAGAAGGCCCGCCGTTCGATGAGCAGGTTGGCTTCCCGGGCCGCCGACTGGACTTCAGCCACGTTGTCGCGGGCAAGGCTTTGCCGCGTGGCGGCAGCCTGCGCACGAACTTCTCTGGCCCGGCCTTCAGCGGCCTCGGCGCGCGCCACCACCTCGCGGTTGCGGCCGTTGAGCGAGACCAGCTCGAGCCCGTTGTAGACGGTCAGCGCAACGGCCGCCACGGCGGCCAGGGCCAGGCCGACACGCACGGCACGATCGTTGTAAAAGGGGCGCGTCGCGAGATTGCTGCGCAGCATCGCTCAGGCCGCCTTCCGCTCGCGCACCAGGATCCCGATGAGCGGCACCAGCGTGTCAGCGAGCGCCGGCGATGGTGTGATGCGATCGGCAATCAGGACGCCCCCTTTGGGCTCCACCGACTCCACGGCCAGGCCCAAGCGCTCCTGCAAGCTCGCACGCACGTCCCCGTTGCCTGCCGACGCGGCGCCGCCTCCACTCAGCAGCACGCGCCCGAACCCGCGGCCCTTCAGCCGATCCTCGTAGTACATCGCCGTCTGATGCACCACGTCTGCCAGCGTCCCCTCGGTCTCTTCCGCACGGTTGCGGAAGTACATCAGGTCGCCGCCCCTGAGCACGGCCAGCGTCGTGTAGCTCGGCGTGACGTGGACGAGCAGCCAGTCGCCATCGGGCACTCCGCTCGTACCCAGCACGCCGTTGACCAGGCTGAAGGTTGACAGGTCCACCAGACCTGCGTGCAGGCCGGCGCGCTGACACGCCTGTTCGTACTGCGCCACGACTTCGGACCGCGCCACAGAGACGACGAATTCCTGACCGCCCTCGGCGGCCTTGGCCCCCGGGCTGAAGCTGACGAGGGCCTGCTCGATTGGAAACGGAGCGCTCTTGCGAACCTGCCAGCGAACCAGCTCCCTGATGTCCTCCGCACGCGGCGGCACCGAATCGAACTTGACGAGCGACACCTTGGCGACGGGATCGGGAAGGATGAGCGCTATGCGATGGACCCGCCCGCCCAGGCCCGCTACCGCACGAGACACGGCGTCGCCGACCACCGCGGCATCGATCACGTTCGCCGCGAGCAGCCCCGGTGCCACGACGCCCGCGGGAAGGGGTTCCACGCGAAGGGCCGAGACCGTGGCGACGCTGCCGCGCCACGTCACGCGCGAAGCCGCCACATGACCCGGCGCGATCTCGACGCCGACATCAGGCGGCGGTGACTGCAAGAAGCTGAAGGTCATTCGACGAACGTCACCTTGTTGACCTCGCGCAAAGTCGTGAGCCCCTGTGCCACCCGCTCGACGGCCGATTCCCTGAGGAACCGCATGCCCTGCTCCCGCGCCGCCCGCTTGACCTCTGAAATCGGGCGCCGGTCCAGGATCATCTCGCGGACGTGGTCGGTCAGGTCGAGCAGCTCGCAGATCGCCATCCTCCCCTTGTAGCCCGTCCCGCCACACTCGATGCACCCGGCGCCCTCGAAGAACGTCTGGGAGCTCTCGAGCGACGGGTCCAGGGCCGATTCCACCAGCTGCTCGCGTGAGACCCGCACGGCCTGCTTGCACGACTCGCAGATCCGGCGGACCAGCCGCTGGGCCATCACGCAGTTCAGGGCCGCGATGAACTGGTACGGCTCGACGCCCATGTTCAGGAATCGCCCGAGCACGTCGAAGACGTTGTTGGCGTGAACGGTGGTGAACACCAGATGGCCAGTCAAGGCCGATTGGATCGCGATCTGCGCGGTCTCGGGATCGCGGATTTCACCCACCATGATCTTGTCGGGGTCGTGTCGCAGGATCGAACGCAGGCCTCGGGCGAAGGTGAGGCCTTTCTTCTCGTTGATCGGAATCTGGGTGATGCCCCGCAACTGGTACTCGACGGGGTCTTCGATCGTGATGATCTTGTCCTCGACGGTCTTGATCTCCGCCAGCGCCGCATAGAGCGTCGTCGTCTTGCCGCTGCCGGTCGGGCCCGTCACCAGGACCATACCGTACGGCTCGCGGATGTATTTCCGGAACCGGCGCAATTCGATCTCAGGAAAGCCCAGGATGTCGAGCCGCAGTTCGGTGAACTGCTCGCTGATCGACTGCTTGTCGAGGATGCGAATCACCGAGTCTTCGCCGTGCACGCTCGGCATGACCGACACACGAAAGTCGATGGTCTTGCCCGGCACGCGAAGCTTGAAGCGCCCGTCCTGTGGCACGCGCTTCTCGGCGATGTCGAGCTCGGCCATCACCTTGATGCGCGAGATGATGGCGCTGTGGAAGCGCTTCGCGATGGGGCGCATCGCGGGTTGCAGGACGCCGTCGATCCGGTACTTGACATACACGGCTTCGTCCTGCGTTTCGATGTGGATGTCGCTGGCCCGCCGCTGAATCGCCGTGAAAATCGTCGAGTCCACCAGACGGATAATCGGACTGATGTCGCTGGTGAGCCGCTCGACGGTCAGGTTCTCGTCAGACCCCTCGTCTTCTTTGAGCAGCTGGATCTGGAACTCCTCGGTCGCTTCGTCCAGCACCCGTTGGGAGCTCTCGCTCTTCTTGAGAATCGACTCGATGGCCGAACGGGCACCAACCATGACGCGTACCGACGTGCCGAGCAGGATGCCCAGCTCGTCGATCATCGGCAGGTCGGACGGATCCGACACGACAATCACCAGCGCACGCCCATCCCGCCGATACGGCACGAACCCATAGCGCAACATCAGGTCCGCGGGAATCGACCGGAACAGCTCCTGGTCGATGCGGAACTGGTTCATGTCCAGGAAGTCGAGCCGATAGCGATCCGCCAGCCGCCGCGCGCGGGCCTCCTCGGCCCGTCGCTGTTCAGCGGTCACCTCGCCAGCCGGCGCCTCTTCCAAAGCGGTCGGGTCGAGGATTTCCTCGGGTGTGTGCGCGTCAGCCATGGTTACGACCCAATCACCGAGGTCAGCTCGAACAGCGGCAAGTAGAGGGCCAGGACGATCACGGCAATCACCACGCCCATGATGATCAGCAGCGCTGGCTCGATGACCGTGACGAAGCGACCGACCTCGGTTTCGATCTCTTCGTCGTAGAAATCCGCCAGGCTGTTGAGCATCTCCTGCAACGCGCCGGTCGACTCGCCGACTTCGATCATCTTGATGGCCACGTCGGGCACCACACGCCGTTCGAGCAGCGTCGCGGCGAATCCCTGCCCTTCGCGCACGCGCTGAGCCACCAGCTGCATCTCGCGGCCCATGTGCCGATTGCCGCTCGATGTCGACGCGATCTCCAGCGCGTTGACCAGTGGGATGCCACCGCCCAGCAGCGTGGCGAGCGTGCGCGCGAGCTGCGAAGTCGAGAACTTGTGCACGGCTGAGCCGATCACCGGCACGCGAAGCAGGAACCGGTCGAACCGGGCACCCTGGCCAGGCTGCTTCACCCAGGTGTAGAACAGCGTGCCGGCACCCACGCTCACCACGACGATCAACAACAGGTTGCCGCGGACGAAATTCGACAGGCCGACGATCAGCTGCGTCGACAGGGGGAGCTGGGCTTGAAAGCTCTCGTAGAAGTCCGAGAATGCCGGGACGACCTTGATCACGATGATGCCGACCAGCACCACGGCCAGTCCGATCAGGATCGCCGGGTACACCAGGGCCGAGATGGTTTTCCGCCGGACGGTATCGACCACCTTGGCGTAGGCAACGAACCGACGCAGCACCGCATCAAGGTTGCCCGCGCGTTCACCCGCCATCAGCGAGGCGGTATAGACGCTGGGAAAGAGCCCACCATGCGACTGAAAGGCCTCCGACAAGGCCGTCCCCGCCCTCACCTTGTCGTGGACGTCATCCAGCACGGCCTTGAAGACCGGGTTCGACAGCCGAGATCGCAGGATGTCGAGCGACTGCACGAGCGGCATGCCCGCCTTGAGCAGCGTGGCCAGCTCCTGGTTGAACACGAGGAACTCGTGGCGAGCGATCCTCGGCGCACGCCGTACCATCGCGAACCCGGGCAGGCCGAGGCTCCCCCGCTGCCGCAACGACAACACCAGCATGCCCCGGTCCTCGAGTTCCCGCCGGAGATGCGCTTCCGTCGGGGCAACAAAGACCCCCTCGGTGATCTCGCCCGACGGGGTACCAAGGCGGCAGGTGAATTCCATCTAAAGGGTTGTCCTACAGCACATTATCGGACGGTCCCGATTATACCCCTCCCCGTGCCGCGCCCGGGGACCAAGGCCCTTGTCTCACAGCACCGTCAGCTCTATTAGACCGGCAAGACGGGCCGCCGGCCGGATGGCCGCCAGCAGCTTCGCGCGCGGAGAGGGAGCTCGCGACACGCCGCCAGGGAGGCCAGAAGCAGTGACGACACGTCGGGGTCGATCTGGCAAGGCCGAGACGCCCTGAGGGCGGTCAGCGGGCGAGGTTGGCGAGGACCCGCTGGACGTACTGTCGCGTATCGGCGATCGGCGGCACGCCGCCATGCCGGGTGACGGCGCCTGGACCCGCGTGATACGCGGCCAGGGCGTCCGCAAGCGGGAACCGCGCCAGATGCATCTTGAGGTAGCGGACGCCGGCCTCGAGGTTGGCCTCGGGATCGAACAGATTGCTGATGCCCAGGTCGCGCCCTGTGGCCGGAAGCACCTGCATCAATCCACGCGCGCCCTTGTGACTCCGCGCTCTGGGCTGATAGTTCGACTCGACCTGGACAACCGCATGGACGAGCACCGGATCGACGTCGTGCCGTCGCGAGACCGCGTCGATCAGACCAGCGAAGGGCCTCTCGCCGAGAGGCTGCGCGCCCTCGAGCCCCGATGCGGGCGAGCGGGGCACGACCGGCGGCGGCGGATCCTCAGGCCCGCCAGCACCTTCAACCCGGAGGTCCGCTGGAACTTCATCGGCCTCCACGCGAGCGACCATCGTGGCAGAGAAGCGCGCCTGGCCTCCCTCGCGGAGCGACACGGTCACCGTGTCGCCGTGCACGCTGTAGTCGCGAACCGAAATCGACCGCCCGTTGGTGAAAACAATCCGCTCGGCCGCCGCGGGGCTGGCGACGACCGCGATCGCCACGACGAGCCAGCCGCGGAACCGGCGCGATGATCGGCGGGCCTTCATGATCCGGGTTGCACGAACGCGTGGAAGACGCGTACGCCGAGCTCACGGGTATCGCTGCTGCGCGCGGAGGTGTCGAGTGCGGGAACGAACGTGCTGTTGGCGACGAGGGTCACTTCGACCATGTCGGTGTCGCCCATTCGCGCCAAGGAGAGCGGCAATCGCCGCACGGGGGCGTCGGCGGCCTCGACCGGCAGCACCCCCAGCGACTGGTCGCCGAGCCTGACGTCCACCTCGCTTGCCGCTCCCGGCGCGCGGCTGGGATTGTCGATCTGCAGAATCAGCGTCGAATCTTTCCGCGGGTTGCGGAACGCCAGCGTCGCGGCCTTCTTGGTCCACTTCCACTCGACGATGGGGTTCTCGGGCGCCGTTTCGGCCGGGTGCCAGCCATCCTTGAAAATCAAAAACACGTTGTCGGTCTGCGACAGGAGCTGAAACTCCGCGACCAGGTACGAGCGATCACCCCGGTCGGAGTTGCCGAGCTTGAGTCGGGCATTCGTCGAGGGATCGTACACGCCCAGGATGACCTTGGCGGGGCCTTCATAGGGGTACAGCGGCGCAAACATGGTCCGCGTGTATTCGACCACTTGCCCGGCCTTCCATCCCGCCACGGGCACGGGTGGATCGTGGTCGTCGGTCCACATCAGTTCTTCGTCCACGTCGACCACGTGGACGAAGACTCGTTGAGGGCTCGCTCCCGCGACGTCCGTCTCGACCTGGAAGCGATAGGTCATCTCCACGGGACTGCCCTGAGCGACGCGGTCGTGGGACAAGACCAGCGCAGCCGAGGCGACTGCCGGTGTGTCGTCGCTCGGGGGGCCACAACCAGCCACCCCGACCGAGAGCCACACCACCATCATCAAGTGCAGGCTGCCGGGCAGCCTACCCTTCGAAGCGCTTCGTTGCATGTTTGAGAGCACCCATAATATCATCCGGGTCAACGAGATGGAAGCTCAACGCGATGCGCTCGGCATGGTCGAAACCCGCGGATTCATCGGGTCGGTTGAAGCCGCAGACGCGATGGTCAAGGCGGCCAACGTGGCCCTGGTCGGCTCCGAGTACATCGGCGCCGGCTACGTCACGGTGTTGGTGCGAGGCGATGTCGGCGCCGTCAAGGCGGCCACCGACGCCGGCGCGGCGGCCGCCCGGCGAGTGGGTGAGCTCGTCTCGGTCCATGTGATTCCGCGCCCGCACGCCGAAGTGGAGCGCATCCTTCCGAAGCCGTAGGGGACGTGGCCACTTCCCTCCCCCTGACCACGCCATCAGATCGCGACCTGACGTCAATCAGCGAAGCGCGGATGCTGGCGCGCCGAGCGAAACTGGCCCAGGCCACGCTTGCCGAGTTCACGCAGCCGCAGGTCGACGCCGTCGTCGATGCGATGGCCGGAGCCGTGACGCCGGAGGCCGAAACGCTCGCGCGGTTGGCGGTCGAAGAAACCACGTTTGGCGTCGTCGCCGACAAGGTGCAGAAGAATCTGTTCAGCTCCAGGCACGTGTACGAGTTCATTCGGCCGATGAAGACCGTGGGGGTGATCAACCGGATCGAGGACAAGAAAGTGGTCGAGATTGCCGAGCCGTTCGGCGTCGTCGCGGCGATCGTGCCGTCGACGAACCCGACCTCCACGGCGATCTACAAGATCCTGATCAGCATCAAGGCCCGATGCGCCATCGTCATCAGCCCTCATCCCTCGGCTGTGCGCTGCATCACGCGGGTGGCCGAGATCATGGACGCGGCAGGGCAAAGCGCCGGACTGCCCGAGGGCGCCATCGGCTGGATGAGCACCGTGACGCTGGAAGGCACCCAGGAGCTGATGAAGCAGCGCGAGGTGGCGGTCATTCTGGCGACCGGCGGGATGGGTCTGGTGCGCGCTGCCTACAGCGCCGGCAAGCCGGCCTATGGCGTGGGTCCCGGCAACGCGCCTTGTTACATCGAGCAGTCCGCCGATTTGGCGAAGGCCGCCAGCGACATCGTGACGGGCAAGGCGTTCGACAACGGCGTGCTCTGCTCATCGCCGAATTCCGTCGTGGTCGACGAGGCTGTCGACCGGGAGGTTCGCCGGCAGTTCGAAGCGCAGGGGGCACGGTTCCTCACCTCGTCGGAGGCCGAGGCCCTGGCGAAAGCGTTGGTGACGCCGCAGCGACTGCCCAACCCGGCGCTGGTCGGCAAGACAGCGCCCGCCATCGCCGCGGCCGTTGGCATCGACGTGGCCCCCACGACGCTCGCACTCATCGCCGAGCTCAAGGGCGTGGGCCGCGACCACCCCTTGTCGATCGAGAAACTGTGTCCGGTGCTGTCGTACTACGTCGTCAAGGACTGGCGCGAGGGCTGCGAACGTTGCAAACAGATTCTGCGGTACGGCGGCATGGGTCACACGATGTCGATCCATTCGCGCAACGAGCAGGTGATCCTGGAATTCGGACTTCACAAGCCTGCCTTTCGTATCTGCGTCAACACGGCGACGACGCATGGGTCCATCGGCTTATCGACGGGCCTTGACCCGGCGATGACACTCGGGTGCGGTGGGTTTGGCGGCAACATCACCTCGGACAACATCTCACCGCGCCACCTGTTGAACATCAAGCGCCTCGCCTACGAGATCAGACCGGTCGTTCGACAGGGCGTCCCCGCTGCCGTGGCCGATCGGCACTCCGCTGCCCCCGCGTCGAAGCCGCCGGCCGCGGTGTCACTGCCGAAGGCCCCGGCGGGACCGCCGCCTGAGCCGATCGGCGCGGCGACCATGACCCGCCGGATCGACAGTTTCCTGAGCTCGCGCGGCTTCGCCGGCCCCGCTGGCGCGATGGCTGGTCCCGGGCCGTCGCCACCGGTTGCGAGCGGAGCCGACGATCGCTCCGGAGCCCCTGAGCACCGTACCGCTGTCGCGCCTGACCGCCCGCCACCCAACACACCTGTTACACCAGCTCAGTTCGTGTGCGAGGCCGACGTCAAGGAGGCGGCGAGAGCGGGCCGCAAGATCCTGGTGAGCGAGAAAACGCTCATCACGCCCGCGGCGCGCGACGCCGCCGGGCCCGCGGGAGTGTTCGAGTGGCTTGGATATCGGTAAACGGTTGACCATCAACAGGTTGATCGCTGCCCGCGTGCATGCTAGGCTGCTCCGGTTCCGCGGATGATGTCCAGAGCCCTCTGCCTGCCGGCGACGATCGGTTTGGCGGCCTGCCTCGGGGTGGGCTGCGCGACACGGACGCCGCAGGTACAAGCGTCGGTCCCCGCGCAGATTCCGGATCCTGCCCCTCAGCCGGCGCTCGTCGCCGACCCCTGGATCACGCTGCAGTTGGCTGCCGACACCCTGTTCGAGGAAGGTCGGCGGGAGCTCGCCCTCGGACACTTGAGTCGTGCCCGAGACGCCTTCAACCACGCGATTGAGACGCTGCTGACGGCCCCGCACGGGATGAAGCACGATTCCCGCTTCCGTGAGCATTTCGATCGGATGGTCGATCGCATTTCGGCCCTCGAACTGACCGCGCTGGCGGCGGGAGATGGTTTCCGGGAGCGCGAGGGCGAGCCGGCCTCGATCGACCAGTTGCTGGCCATCAGCACGTTCGACTCGACCATCCCGAGCGCTGAAACGCTGGCGGCCGTTCGCGGCGACCTCGCGCAGACCACCCATGACATCCCGATTCCGCTCAACGAACGCGTCTTGCGTTACGTCGAGGTGTTTCAGGGACGCCTTCGCGAGTTCCTACAGGACGGACTCGCGCGTGCGTCGCAGTATCTGCCGATGATTCAATCGGTGTTTCGAGCCGAGGGACTGCCGCTCGATCTCGCCTACGTGCCCCTGATCGAGAGTGCCTTCAAGCCGACTGCCCTCTCGCGGGCGAGCGCGCGCGGCGTATGGCAGTTCATGAGGGGCACCGGGCTCGAGCACGGGCTGGAGCAAGACTGGTTCGTCGACGAGCGGTCCGATCCTCGAAAGGCGACCGTCGCGGCGGCGCAGTACTTCAAGTCGCTTCATACCATGTTCAACGACTGGCATCTGGCGATGGCGTCCTACAACGCGGGCCCCGGGCGCGTCCAGCGGGCGATGAACCGAAGCGGACGCCGAGACTTCTGGAGCCTCACCGCTTCATCCCGGTACCTGCCGCGTGAAACGCGCGAATACGTGCCGATGATCCTCGCGGCCGTGATCATCGCCAAGAACCCTGTGCTCTACGGTTTCGACGTGGCTCTCCCCCCCGTGCGCGCCACCGAAACAGTTGACGTGCCGGCGGCCGTTGACTTGCGCCGGATCGCCGAGTGGGCCGGCATCGCCTCCGACCAGATCCAGGCGCTCAACCCTGAACTGCGCCGGTGGACGACGCCGATCCGTGGCGAAGCCTACACGCTGATCGTTCCTGACGGAGCGGCCAGCCTGGTGCGCGACCGCCTGGCCGCCGCCAGCCCGGAAGAGCTCAACGCGCTGCAGTGGCATGTCGTCAAGCGTGGCGAAACCCTGACCACCATCGCGCGGAAGCTCCGCGTGAGCCGTGCCGATCTGGCGGGGGCTAATTACTTGCGCACCTCATCCAGGGTGACCGTCGGCCAGCGTCTGGTGATTCCCCGCATGCCCTCGGCCGCGCGACTTGCGGGGGCCGCCGACGGATCAATCGCCGAGCCTTTGGCCACGACCCTGTCTGAACCGACTCCAAAAGCTGAGCCGACCACGGTGGTCCATCGCGTGCGCTCGGGCGAGACACTCTACTCCATCGCGCGCCGATACCGCACCACCGTGGACGCCTTGCGCGCCGGCAACAAACTGACAGGCGCCATCCTCAAGGTCGGCACGCGCCTCATCATCCGCTCGTCCGGCGAGTCCACCGCGCAGCAGGACTGACGAGGGCCTGCCTCAGACCGCCAAGCATGTGACGTAACCACGGCCTCGTCAGCCATCATGTTGTCTTGCCCCGCCACCGGCGGGGGCAGTCGCCTCGACGGAGAACCTTGACTCATCTTGTCAACGTTCGGGGCCGTCAAGGCTCCTCGCGACGCTCCGCCCCAGAGCGTCGAGCGTGTGCCGCTGCGGCTCCGCCTCTCTCGGGAGTAGCAAGCCCACCCGGGGATCAGGACGTTGGCCTCGCGGCCCGAGCCCGGGCATCCCGACTGGAAGAATCTGCGACGTCTCCCGTTGATCGCGTACGCACTTCCTGCGGCGTGCGCCCTCTTCGACGGGCACCATCGATGGATTCGGTGATACCAGCGCCTGAGTCTCATCGGCGTCCCGTTTGCACTTCCGGCGCCCATGCTCGCAAGGATACAAAGTGCCGCCGTCTTCGGCGTGGACGCACATGCCGTTCATGTCGAGGTGGACGTTGGACTGGGCCTGCCGTTCTTCCGGATGGTGGGCCTGCCTGACGCGAGCGTCCGCGAAAGCCGTGACCGCGTGCGGGCGGCGATTCGCAACTCCGGGTTCGACTTTCCCTCTCATCGCATTACCGTCAACCTTGCACCGGCCGATGTCCGCAAGGAAGGCTCGGCGTTCGACCTGCCCATCGCGCTCGGCCTGCTCGCCGCGGAGGGCGTTGTCTCCCCCACCGCATTCGAGCAGGTCGTCATCGTCGGCGAGTTGTCGCTCGACGGATCGATTCACAGCACGCGCGGGCTGTTGCCGATCGCCGCCGGCGCCCGCGCCAAAGGTGCGGCGGCGCTGCTGCTGCCCGAGGCCAACGTGGCGGAAGCGGAAGTCGTCGGCGGCCTTCAACTCCTGGCCGTACGCTCCCTGCGCGCCGCCGTGGACGTGCTCCGGCGGTCTCCGCATGAGTGGCCGGCCCCGAGGCACGCATCCCTCGTCACGACGGCGCCGCTCGACGGCGCCCCCGACCTTCGAGACCTACGAGGACAGCTCGTGGCTCGGCGCGCGCTCGAGATCGCGGCGGCCGGCGGGCACAATCTGCTGCTTGTCGGCCCGCCAGGGGCGGGCAAGACGATGCTGGCACGGCGGATGTCGGGAATCCTGCCGCCGCTGTCCTTCGAAGAAGCTCTCGAGTGCACCGCGATCCACTCGGTCGCGGGCCTGCTGACGGCAGGCACCGGCCTGGTCGGCCACCGGCCGTTTCGTGCGCCGCACCACACCATTTCCGATGTCGCTCTGGTGGGCGGCGGATCCATTCCTCGCCCCGGGGAAATCAGCCTGGCCCATCACGGGGTCCTCTTCCTCGACGAGCTGGCAGAGTTCAGTCGCCACGTGCTCAACGTGCTTCGTCAGCCGCTCGAAGAGGGGCATGTGACCATCGCGCGGGCGGCACGCACGGTGCGCTTTCC
>JBQTIE010000244.1:0-4043 GCA_052389315.1 Acidobacteriota bacterium
GGGGCGTGCACCGACGTTGGGGTCGGCGATCGTGCTGAGCGGGGTGAGCCGTATAACCTCGCGCTGGAGCCGTCAGCGCGACCCGGTGTATCGTGAGGGTCGCGCCGCGGCTCAGCGCGAGCGTTAGCCAGACAAGGGTGAACGATGGCGACAGGTCGTCATATCCAGCTGACAAAGCAGGTGGGCGAGTATCTTGTCGCGGCCGAGGTCTGCAGGCGTGGATTCATCGCCACCACGTTCACGGGAAACGTTCCCCACTACGACATCGTGGCGTCGAACGCCACCGGTCGACATCAGGCCATTCAGGTGAAATGCATCGCGAGCAGTGCATGGCAAGCCGATATCCGTAAGTTCGCGGACGTTCGACTTGACGGCACCCAACAGATCGTGGGCCGCCCATTAAAACCGCCCTATCCAGGGCTGATCTGCGTGTTCGTCCGGCTCCGCAGCTCAGGTGCGGACGATTTCTTCATCATGACGTGGGAAGACCTTCAGAAGCTCGCGATCGCCCACTACCGTGGACACTTGTCGAAGCACGGTGGGACTCGACCCAAGAAACACGACTCGTTCCACATCGCTCTTCAGCCGCAGGAGCTGGCGAGCTATCAGAATCAATGGAACACCCTTGAAGCGAGACTTCGGGAAGACGTCTAACCACAGCATCAACCCGACGGCGGGCGCGCCTCCTGCCGAACTTGGTTGCTCGTGCCGGTCGCTGCGCGCCCGCCGCGGGTTATGCTGAGCGTTAGGCCTTGGCGACGCCGTCGGATTCGGCGGCCTGGAAGATGTCCTCGATCGGCCTGCCGAACAGCCGCGCGATCTTGAAGGCGAGCGACAGGCTCGGCTCGTACTTCTCCGTCTCGATGGCGTTCACGGTCTGGCGCGAGACCTCCAACCGCTCGGCCAGGTCGGCCTGAGTCCAGTTGTGCTCGGCCCGCAGGACGCGGAGTCGGTTCTTCATTGGTAGCGCCTCCAGGCGATCGCCAGGCCGACGAAGTAGAACAGCGGCAAGTAGACCCAGATATGGCGATAGCTCCAATCGTCGAGGGACAGGTCAATGGCCAGTTGCAGCAGGCCGAGCGTCCACAGGAGCAGGATGGCCAGCGGGTAGGCGATGGCGAGGGCTTCGAGGTGGACGCGCCGCTCGAGTTCGTCCAGGCTGCGGATGCGGGCGACCACGAGCCAGAGGAACAAGGCGGTCGGCACGACGGGGCTCAAGACCACGAGCACCCGCACCCAGGGGTCGAGCTGGAAGCCTTTCAGGGCGGCGCGGGCGGCGAGGTACGAGAGTACCCAGCCAGCTGCGGCCAGGAGGAGATAGCCCCAGCGGGGCTTAACGGGAAACATCTTCATGACTGATCCTCCGAGACAGGTTGCGAACCTGCAGGCATTGTAAAGCATAGTTGTCTTGATATCAAGCGTACTTTACAAGAAAGGCCGGCCTCCTAAGAAACTGCTCCCTCGACGAGCTCGCCGGTTGAAAGATCAATGAGGCCAAATCCGAGATGCTGCGCGCGTTGGCGCAGACGACGGACGACGTGGGTCCGGTGCTGGGCATCGTACATCTCCGCGCCTGGATCGGCATAGACGAGCCCGTCTTTGAGCGCCCGGTAGACGAGGATCGCTAGCTTGCGGGCGGTGGCGGTCACTGCCTTGGCTTTGCCGATGCGAAAGGCGACCCGTCGGTAGAAGGCGCCGAGCGCGGTCTGGGTGCGACCGAGCGTCATCGCGGCGAGTCGGAAGATGGCGGCGGCGCGGTTGGCCGACGGTTGGGTCCGACTGCTCAAGAGGCGCCCGCCCGAGATTTTGTTGTGAGGCGCGAGCGTGAGCCACGACGTGAAGTGCTTTTCAGTTGGCCAGCGGGTCATATCGGTCCCAATCTCCGAGAGCAGCCGCAGCGCATTGTAGGGACCGATGCCATCAATCTGTGACAGGTCGACGCCAGTGAGCTGGTGCAGTGGGGTCCGCAGGTCGAAGCGCGGTTCGTTCTTCTCGCGCGCGTTCGGCCGACGGCGTGCGGCTGGCAATGCAGACGGCGGCGGCGCGGTGGTGGCCGCGAGCGGGGCGAGGTGCGCCTCGATGGCGGTATCACAGCTGGCGAGTTGCTGCTGATACATGTCGAAGAGTTCGAGATTCTGCTGGAGGACAAAGACCTGTTCTGCCCGGTAGTTGCCGGTGAGCGCCGCCACAATCTCGGCCTCAGATGCGCGACACCGATAATCGCGATGCTGTGCGAGCTGCTGCGGATCACGGTGGCCCGCGACGATGTCGCGGAGGATCCGTAAGCCCGTCACCCCCATGATGTCGCTGACGACCAAGGGCAGCTGCACGTTCATCTGGACCAACGCTTTCTGCATGCGCTGGACGAGTGCGCCCGTGCTGTCGATCAGCGTGGCGCGGTGGCGCAGATAACCCCGCAGGACGACGATCGCATCGGCGGGGCGGAAGCTGCCGCGCAAGAGGCCGAGGATGTGGAGGTCGCGGAGCCACTCGCAATCCGACACATCACTCTTGCGCCCAGGGAGGTTCTTGACGTGACGCGCGTTCACGAGGATGACCTGGAAGCCGCGGGCTTCGAGGATCTCGAAGACGGGAATCCAGTAGACGCCCGTGGCCTCCATCGCCACGTGCGTGACCCGGCACGCGGTGAGCCAATCGGCGAGCCGATGCAGATCGCCGGTGAAGGTGGCGAAGGAGCGGACCGGCGTCGCATCCCGATCGGGCGGGACAGCGACGAAGTGTTCGGCCGACCCACAATCGATGCCGGCGGCGTCGGGATGCAACCGTTCGAGGGCTGCGGGCGAGGTGCGAGGCTTCGGCGATGGACGACGGCGATTTCGCTTCATCGGAGGCTCCTGTAGACTGCTGATGCCTCCGGGAACAGGGATGCGGATGAGTGGCAATCTCCTAAACGGGATCACGTCGCGTGAGCGACGCGTCACCAATGACGATGCCGCGAATCCCCGGCCCACGCTAACCAACGGGCTGCAACGCACCAGTGGCGGGTCGGGCTCGGTTCCCGGAGGTCCGTCATTGTATGCACGCGCTACAGCCCGCAGTTTCTCGCGTGTCGAATCGCGATTGCATCGCGTGGGCCGCTAACCAAACGCTGCAGCAGACGGCGGCCGCGATCCTGGTTTCTCGGAGTTCAAAGTTCAGCGTGCGGCCGCCGCTGCTGAGCTTTAGCGTTAGCGAGCAAACACGAAGGGTTGGGTGAACCGCTGGAGAGTGACTCATGAAAGCGATGCGCCTTAGAAAACTTGGCTGGTCAGTCGCAGGCGTCGCGGTCGTTGCCGCGGGGCTGGGGTACTGGCTGTTCGGCCCGCTCGGAGTGGCTCTATGGGTACCGCTGGCCGGATCTGCGACCGTCCTGCTTCATTTCCTGCGTGGCTTTGCTCCAGGCCTGGCGATGACGGTACCGCTCCTGGTGGCCGGGGCTGCGCTGTATGATGCCTCGACCTTGGCGTGGGGCGGTGCGGACGCGCCGGACGGGACTCGGTACAAGGTGTCTCCCATCGGGTTGTCACACGTTTTGTCCCCGCGCCAGCCTGTTTCGCCAACCGTGAACTGCCGCTGGCAGTTTGCAAGTGGCGATGCGGACTTGTGTGCCATGGCGCCAGGCGCCGAGATAGAGTATCGACAACTCCTCGCCGTCTTCCCGCTTCTCTGGGTCGGCATCATTGTCTGCCTGGTTGGAAGTGTGGCTCAGTGCCGACAAGCTTGGCGGCGGCGGTTCCCGCACCGTGTCGCCGCATGGGGTGCAGCAGTACTGTCAGCGCTTGCCCTTTTGTTGTTTGCCCGTTCTCTGGGGCCTGCGTTGGCTGTTCTTGCCCATCTGGAAGTTGGCATCGGCGGGACGCTCGGCACCATGGAGGTGACCGCGGCGATTCTTCTTTGTCTTGCTGCTGGCGCGGTTAGGCCTGCTCATGGGTTGCTCGCTAACAAGACGCTGAACCCGACCGGAAACAGGCCGGCGAATTCATCGGGTCATGACATCAGTGCCATGCACGCCGGCCTGTTCCCGGCGGGTTAGCGTTGTCGTT
>JBQTIE010000245.1:0-5297 GCA_052389315.1 Acidobacteriota bacterium
CGGGCAATCGAGCCGTCGTCCACCACGCCGGGCTGTTCGTCGTCGATATCCCCGAGGGGACGACCATCGTCAACGGACGACTGCTGGGTCCCGACGGCAAGCCCATCGTCGATCGTGGATCGGCCGGCCTGCCCAATACCGGTGGCATGGGGCTCCCGGGCGCGTCCAAACTCTTGTCATGGGTGCCCGGTCGCGGCGTGGACGTGCACCGCCCGAACGTCGGCAAGCGGATTCCCGCGGGCAAATACTTCAACTGGCAGGTGCACTACAACCCGACGGGGAAGCCTGAAAAGGACCGTACCCGTGTCGGGATCTGGTTCAACAAGGTGCCGGTGACCCACGAGGTGCTCATTCGTCAGGCTGGCGATCCGCTGGCCACGGATCGAAGGGGCTTGTCGCTCTATCGCGCGGAGGGCAAGGAAATCGAGTACTCGTACTCCGAGGATGGGGGCCCCCGCCGTCGCCCCGGCACGCCGAACATCCCGCCCTACGTGGAGAACTGGGAGCTCATCGGCATCACGGCCGTGACCGAACCCATCACGCTCTACGCGATGTCGCCGCACATGCACCTGCGCGGCAAGAGCCTGAAGTGGATCGTCACCTGGCCCGATGGACGAGACCAGGTCATCCTCAACGTGCCACGCTTCGACTTCAACTGGCAGTTCAACTACGAACTCGCCGAGCCGCTGCACCTGCCGGCGGGCAGTAAGATCACCGGCATCGGCGTGTATGACAACTCGCCGAAGAACCGCTGGAACCCCGCCCCGCACCTGCCGGTGTACTGGTCCGAGCAGAGCTGGGACGAGATGTATCAGGCCTTCACCGAGTACTCGGTGGACAGTCAGCTCGTCATCGGCGTGAATCGCCAGACGACCCAGCAGCGCCGGTAGCGCTCGAGCTGCGATAGGCTTTCGCACGGGGCCGCCCTGGGCGAGGACGTGGGTGGAGCCCATCGTGCTCCTGGCCAACGGGCCAACGTGGCACTTTGACCGCCCCTTCACCACGACAGCCTCAACCTGCGGTAGGCTGTCGCGTGGGCCGAGCCGCGGAGTGGGGCACGGCGGCCGACACATCGACATCACCCGAACCCCAAGGAGTCCCTTCATGCGCCTCTCTCGCGTTTCTGTCCTCGCCGCATCCACCACGCTCCTGGTCATGGGCTTTGCCGCCGGCACGGCCTTCGGCACTCGCACGGCCGCCGCCCAGGCGCCGCGCGTGTTCGAGCTTCGCACCTACACCGCGCCCGACGGCAAGCTCGCCGACCTGCACGCACGATTCCGCAACCACACGCGGCGCATTTTCGAAAAGCACGGCATGACCAACATCGGGTACTGGAAGCCGCTCGACGCACCGCTCGCGAACAACACGCTGCTCTACGTCCTCGCGTATCCGAGCCGCGAGGCCGCCAAGGCGAGCTGGGACGCGTTCAGGAACGATCCGGAGTGGAAGAAGGTCGCGTCGGAAACCCAGGCCAACGGCCCCATCGTGGCCAAGGTCGAGTCGATCTATCTCGAACCCGCGGATTACTCGGCCATCAAGTAAGGAGGGCCTCATGTCTCCGTGCTCCCGCGCTCGACTCGGTGTGGGCGTCGCCATCTGTCTCGGTGGCGCGCTCGTGATGTTCTCGCCCTGGGCCGCTGCACAGCAGCCAACCAACCCGGCAGACGACCCGCGCTTCACCGGCATCTCGACCGTGCTCGAGCCGACCGACCTGAGCGTGGCACGGCGACGCTTCGAGCCGGGTGCACGCTCGGCCTGGCACAGCCACGACCGCGGCCAGTTGCTCTACGTCGAACAGGGCCGCATGAGGACGCAGAAGCGCGGCCAGAAGAAGATCGAGCTCGGGCCGGGCTGGAACGATTACACCGGGCCGAAGGTCGAGCACTGGCACGGCGCGACGCCCGACACCCATCTCATCCAGGTGAACGTCGGGTTCGGGGGCGAGACACGCTGGCGGAGTCGGACCACCGACGACGAGTACGCCGGACGGCAATGAGCGCGAGACGATGGTCGATCGTCGCGGTGGTGCTGGCGGCGATTCACGTCGCCGCCCAGCAGCCCGCGCCCGCGCCCTTCGACCTCGTCATCGCCAACGGCCGCGTGATGGACCCGGAATCGAGCACCGACGGCGTGCGCCACGTGGGCATCGCCGCCGGCGTGATTCGAGCCGTCAGCACGACCCCGCTCGTCGGACGCTCGTCCATCGACGCGACCGGTCTGGTCGTCGCGCCGGGCTTCATCGACCTGCACCAGCACGGGCAGACGCCGGACGACTATCTCAGGAAAGCGGCCGACGGGGTGACGGCAGCGCTCGAGCTGGAGGTCGGCGCTGCCGACATTGATCGCTGGTACGACGAGCGGGCCGGTCAGGCGGCCATTCACTACGGCGTCAGCATCGGCCACATCCCGGTTCGCATGGCCGTGATGAAGGACCCCGGCGCGTTCCTGCCGAGCGGCCCGGCCAACACGCGAGAAGGCACAGACGAGGAAATGGCCGCGATGAAGCAGGCCCTCGCCCATGGGCTCGCGCGCGGCGCGGTGGGCGTCGGCTTTGGCATCGCCTATACGGCCCAGGCCACGCGGTGGGAGATCGCCGAGATGTTCGAGGTAGCGGGTCGAGTCGGCGCGCCGGCCTACGTCCACATGCGTGGGGGCGATGCCATCGGATCGTTCGAGGAGGTGTTGGCACTCGCCGTCGTCACGGGCACCCCGCTGCACATCGTGCACGCGCAGAGCTCGGGCGGACGTCAGACGCCGCGGCTGCTCGACCTCATCCGCCGCGCACGTGCGCGCGGCATCGACGTCACGGCCGAGATGTACCCGTATACGGCGAGCGCGACGCGCATCGAGTCGGCACTCTACGACGGCTGGGAGCAGTTCCCTGACTCACGTTTTCCGAACCTCCTGTGGCCCGCGACGGGTGAGCGCCTGACGCGTCAGACCTTCGCGAAGTATCGCGCACAGGGAGGCACCGTCATCTCGTTCGGGAATACCGAGGAGGTCGTGCGCGGCGCCGTCGCCGATCCCCTGACGATGATCGCCAGCGACGGTGGGGCGTCCCACCCGCGTGGCGCCGGGACGTTTGCAAAAGTGCTCGGCCGTTATGTCCGCGAGGAGAAAGTCCTGTCATTGATGGACGCCCTCCGGAAGATGACCTTGGATCCGGCAGAGCGTCTTCGCGCACGCGTGCCGGCGATGGCGAGCAAGGGCCGCGTGAAAGTCGGTGCCGACGCGGACCTCACGCTCTTCGACCCGGCCATGGTGATCGACACCGCCACATTCGAGGCACCGACGCGGACCTCCGCGGGCATCACCCACGTGCTGGTGGGCGGCACGCCCGTCGTCCGTGATGGACGAATCGTCTTGGGCGCGCTGCCTGGCCAGCCCGTGCGGGCGGGGCTGACAGGGCACTGACCATGGACCACCGCTGTCCCGAAGGACGGCCGCGAAGGAGGCACATGCGGCTTCCGTTGACGATGATGGTCGTCGCGGCACTGATCGGAACGAGTTGCCGTGCCGCGCCTCCAGCGGCCCCTCCGCTGTTCCCGCAAGGGACGCTGGTCGATCTCTCGCACACCTACGACGAGCAGGCGGTGTTCTGGCCGACCGCCGAGCCGTTTCGCCTCGACAAGGTGGCGGACGGTATGACGCCCGCCGGCTACTACTACGCGGCCAACAACTTCTTCAGTTCCGAACATGGAGCCACGCACCTCGACGCGCCCGTGCACTTCGCCGAAGGCCGGCAGTCTGCCGACCAGGTGCCGCTCGATCGGCTCGTCGGTCCAGTCATCGTGATCGACGTCACCGAGGCGGCCAACTCGAACTCCGTCTATCAGGTCACCGTGGACGACTTCCGCCGCTGGGAGCAGCAGCACAGCGTCGTGATCGACAACGTCATCGTCCTGCTTCGCACGGGTTTCTCGCGCTACTGGCCTGACGCCGAGCGTTACCTCGGCACGGCTGAGCGTGGCGAGGCCGCGGTGGCCAGGCTGCGGTTTCCGGGCTTGCATCCGGAGGCCGCGAAATGGCTCGCCGAGAGCCGTTCGATCAAGGCCGTCGGGATCGACACGGCCAGCCTCGATTACGGGCCGTCCACGCTCTACGAGTCGCATCGAGTACTGTATGAGCGCAACATCCCGGGCTTCGAGAACCTGACGGCGCTGGATCGGCTGCCGGCAATAGGGGCGTATCTGGTGGCGCTGCCGATGAAAATCGGCGGCGGCAGCGGGGCGCCGCTGCGGGCGATGGCCATTGTGCCGCCAGCGCCTCAGCAATAGCGGAGTCTGAAGCGAGGGCGCCGGGCGGCAGGCACAGGCACACACGCGTGCGACTGGTCCGCCAACTCGCGCGCCCATCGAGTACGTGAGGTCTTCCTTGGCCATCATCGGGGCGCACGTTCTGCTCTACTCCTCGCAGCCTGACGCTCTTCGCGCGGCGCTGCGCGACGTGTTCGGCTGGACGCACGTGGACGCGGGCCACGGGTGGCTGATTTTCGCGCTGCCGCCGGCCGAGCTCGGTGTGCACCCTGCGGACATGGAGGATGCCGGCACTGCCGGCGTGCACACGTTCTCGCTGATGTGCGACGACATTCACTCGACGATCCGGGAGCTGCGCGCGAAGGGGGTGGAGGTGCAGGGCGAGCCCGTCGACGCCGGCTATGGGATCACCGTGATGCTGCGGCTGCCAGGGGGCGTCGACCTGCAATTGTACGAACCGCGCCACAAGACGGCGATCGACCTTAGAACTCCACCTGTTCCCTGAGCTGGCGCACGTGCGCCATGAGCGGCTGCCAGCGCGGATCACCGTGCAGCGGCACGAGGAAGGGACTGACCCGGCTCAGATAGTCGTAGGCCCACAAACCGCGGGCCACGCCGATGTCGAGCCACTCGAAGGCATCGTCCGGCGAGCCGGCCTGCGCGAACGCCTCCGCCAACAGCAGGCAGTAGTGGATGTCGGTACGGCACCACGCGCGCCGGTCGGGTGTCAGCGAGGTGCGGAGCACGTTCAAGTTCCGCTGGAGGCCCCACTTCACCACCTGCGACAGCCACGTCCATTTCTCGTCCGGCCGTGCGCCCTCGACCTGCTCGATCGTGGCCACGGCCTCGCCGATTCGCCCCAACGCGCCCAGTGCCTGGGCCGAGAAGATGGACGCGAACTGGTTGGTCGGCTCCAGCTCGAGCGATCGCTTGAGGTGCGGCAGGCTCTGTTCGAACCGCCCCTGCATGGAGTGCAGAAAGCCCGCCGCCGCATGTGTCAACGGCTGGAGCGGATCGATCTCGAGCACCAGCGCCGCCGTC
>JBQTIE010000246.1:0-8431 GCA_052389315.1 Acidobacteriota bacterium
TCCTCCACTCCCCGCAACCGGGGGCGGCCCAAACGACCTCAGAGGTCTCGCTGGGCAACGTGACCAAGGAGACGAAGCTCTCGTTCACAGGCTCCTTCACCATCCTGAATCCGGCGCCGCAAATCACCGTGACGGCGCGAGTCGAGATTCCCAACCTCGCCGATGGCCTGGTCGTCATTGCGCATAAGTCGGTGTCGAAGACCAGGGTGGCCTTTTCAGGCCAGATCAATTTCGCCGACTTCATCAAGCAGCCCACACCACCGGTTGCAGCCAAGCTGATCCTCTCGAGCACGGTGACCGGCACGTTCGGTCCGACGAAAGTGACGCGGTAGCCTGAGCCTTGGAAGGCCCTTGGCAACGGTCGGGCTCGGGAAGCGACGTGGCAGATGGTGTGCGAAGCGGGTCGCGGACGCTTGAGCATACGCATGTGATGGGTCGGGGGGCGTTGGGCGTACGGAGTCTTGCCGATCGGCTGCCGCCACGCCGGCGCCCGCTCGAGCAATTCGGCCTCGAGCCGCTGCAGGCGGTCGCCCTTCGCCCGGAGCCACCGATCAATTTGTCGATGTCCGCCTGGCGCGTCCCGATCGCGCCCACAAACACGGGCGGATCGGCGCTTCAGTCGTATACTCGAACATGCGCTCATCGATCCTGCCTGGTATGCTGGGCACCGCGACCCAGCCGTGACGCGGCCCCTCACCTTCGACACGGTTCGCCGTCTTGGCCTCGCCCTTCCAGGCGTCGAGGAGGGCACGACCTACCGGTCACCCGCGCTCAAGCTCCGCGGAAAGGTCGTCGCCTGCCTCGCGATTCACCGATCGGCTGAGCCCAACACGCTCGTGGTCGTGATTGGCTTCGACGAGCGTGACCAGCTGTTGGCCGCCGACCCCGGGACGTACTACGTGACCGACCACTACGTGAACTACGCGTCGATCCTCGTTCGCCTGTCCCGCATCCACCAGGACGCGCTGCGGGACCTGCTGAAGATGGCATGGCAGTTCGTGGACGCGCGCGCGGCGCGCCGCCAGTGCTCCCGGCGTTCACGCGTGGCGAAGCTTGCCAGCCCGCGGGCGTGGCGGTAGCCTGATCGCAGGAGCCGCATTGCCGGAGAAGCGCACGCTGACCCGTCGGGAAACACTGGGCCTGATCGGCGCCGCGGGCGCGGTCTGGTCCGTGGGGTGCGGTACCCAGCCGACCACTCCCTCCGGCATCACCTCCGGCGCGGCGCCTGCGCCGCCCCCGCCGGGCACCGGGGCCGCGTGTCTCGTCACGCCGACCGAAACCGCCGGACCGTTTCCAAACCTGGGAGATTTCGCCCGGAGCGACATCCGCGAGGGCCGGCCCGGGCTGCCGCTCACGCTCACCATCACGGTCGTCAACGTCAATCGCGCCTGCGCGGCGCTCGTCGGCGCCTTCGTCGAGGTCTGGCAGTGCGACGCCGCGGGCCAGTATTCCCAGTACGGCACCGAGCAGAGCCAGACGTATCTGCGGGGGGTCCAGATCACGGATGCGGCGGGCCGCGTGACCTTCACCACGATCTATCCGGGTTGGTACCAGGGACGGGCCACCCACATTCACGCGGAGATCAAGATTGGCGGCCGATCCATCAAGGTGACGCAGATCGCCTTTCCCGAGGCGGTCTCCGCCGCCGTCTACGGCACGACCGCGTATGCCGCCAAGGGACAGAATCCGACGTCGAACAGCGGGGACAGCGTCTTCCGTGACGGTGTCGCCAGCCAGCTCGCGACCCTGGTCGGCGACGCGACGCGCGGCTACACCGCCTCCAGCGAGATCGGCGTCGAGGTCTGAGGCGTACGCCATAATGCGACCATGAAGAGCACGCTTCCCACCGGCTTGGCCCTCGCGGCCCTCTCGGGCGTTGTCATGGCACAGGGCCTCCCGTATCCCGACACGCGCACCGTCGATCACGTGGACACCTATCACGGGACGAAGGTCCCGGACCCGTACCGGTGGCTGGAAGACGACACGTCGCCGGAGACGGCCCGATGGGTCGAGGCGCAGAACAAGGTGACCTTTGGCTATCTCGAGCGCATTCCGTTCCGTGCGCAGCTGCTCGATCGCCTCAAGACGCTGTATGACTACGCCAAGTTTTCCGCGCCGTCGCGGAAAGGCGACTATTACTTTTTCTCGAAGAACGACGGGCTCCAGAACCAGAGCGTCCTGTACATCCAGAAGGGCATCACGGGAACGCCAGAAGTGCTCCTGGATCCCAACACGTGGTCGCCGGATGGCACGGTGCGGCTCGCCGCCTTTGCTCCCTCGAAAGACGCCAGGCTGGCGGTGTATGGCATCTCGCGGAGCGGGTCCGACTGGCAGGAGTTCAACGTGCTCGACCTGACCACCAGAAAGCCGCTGGCCGACAAGATCGAGTGGGTGAAGGTGTCGGGCGTGGCCTGGCGGGGCAACGGCTTCTATTACAGCCGGTATCCGCAGCCGGCCAAAGGCAAGGAGCTGTCGTCTGCCAACGAGGACCATCAGGTCTACTACCACCGCATCGGGACGCCGCAGTCCGCGGACACACAGGTGTACTCGGATCCGAAGAACCCGCAGCGGTTCCACACCCTCCAGACGACCGACGATGAGCGATTTGCCGTCCTGGACATCTCGGATCGCGGCACGGGCAAGCAGGGCAACGCGGTGATGGTGATGGACCTGGCGAAACCTGGTGCCGCTTTCACCCCGCTCATTCCCGAGATCGGTGACGACACCTACGCCGTGCTCGAGCACGTGCGAGGGGAGCTCGTCGTGTTCACCGACAACGGCGCCCCGAACGGCCGCGTGATCCGGATCGATCCGGCCAACCCGGCGCCTGCGAACTGGGAGACCCTGGTGGCCGAGAAGCCGGAAACGATTGATTCGGTGTCGGTGGCGGGCGGCAAGCTCATCGTCACCTACATGAAGGACGTGGCATCCAAGGCGTACGTGCACAATCTCGAGGGGGCGTTCGAAAACGAGATCGAGCTGCCGGGGCTTGGCAGCGCCAGCGGCTTCGGCGGCAACATGGACGACGCCTTCATCTTCTACACGTTCACGTCGTTCACCTACCCGACGTCCATCTTCCGGTACGACATTGCGGCGCGCCGGAGCTCGTTGTTCCGGGCGCCCGAGATTCCAGGGCTCGATACGGCGAGCTACGACACCAGGCAGGTGTTCTTCACCAGCAAGGACGGAGCGCGCGTGCCGATGTTCCTGGTCCACAGGAAGGGGCTCGTGCTCGACGGGAACAACCCGACGCTGATGTACGGGTACGGCGGATTCAACATCGCCACGACGCCTGGCTTCAACTCCCTCCGGATCGCCCTGCTCGAGCAGGGGTTTGTCTACGCGAGCGTCAACATGCGTGGGGGCAGCGAGTACGGAGAGTCGTGGCACGACGCCGGCACGAAGACGAAGAAGCAGAATGTCTTCGACGACTTCATCGCGGCCGCCGAGTGGCTGATCGCGAACAAGTACACCTCCCCCGCGCGGCTCGCGGCGCAGGGCGGCTCGAATGGCGGCCTGCTGGTGGGCGCGGTGATCAACCAACGCCCGGAACTCTTCCGTGTCGCCATTCCCCAGGTCGGCGTGATGGACATGCTCCGCTTTCACAAGTTCACGATCGGGTGGAACTGGATCGCGGACTACGGATCCAGCGACAATCCCGAAGAGTTCAAGGCGCTGTATGCCTACTCGCCGCTGCACAACGTCAAGGAAGGCCAGAAGTACCCCGCGACCTTGATCACCACGGCTGACCACGACGATCGGGTCGTCCCCGCGCATTCGTTCAAGTACGCGGCGACGATGCAGAAGAGGGCGAGCCGCGAGACGCCGATTCTAATCCGCATCGAGACCAAATCGGGCCATGGCGCGAGCAACGTGACCAAGCAGCTCGAGGCGACCGCGGACATCTACGCGTTCATCATGCACAACATGGGTATTCAGCCCAGGATGGAAACGCGCTGAGTGGCGATTCTCGACTTACGAGTCATGACTCAGCGTCATGAGTTGCGAGTGGTGATGTCCGATGTTCGTGGCTTGCCGGCGGGGCTCGCGTCGTCGACGTGCGCGCGAGATCGCACGGGATGCGGCCTCCGTCTCTTTGGATGCGAGCCGGCCCGTGGGCACGGCAGGGTGTTCGAGCGGGCTCGCCGCGCCGGGCCTCTCCGCCGAGGACGATGCAGGGCGGCCCCGGCGTTGTTGCGAGACCCCACGGATCCGCGTTAGATTTCGCTGCGGCGGCAGTCATGTCCGGCTTCGAGCCGAAGTCCGGTTCTCGCGACGATGGCCCTCCAGGTCGCGATCTCAGCCACGTCGGGGTGGTCTTCGTGAGCTATTGCCACAATGACCGGCGGTGGCTCGACAAGCTGTCCAGTCATCTTCACTCGATCCAGGAGCCACACGAAATCGTGGCCTGGGACGACACCCGCATAGAGCCTGGCGACAAGTGGGAGCGATCCATCAGCGCCGCGATTGGACGGGCGGATGTCGCCATCCTGCTGGTGAGCGCTGATTACCTGGCGTCAGAGTTCATCCGGACGCACGAGCTTCCCTTGCTGGCAGATGCGGCTAGCGCGAGGAATCTGCCCGTCATGCCGGTGCTCGTCAGTCCCAGTCGGTTCGCGGACATTCCCCAACTGGCTCAGTTCCAGGCCGTGAACGATCCGCAACGCACCCTTTCCAGTCTCCCCGATTGGGAGCGGGAGGCGATCTTCGTGCGGCTGACCAACGCCATCGTGCAACGCATTCGGGGCCAGACGACCACCGATGTGCACGCTGGCCAATCGATGGACTGGGTGTCCCCGACGCTGGAGGCGCGTCGCACCAAGGTGCCGCAGCTCGACCGGTCGCCAGTCGAGCGACTCCGAACCGAACCGGCCGCCCCTCCGGTGTGGGCTGAGCCGATTGCGAGGCCCCTGAAGCTCGCACAAGATCCCGTCCTGCCGCGTCACCTGTTGCCGCCAGCTCTGGTGATGCCAGCAGATCCGATGGCCTTGTCGGCCCTGGTCAAGGATCTGTCGTCCGACGGTCCGGCGACCTTGAACCTGCCCTCGGACACCGGCAGCTTGAGCCGGGTCCCTCGTCTGGACGATTACCTGCCGACGCCACGTCAACTGCCGGCCGCCGGCGGGTTCTTCGCGGCGGTCGAGCGGTGCTGGGACTGGATGCTGTCCCAATTCGCAACGTGGGACAACGACACGAGGTCGGTCGTTGCCGTGATACTCCTGCTGGTTTCGGCGCTCCTGCCCCCGGCAGTGGTGGTCTACGCCCGAAGGCAGCGCCACAGCTGGCAGAATCCAATCTCCCGATGGTGGGTCGTCTACTTCCTCGCGATTGGCGTCGTCGCCACGGCGTACGGAGGGATAACCGTCGTCGAGTTCAACCGCGCCGCCCCGGCCGCGACCTCGGCCGCCAGCATGATGGAGCGCCTTCGTTCCGAGCGACCGATGGCGATCCAGGAACTCGAAGCGATATGGTCTCGGCTTCCTCAAGACGACAAGCAAGATTCCGGGGCTGCGACGACTGCGCTGGGCGCCAGGCTGGCGCGGGGTCGCAGAGACGAATTGGGTGACCGAGTGTCCAGCTTTGCAACGGCGAGAATCGCGCAGGAGCAGCACCGCACGCTGACGCTGGTGCTCGCGATCGCCGCGATCCTGATCGGCATCCAGAACGTCGTGTGCAGCGCGATTCTGGGGGTCATGCACCTACCAGCGTCGGCAGGTGCCAGGAAATGATCGTCGGCGTCTCGCCTATCTCTCTGCGCCCCGCAGCCTGCGCGTTCCAGGCGCGCAGCAGGCGCGCTCTCGGCGCTGGCCAGCATCGCGGGCCGCTTCGTCATCGGCGCCACGGCAGGCGCCTTGATCGCGGCGATGCGGTGCGGCACTTCTACCTGCTTACGGCGGTCGTGACCTTTCCTGGCGTGCTGGTGGGGTTCATGATCCGATCGGGTCGGCGGATTTGTCGGTCGGCTCCGCCGGCTGCGAGGCGTGAGGCGAGCCGTCAGGCCGGCCGCGATTGCGCCGCTCCTCGCCACCTGTGGCACAATCCGGTGCCCATGAAGCGACTCATCTTCCTCATCAGCGTCGCGGCCCTCGCTGCCTGCGCCGGCGAGCCGGCCGTCCATCCCGACCTCGCCGCGTGGGAAGCGCGCGCGGCCAACGTCACCATCACGCGCGACGACTGGGGCATCGCGCACGTCTCCGGCCAGTCCGACGCGGACGCCGTGTTCGGCATGATCTACGCTCAGGCGGAAGACGACTTCAACCGCGTGGAGACGAACTATCTCAACGCGATGGGACGCCTGGCCGAAGCGGAGGGGGAGCAGGCCATCTACCGCGACCTGCGGATGAAGCTGTTCATCAGCCCCGAGGCCCTGAAAGCGCACTACGCCCAGAGTCCGGAGTGGCTGCAGGAGCTGATGGACGCCTGGGCCGACGGGCTGAACTACTACCTGCACACCCATCCGGCCGTCGCGCCTCGCGTGATCACGCGCTTCGAGCCGTGGATGGCGCTGAGCTTCACCGAAGGCAGCATCGGCGGGGACATCGAACGCGTCAACCTGGGGCAGCTCGAAGCCTTCTATGGCCAGACCGCGACCCCACAGACGACGGCGTCAGCCGTCGAACCGACGCCGTGGATCGACGAGATCGATCACACCGACGGGCGGGTCATCGACGGAGAGCCGACCGGGTCCAACGGTATCGCGGTGGGCCCGGTGGCGACCACCGGCGGCAAAGCCCTGCTGCTCATCAACCCGCACACGTCCTTTTTCTTCCGCGCCGAGCTGCAGATGGCGAGCCAGGAAGGGCTCAACGCGTACGGGGCGGTCACCTGGGGACAGTTCTTCATCTATCAGGGCTTCAACGAGCGCACCGGCTGGATGCACACGTCGAGCGGCGTGGACAACATCGACGAGTATCTCGAGACCGTGACGAAGACCGGGACGGATGTCTCGTATCGGTACGGGGCGGAATCGCGTCCGATGACCACCAGGAAGATCGTGGTGCCGTACAAGACGGCGACAGGCATGGCGCAAAAAGAGTTCACCATCTACGCCACCCATCACGGCCCCGTCGTCCGCCAGGCGGACGACAAGTGGGTGAGCGTCAGACTCATGCAGGAGCCGATCAAGGCGTTGACACAGTCCTATTCACGGACGAAGGCGAGAGACTACAAGGCCTTTCGCGAGTCCATGGAGCTGCACACCAACTCGTCCAACAACACGATTTACGCGGACGCCGACGGCAGCATCGCCTACTTCCACTCGAACTTCATCCCGCGCCGCGACCCCCGCGTCGACTGGACGCGCCCGGTGGACGGCAGCGACCCGGCCACCGAGTGGAACGGCGTGCTGTCGATTGACGAATCCCCCAACGTGCTGAATCCGGCCGGAGGCTGGCTGTACAACGCCAACAACCACCCGTGGTCGGCGGCCGGGCCTGACAGTCCGAAGAAGGACAACTTTCCCGTGTACGTGGAGCGCGGAGGTGAGAACGCGCGAGGCATCCACGCGATCAAAGTGCTGGAGAATCGAAAGGACTTCACGCTCGATGGGCTGATCGCCACCGCGTATTCCCCGCTGATGCCGGCCTTCGAGACGCTCATTCCCGCACTCGTCCGGGCGTGGGACCGGACGCCCGCCCGCAACCCATTGAAGGCCGCCATCGCCGAGCAGGTGGCGCTGCTCCGCACCTGGGACCATCGCTGGGCCGTCGATTCCGTCCCCACCGCGCTGGGCATCTACTGGGCCGAGGAGACTGGCAGCCGCCTCGCGGCCGAGGCGCGCAAAGCCGGACTCTCGGCCGACGAGTTCATCGCGCAGAAGGCCACACCCGATCAGCTGCTCCAGGCGCTAGCGGCCGCCGCTGACAAGCTCGGTGCCGACTTCGGGACGTGGAAGACGCCGTGGGGGACCGTCAACCGCTTTCAACGACTCACCGGTGCCCTGGTCCAGCCATTCGACGATGCCCAGCCGAGCGTGCCCGTCGGATTCACCACCGGGAGGTGGGGCTCGCTGGCGTCGTTCAGTGCGCGCACGTATCCAGGAACGAAGAAGCGGTACGGGACCAGCGGAAACAGCTTCGTCGCCGTGGTCGAGTTCGGGGATCGCGTGCGGGCCAAGGCCGTCACCGCGGGCGGCGAGAGCGGCGACCCCGCGTCCAAGCATTTCCACGATCAGGCCGAGCGCTACGCGACCGGGAACCTGCGCGACGTGTATTTCTACCGCGATCAGCTCGAGGGGCGCATCGAGCGGGAGTATCGGCCGGGGCAGTGAGGCGAGGCCGCTCGTCTCGACGTTCGAGGCAGCGGCACCTTCCGGCGTCAGCGGATGGCAATCGGCGCGACGGTGGACCCGGTGGCTCCCTGGATCTTCAGCGGCTGGACGACGAATGCGAACTCGTAGGCGCGCTTGACGGCGAGCTCGTCGAGCTTGAGA
>JBQTIE010000247.1:0-38089 GCA_052389315.1 Acidobacteriota bacterium
CGCTAGAAGCTCACCTTCGCGCCCACCCGCACGATGCGCGGCGCGAGAATCGAGGTCACGTAGTTGGCCCGCGCGAAGTCCTGGCGCGTCTCGCGACCGAGGACCGTCGACGCGTTCAGCACGTTGAACGCCGTCGCGCTGACGGTGACCCGCCGGCGGCCGAAACTGATCGACTTGTCGATATTGATGTCGAGCTGCTTGTGCACGGGGTAATGCAGGCTGCCCTGCGGATCGACGCGGACGCTGGCCGTCCCGCCGGCACCCGTGCGGTTGGGCGACAGGATCGTGCGGTTGAACTGCAGCCCCTCGCGCATGTTGTAGAAGGCCGACGCCGACATCGCCCAGGGCAACGCGTACATCCCCGCGATCTTCCCCAGCCAGCGCGAGCCGTTCAACCCGCTGCCGTCCCGGCCGTAGATGAACTCGTAGTTGGTCGGGTCGCCCGTGCTCGCGCCCGTGGCGAACGTGGCAATTGGGCTGTACGTGTTCGTGTTGTTGAAGCTGACGCTGCTGTTGAGGAGCCAGCGATTGCTGAACCGCTTGCGCGCCGTGACCTCCACGCCATGGTAAATGTCGCGGCGGCCGTGCACTCGCGTCGTCGACGCGGCAGGCACCGCTGTCGCCCGTTGATAGTACGTCCCGGTGTAGCTCGGCGCGTCACAGAGCGTATTGCCACAGGCCCGGGTAAAGGTCACCGGCGAGTAGCTGGCCGACGTGACGCCGTCCCGAAACGCATCTTGAAAATCGTGGTACCGCCGGTAGAGGTAGCTGGCACCCACGCCGAAGTTGGGCAGGAGCTCGTGGTCGATTCCCACGATGAACTCATCCGTGATGTCGTTGGACAGACCGGGATCGACCTTGGCGGGCGTCCTCACGGCCGACGGGTTCGCCGGATCGTAGTTGGCGCTGGGCGGCGCCCGGAATCCTCGTGCGAAGTCGATCTCCTGGCGCTGGACGAAGCGGTCGCCATTCAAATCGTTCCAGAAATACTGCAATGTCGTCTGGCCCGTCGGGCTGAGGACCGTCGAGATCGACAGCCCGCCGCCGTAGTAGCGCCCGACACTGACCTTGAAGACGGAGCGCGTGTTGCCAAAAAGGTCGTAGGTGACGCCCAGTCTCGGGGCGATGTCGTTGTACACGATGCCGGCATCCGCGCCGTCGAAGGCGACCGCCGGAAGCAGATCGGGAAGAATCGGGTTCGCCTCGATCTGCGCAGCCGTTGCCTTGTCGTCCTGGCGATCCCACCGGAGACCCCAGTTGATGGTGGCGCGTCCCATCTTCCACGAATCGGTGAAATACAGCGACCACTGCCACGTGTCGCGGGCGGAATAGCCGTCACGGGTGATGTTCACCTCGTTCACGCCGTTGTTGCGGAGGCGCGCCGTCGCGCCGCCGCCGGTCTTGCTGATGGTCTTCACGGGCGTCCGGCGATAGCGCAGACCAAATTTGGTGGAATGGTCGCCGCCGAGAAAGCTCGTCAGGAAATAGCTGCCATCCACCCGCGCTTCGTACGTGGGCCGATGATTATCGCTCAACGTCCCCGAGCGCGACGTGCCCGTCGTCTCGTGGTTGAGCACCTGTACGGTGGCGAGCTCGTCTTTGTGAAAGTTGAGCAGGAAGCCACCGCCGTTGAACAGGCCCTGGCCCGACACCAGCAGCCGGTCGCTGACCACCCACTGGTGGTTGTAGTTGAAGTACTCCGTCGGCCCGGTCTGCCGAACCGTCGACTCCAGCGCGGTGGTCGGGCTGGCGCCTCGAGCGTTGCGGACCTTGTCGCTTCGCTGAAAGAGGAACGTGGACTTGTGGGCCTGGCTCCACTGGTACTGAAGCTTCGCGCTCTCGTTGTTGATCTCGGTGATGTCGTCATTGAGATCGTCGATCTCCGTCGACCCCGCCGGCGCCCCCGCTCTCAGGAACCCCAGGATGCCGACGTTAATCTTCTGGTTGCTCGCCGAGCCCCAGAATCACGCCCTGTCACGCTTGATCGGACCACCCACTTCGACGCCGTACTCGGTGTTGTTCTTGAGCGGGTTGCCCGCCCCGCCGCCCTGAACCACCACTTCTGGAGGTGCGTTCTTCGACTGCAGCGCCTTGTCGACGACGAATACACGGCCGGAGCCGCGCAACTGGTTGCTGCCGCTCTTGGTGACCATGTTGACCGACACGCCGCCGGTCTCCTGCGACGCGTCCATTCCGCCGGTCGTAATCTGAATCTCCTCGAACATCTCGAAGTCGTAGTAGGTCGGCGCCGAGTTCGACGCCATGTCCGTCACCGTGGCACCGTCCATGCTCCATTGCTTGTTGGCGCCGCTCCCGTACGCGTTGTAGCCCTCCATCTGGCCCGAGTTCCTGCCGCCCACGTTGTTGGCCGACATCACCAGGCCGGGCGTCTGTTCGATGATCACCCAGGGATCGCGGGCGGTGGGGATCGCCTCCAGCAACTCGCGGCCGAAGTTGACGCCCAGCGCGGTGGACTTTGTGTCGACGACGGGGCTGGCGCCCGTGATCGTCACGGTCTCCTGCACCGTGGACAGATTCAGCTTGATGTTCAGCTCCACGTTGCGGCCCGCCTGAACGATGATGCCCTCACGCACCACGGTGCTGAAGCCTGGCAGCTCGAACGTCACACGGTAGACGCCAATCGGTACGCGCGCGAAACGGAACGCCCCGCTCTCGGCGCCGACGACCACCATCGGCTGGATGAGCGCCTGACCCGAAATGGTGATCGTCACACCGGGCAGCACGGCATCAGTCTGGTCTGTCACCCGACCGAAGATCTCGCCGTTCAAGACCTGGGCGGAGGCGCCGGTGGCGATCGACAGCACGATGCCGACGAGGACGCTGCGAGTGGGGGTAGTCATCTGGCCTCCTCATGAACGCGGCCGGCTGCTCCAGACAAGCCATTGGGACCGCCAGTGGTACCAACGATGGGCCGAGGATACCCGAAAAGCGCTGCGATTTCCTCCAGGACTGCCCCGAGTGGTGGGGGCGGTCGCAAGGTGGCCTGCCGGAGAACGGGATCGCCGAAATCACGGATTCCAGTCGGCGACCCGACGGAGGTCAGGCGCGCCGAAGTTGCCGTGTCCGGGATCATCGTCTGTGCATGCGCACGGAGCGCCATGGGTCGCTCGAGGGATCTCGTGCGGCTCCGTCGAGCCACATCGAGGTAGTGTCCCGGCTCAGAAATCGGTCGCGCTCCCTCGCCCGTCCAGCCGGCGCATGAGGTCGCGGGCCTCTTCCTCGCGGCCCTTGCGCGCGCAGGTCAGGACCAGACCATGGAAGAGGTCCGTTGTAGATCGCCGCTACTCGGCCTTGGGCGGCCAGAGCATCAGCCGGCTCGTGCGGCGGCGATACGCCTGATAGGCGGGGTTGTCGCCCCATTTCCGGCGCGCGCTGGCCTCGAGGGTCGGAATGCCCGTCACGCGCAGCAGCAGGAACGTGATGGTCAGCGGCCCGGCCATCGAGAGCCACTGCGCTCCTCGAAGATCGCCGGCCACGAACACGAACAGCCCCCACCACACCAGCAGCTCGCCGAAATAATTGGGATGCCGGCTGTAGCGCCAGAGCCCCGTGTCCATCCAACGCGACGCGCCGCCGGGGCGGCGCTTGGCCGCGAACTTCTGCGCGTCGGCGACGGTCTCCATCAGCCAGCCGACGGCCCAGATCAGGGCGCCGACCCCCATCAAGGTGTTCCACGGGCCGGGTTCGACGAACCAGACGATGACGGGCAGCATGATCACCCACACCGCGATGCCCTGAAACAGCCAGAAGCGGAAGAATCGCCAGAAGTCCTCGCGCACGCCGTCGAAGCGCGCGTCTCGCCCCATTTGGACGATCCGAAAGAGCAGATACCCTGCGAGCCGCACGCCCCAGACGATCACCATCATCGCCAGCGCCAGCGGCGCGGTCTCTGCGGCATGCCCTTGCGCGAGCAGCACGAGCGCAATCAGGACAAAACTCAGTCCGTACGACAGATCGGTGACCTTGTCGGTCTTGAGCGTCGCGGCAAAGGCGAAGAAGGCCGCCTGAATCAGCAGGCTGATGCCCAGCGTGAAGAGAAGCAGCTGAAGGGTCCCCATGGCCTCGACCTCGTCACGGCCGCGGCGCGGGCAGGGGGCTCACAGAGGGCCGAAACGCCACCGCCAGCAGCACGGCTGCCGCGAGCGCCAGTGTCGCCGGCGCCAGGAACAGGCGCGAGTAGTCCACGGCGCCGTTGGCCGTGCGGAAGATGTCGGCCAGCCAGCCCCACAGCAGGCTCCCTGCGAAAGGGCCCACGCCGAGGATCATGAGGTTGAACAATCCCTGCGCGCTCGCACGCGCGTCGCGCGGACACCGCTCGTCCACGAAGATGTAGACGGCCGCGAAGAAAAACGCGTAGCACACACCGTGGACCACGTTGATGGCAACCATCAGCCACAGGGGATCCCCGATCGCGAACACGAAGAATCGCACGGCGTGGGCGAGCACGCCGAGTGTCATCGTCCAGCGCCATCCGAGCTTCGCCAGTACCAGTCCGAGCACCGCCATCGACCCGATCTCCGCGATCTGGCCGACGCTCATCGCCGGCATGATCCAGTTCTCGGCGAGCCCGGCGGCCTGGAGGAACGGGCTGGTCAACTGGAAGTAGGCCTGGTGCACCAGGGAGTCCATCAGCGTGACCACGAAGAGGACGGCCATCGCGGGCGAGGCCAGCAGCTTGATCGCCTGCAGCGGGGCGCTGGCCTCGCTCCCGGCCGACGGCGGCGTCGAGGGAAGCGTCATTGAAAACAGCGCGAGCGCTATCGAGGCCACAGCCGCGACGATGAAGATGCTCGGGAGCGCCGCGTGCAGGTCGGCGCCGGTCTTGCCGGCGAGCAGGAAGACGAAGGGCCAGCTGGCGGCGATCCACCCGATGGTGCCCCAGAGGCGCAGCCGCCCGAAGTCGCGCTGTGCATCCGCGACGTTGTAGAAGCACACGGCGTTGGTCAGTGAGAGCGTCGGGATGTAGGCCAGCTGGTAGACGAGCATCAGCGCAAAGAACGGCCAGAAACTCGTCTGCCTCGACAACAGCAGCATCGTCACGCCGCCGATGACGTGCAGCAGGGCCAGGAGCTTCTCGGCTGGCAGCGCCCGGTCGGCGAGCTGGCCGCCGAGAAACAGGGCGGCGATCGACGCGACGGCCTGCGTCGCGAAGATCCAGCCGATCTGGGTGCCGGTGAACCCGAGGACGTCGCCGAGATACAACGCCAGCAACGGCAGCCATGAGCCCCAGATCAGGTACTCCAGAAACATCATCACGGCGAGTCGAGCGTTGGAGGCGAACACCGGTGCCGGGGACATGGTGACGCACTATAACAGGCTGCCGCGCACACGCGCGCGCGTCGGCCTCTTCTCGGCTGCGGCTAGAATCTCCACATGGCACATCGGTTGGGCGTTGGGTTCATCGGCAGCGGTTTCATGACCCGCTTTCACATCCGCTCCTGGGAGGGCGTCCGCGATGCCGACGTCCGCGGCGTCTGGAGTCCCAACCGTGTGCACGCCGAAGAAGCGGCCGCGCTCGCTCGGTCGCTGCGCGTCGGCGAGGCGCGCGCCTTCGACTCCATCGAAACCATGGTCGCCGACGACGGCATCGACGCCATCTGGATCTGCGGGCCCAACTTCTCCCGGCTCGACAACATGGAGCGCATCGTCTCGACGCTCGCGCGCGGGGCGACGCTGCGAGGCATCGCGTGCGAGAAGCCCTTGGCGCGCAACGTGGGCGAGGCGCGGCGAATGGTCACGCTGGCCGAGCAAGCCGGCGTCGCGCACGGCTACCTCGAGAACCAGCTGTTCCAGCCGGGTGTGGCCCGCGGCAAGGACATCGTGTGGGCACGCGGCGCCGCAGCCGCCGGGCGCCCGTACCTGGCACGAGCCGCCGAGGAACACGGCGGGCCCCACATGCCCTGGTTCTGGCAAGGCGACCTGCAGGGCGGGGGTGTGCTCAACGACATGATGTGCCACAGCCTGGAGGTCGGGCGGTATCTGCTCACCGCCCCCGGCGCGCCGCGGGACAGCATCCGTCCGGTCAAGGTGTCGGCGCAGATCGCGTCGCTCAAGTGGTCGCGTCCGGAGTACGTCGAGCTGCTGCGCGACATGATGAGTCGCGAGGTCGACTACTCGCGCAGGCCCGCCGAAGACTTCGCGCGCGCGAGTGTCACCTACGAAGACGAACACGGCCGACCGCTCATCGTCGAAGCCACCACGTCGTGGAGCTACGTGGGTGCGGGCTTGCGGCTGTCGATGGAGCTGCTCGGGCCCGAGTACTCGATGTCGGTGAGCACGCTCGACGCCGGCGTCAAGGTGTTCTTTTCGCGGCGTCTCAGCGAACAGGCCGGCGAAGACCTGGTCGAAAAGCAGAATGCCGAGCAGGGACTGATGCCCCTGGTCGGCAACGAAGCGGCTGAATACGGCTACGAAGCGGAGAACCGCCACTTCACCCGCGCGTTTCTCGACGGCACGCCGCCCGAGTTGGACTTCCATGCCGGGCTCGACGTGACCGAGCTGCTCATGGCCTGCTACATGAGCGCCGAGGAACAGCGCGTCATCGACTGGAAACCCCCGAACCTCGCCGCCTACGTCCCCCCGCCTGCGCGCCGGTGAACGACTCGCCACGACCGCGCGCCAGGCCCGTTTTTCGGTTGAACGCGAGGAGTTCGGGGCATAATCGGCGGATATGATGCGATTGCTGGTGCTTGCCGCACTCCTCGCGTTCGCCTGGTCGCCCGAGGCGACACCCCACACCCAACCATCGGACGACGAGCGTGCGGGCGGTTTCGTGCGGCTTTTCGACGGCAAGTCGCTCGCGGGCTGGCGCAGCTACAAAACCGACGCTCCGCCTGCGGGGTGGAATGCGGTGGCGGGCGAACTCGTGCGGGACGGATCGGGCGGCGATCTGATGACCGTCGCGGAGTTTGGCGATTTCGAGCTGCGCCTCGAATGGAAGATCTCGAAGGACGGCAACAGCGGCATCATGTTCCGCGTGGGCACGGGCGACGAGGAGACGTGGCACTCAGGCCCCGAGTTCCAGATTCTCGACAACGCCGGGCACAGAGACGGCAAGGCCCCGATCACGTCGGCGGGGGCCAACTACGCCGTGCATGCGCCCGTGCGGGACGTGACCAAGCCGGTCGGCGAGTGGAACACGGTGCGCCTCATCGCCAGAGGGACGCACGTCGAGCACTGGATGAACGGGGTGAAGCTGCTCGAATACGAAATCGGCGACGCAGACTGGACCAAACGGGTCAACGCCAGCAAGTTCGTGAAGTACCCACGGTACGGACGCCTGCCACGCGGCCACATCGTCCTGCAGGACCACGGGAACCTGGTGACCTACAGGAACCTGCGCATCAAGCCCTTGTGAGGCGCCACCAGACGGCGCCACCAGCCCCGGCGCGGCGGACGCAGGTCGGGCGGCGCCGGCGACGGCTCAGAGCGACCAGCCCCTCCGATACTCGCGCTTGAGGTACTGATTGGCCTCTGGGGCGTTGGTGATGCGCATGTTCTCCGCGTCGTAGTGGATCTTCTTGCCCGCTCTCAGGGCCACGACGCCAAGCAGCATGACCTCGGTCAGCCTGGCCGCGTAGGCGAACGGGGTGGACGCCTCCCCGTGGCCTTTTGCCGCCTCGGCCCAGTTCATCTCGTGAGAGGCCGCAATGCGTGGCAGCGTCTGCGCCGGCGCGCCTACGGACTGTTCGAGCGACTGCGGCAGCAGCCGTGGCCGCAATCCGTACGTGTCGTAGATCAACTTGCCCTTGGTCCCGACGAGAATCGCCCCGCCCTCGCCGTTGAGCGCCTGTTCACCCAACTCGTGAGGCTTCGGAGGGAGGAGGCCGCCGTCGTACCAGGTCATCCGCACGGGGGGTTTTGCGCCACGTGCCGGGAACTCGTAATACGTGGTCGTGGCCATCGGGAAGCAGCTCTTGTTGAACGGCGTCGACACGGTCTCGATCGACGTCGGGAAGCCCAGATCGAGCGCCCAGTAGGCATGATCGATCAGGTGTGCTCCCATGTCGCCAATGGCCCCGACGCCCCAGTTCACCCACCCTCGCCAGTTGAACGGGTGGTACACCGGGTGATACTCCTCGAAGGGTGCAGGGCCGAGAAACAAGTCCCACGACAACGTGTCCGGCGTCGAATAGAGTCCCATGGCGTTGGCGAGCCGTGCCATCACGCCAGGCATGTTCCAGCGCAGCTCGGTGCTGATGCGCTGCGGCTCGGGCCTCGGGATGCCCTGCGGCCAATACGCCAGCGGGCGGTTGGTCCACACGTGCACCTCGTGCACGTCGCCAATGGCTCCCGACTGCACCCACTCGACGACCTTGCGGCCATCGTCCCACGAGTGGCCCTGATTGCCCATTTGGGTCGCGACTTTGGATCGCGCCGCCTGGCGCGCCAGCCGGCGAGCCTCGTCCACGGACCAGGCCAGCGGCTTCTGCACGTACACGTGCTTGCCGAGGTCGAGGGCCGCCGACGCCACCGCGGCATGCAGATGATCGGGCGTGGCGACGACCACGGCGTCGATGTCTTTCTGCTTCTCGAGCATCTCGCGGAAGTCGGTGTGGCGCTTCATCCGCGGCAGATCCTCGGCCAGAATCTTCTGAAGCGAGGCAATGCGATGCTCGCTGTTCTTGCGGGCGGCCGGATCGGTCACCTTCGGCAGGCGATCCTGTTCCCGCTTCAGGTCCTCGGGCAGCGTGCTCCACGCCTTGCCGGCATAGTCCCAGTCCACGTCGCAGAGCGCGACGATGTTGTTGCCGACGCCGAGGTTGAGCAGGTTGATGCGGCCCATGCCGCCGACGCCGACACCGGCAATGTTCAATCGGTCGCTGGGCGGGGTCTGCCCCATCCCGAGCACGTGGCGGGGAACGATCGTGACCGCCGCGGTGGTGGCGGCGACGCGGGAGACGAACGTGCGTCTGTCGAGCATCGAGGATCCTTTCGTTGCTGACCTCTGGCGGATGCTACTACAATCGACGCGTCAGGTCTGGAGGGTCCAGCGCAACGGCAGGCGTGGCCGGGCTGAGGTCATTTGACGGTCTTGCTCGCCCCACTTGCCCACCCAACCAACGATGCAAATCATACGCAGTCGCACTGTTCACGACGTGGTCATTGTCGGCTCCGGCGCCGGCGGAGGGATGGCCGCGAAGGTGCTGACCGAGGCCGGCGCCAGCGTGCTGATGCTGGAGGCCGGGCCGATGTTCAACACGCGTCGCGACTCGAAGATGCTCGCCTGGCCGTATCAGTCCCCGCGGCGAGGGGCGCCCACGACCGCCCGGGACTTCGGCGAGTTCAACGCGGGCTGGGGGGGGTGGACGCTCGAGGGCGAACCCTACACGGCGGCGCCGGGCACGCGCTTCGACTGGTACCGAACCCGCATGCTCGGCGGACGCACCAACCACTGGGGCCGCATCTCGCTGCGCTTCGGCCCGGACGACTTCCGGCGCAAGAGCCTCGACGGGCTGGGCGACGACTGGCCGATCTCGTACGACGAACTGAAGCCGTACTACGACCGCGTCGATCGCCTCGTCGGGATCTTCGGATCCGTCGAAGGGCTGCCAAACGAGCCTGACGGGATCTTCCAGCCGGCGCCGCGGCCACGCTGTTATGAGCTGCTGATCAAACAAGCGGCCGACACGCTGCGCATCACCTGCATTGCGAATCGCCTGTCGATTCTGACCCAACCTCTCGGCGATCGGCCGGCGTGCCATTACTGCGGTCAATGTGGGCGTGGCTGCGCGGCGCACGCCAATTTTTCCTCGCCGTCGGTGCTGCTGCCGCCTGCACTCGCCACCGGGCGTCTGACGATTGTGCCGAATGCGATGGCGCGGGAAGTCACCGTAGACGCCAACGGGCTGGCCAGCGGCATCAGCTACATCGACAAGACGACCGGCCGCGAGAACCACGCGAGCGCGCGGATCGTCGTGCTGGCCGCGAGCGCGTGCGAGAGCGCACGACTGCTGCTCAATTCGAAGTCGTCGAGGTTCCCGCAGGGTTTAGCGAATTCAAGCGGCGCCGTCGGGCGCTACCTGACCGACACCACCGGCGCCAGCGCGGTGGGGTTCATCCCGAAGATGATGAGCGGCGTCCCGCACAACGAGGATGGCGCCAGCGGCGCGCACCTCTACATGCCGTGGTGGCTCGACAATCGCCAGCTGGATTTCCCGCGTGGCTACCACATCGAGCTCGGCGGCGGGCGTCGCATGCCGGGTTTCGGCGTGCTCGGCGGCATCCACCGCTATCGCGGGGTGGACGCAGAAGGGCGGGAGATTGCGAGCGGCGGCTACGGCAAAGCCCTCAAGGACGACTATCGGCGCTTCTACGGGGCCACCGTCGGTTTCGCCGGACGAGGCGAGATGGTCCCGAACGACGACACCTATTGCGAAATCGATCCCTCGGTGGTGGACCGCTGGGGTATTCCCGTGCTGCGCTTCCACTTCAAGTGGACGGATCGCGAGCTCAAGCAGGTCAAGCACATGCAGGAGACGTTCCGCGCGATCATCCACGAGATGGGCGGCACGCCGCTCACGCCGATGCCGACGGCCGAGGACGGCTACGGCATCGAGCCCGGCGGCCGCATCATCCCCGAGTTGGGAGTGACGCGGATGGGCAACGACGCGTCCACATCCGTCCTCAATCGACAGTGTCAGGCCCACGATGTGAAGAACGTGTTCGTCGCCGACGGCGGCCCTTTCGTGTCGCAGGCGGACAAGAATCCGACGTGGACCATCCTCGCGCTGGCCATGCGCACCAGCGAGCACGTCGTGGATCTGCGGAAGGGCGGACAGCTGTGAAGCGCCGAGATCTCCTGAAGCTGCTGATGTCCGCACCGGCGGCCGCCGGATTCGTCTGGACCGAGGCCGAGGCGGCCGAAGCCAGTCGGCTCGCGCAGGCGGCCCGGCAGACGGGCGTGCCCTTCGAACCGCGGTTCTTCACTCCGCACGAGTACCAGACCGTGCGCACGCTCGTGGACTTGATCATCCCGAGAGACGACCGCTCGGGAAGCGCCACCGACGCGGGCGTGCCCGAGTTCATGGACTTCATGATGATCGACCAGCCCGAGCGGCAGGTCGCCATGCGCGGCGGGCTCGCCTGGCTCGACGTCGAATGTCACAAACGATTCGACCACTCGTTCCTCGACTGCGACGTCGAAGAGCGCCGCGCCGTGCTGGACGACATCGCCTGGCCCGATCGCGCGCACCCGCAGATGGCCCACGGGGTGGCGTTCTTCACCAGCGTCCGCGATCTCACGGCCACGGGGTTCTGGACCACCCGAATGGGGATTGACGACCTGCAGTACCTGGGCAATCGATCCGTGGCGCGGTGGGCCGGCTGCCCTGCGGAGGCGCTGCAGAAGCTCGGCGTTCGATACCCGCCGGCATGACGCCAGCGGTCCGCACGTTTCTCGCGTCGTTTCTCGTTCTGTTCCTCGAAGTCGCGCTGATCCGCTGGATGCCCTCCCACATCCGGCTGCTTTCCTACTTCTCCAACTTCATCCTGCTGGCCAGCTTCCTGGGGATCGGGCTGGGTTGTCTGGTCGCGGCCGTGCGCCCCGTCGGCGCAGCCCACCGAGCCGCCCGCCTGCCCGGCCACGGCTGGTTCGCCACGTTTCCCGTCATCCTGCTGGTCGTGATCGCCGCCGTGCACGTCTTCCGGCTCGAGGTTGCCGTGCCCTCGTCGGGCGCCATCTATTTCACCAGCGGCACGTCGGACCCCGTGGTGCCGGTGGAGAGCACGCTGCTGCTACCGGTGATGTTCGTGATCGTCGCAGCCCTCTTTACGGTGCTGGCCCAGCGCATGGCTCGAGAAATGGCATGCCTGCCGCCCCTCCACGCGTATTCGGTCAACCTCGCGGGAAGTCTTGCAGGGGTGGTGGCCTTCGGCCTGTGCTCGTGGCTGGAGCAGCCTCCGGTCATGTGGTTCGGAGTGGCCTCGGCGGCGGCGCTCCCTCTGCTCCTCCTGGGCGACCCAGGTACTGGCGCCTCCGTGCCACGACAGCCGGGACTGCGCATCACGCGCCTCGGCGGACCGCTTCTCGCGCTGGCTGCCTCGATGATGCTGGTCTCGATGATGGCGCGCGACACGATCTGGTCTCCGTACTACAAGATCGACGTTCGCCAGGAGGGCGACGACACGGTCGTCGAGGTCAACAACATCTTTCACCAGTCGATGGCCCCGCTGGCGCAGAAGGAGTATTTCTACGAGTGGCCGTACAACACGTTCGGCGATTCGTTCGGGGACGTCCTGATCCTCGGCGCCGGATCGGGGACCGACGTCGCGGCCGCGCTGAAGCACGGGGCCCGACACGTGGACGCCGTCGAGATCGATCCAGCCATCCAGCGCCTGGGTGCGGCGCTGCACCCTGACCGGCCCTACGCCGATCCCCGCGTCACCGTGATCGTGGACGATGCGCGGCACTTCCTGCGTACGAGCGAGAAACGATACGACCTGGTGGTCTTCGCTTTGATCGACTCGCTCACGTTGCAGTCGAGCTTTTCCGGCGTGCGGCTCGAGAGCTACATGTTCACCGAGGAATCGTTTCGTGCCGTGCGCGACCGTCTGAACCCCGACGGGCTGCTCGTCGTGTACAACTATTTTCGCGAAGCCTGGCTCGTGGACCGCCTGGCCAACACGGCGGCCAGCGCGTTCGGCGGCGAACCCTGGGTTCACGTGCACGCATCGCGCGCTCAGCTCGGCGTCCTGCTGGCGGGCCCGCGGCTGCACGCGCTGCCGGCCACTCCCGCCATCCCCGAGCGCGTGACCGCGTACGGGCAGGCGCAGCGGCCCGCCCCGGCCCAGCGTCACCAGCGCGACGCATCGGTCGATCCGGCGCAAGACGACTGGCCCTTTCTCTATCTCCGGAACCGGCACGTGCCGCGCCATTACCTGGCGGCGCTGGGCCTCATCCTGCTCGTGTCCACGGCATCGGTCGCAGGGGTGGTTCGCGGGAGCGAGGGCGCGTGGTCCTGGCACTTCTTTCTCCTCGGTGCCGGGTTCATGATGCTCGAGACGCGATCGATCACGCAGTTCGCCCTCCTGTGGGGATCGACGTGGGTGGTGGCCTCCCTCGCGATCGCGTCGGTGCTGGTCATGGCCCTCGCCGCCAATGCCGTGGTCGCGCGGCTGGAGATCACACGGCCGTGGCTGGTGGGCGGCGCGCTGCTGGCGCTGCTCGGGGTGAACTACGCGGTCCCGGTGGGCACGTTCACCTTCGACAGCCGATTGGTGGAGTCTGGCTTCTACGCCGTGCTGATGTTCAGTCCCATCCTGTGTGCCGGGCTGCTGTTCGGCTCGGCGATCAAGCACTCGACGTCGGTCGCCCGCGACTACGGGGCGAACCTGCTCGGCGCCATGCTCGGAGGCGTCGCGGAGTATCTCTCGCTCGTCACGGGGTTCCGCGCGTTACTCGTGGGCATCGCGCTCTGTTACATCGGCGCACTCGTCGTGCGGCGTCAGTCGCGATGGGTGCGGTAAGATAGCCGCCGCCGACGCCGGAGGTCGATTCCTGCCGCGGCACGCAACGTTACGAACACTCGAAAGGATCCCGACATGACTCGCAGGACAACACAGGCATTGTGAAACAGACCTACGCAGCGTTCAAGGCCGGCGACCTCGAGGGACTGCTGTCGCACTATATCGAGGACGTGCACTGGGAAATCTACGGACCCCCATCCATTCCGACGGCTGGGGCGCGTCGCGGTATCGCGGAGTTCGCGGCATAGCGCGCACGTGACCGAGACCTTCGACTTCATCGTCGTCGGCGCCGGATCGGCGGGAGCCGTCATCGCTGCTCGTCTCTCCGAAGACCCCTCGTGCGAGGTAATACTCCTCGAGGCAGGCGGGACGCCGCCTCCTGAGGCGCTGATTCCCGCCGCGTGTCCGGCGCTGCAGCGGAACCCGGCGACAGACTGGATGTATGTCGCCGACCCCGGGAAGTGCGGTCTCGGGCTCACCGACGGGCTGATGATGATGCCGAGGGGCAAGATGCTCGGCGGATCGTCGGCGATGAACTACATGGCGTACGTGCGCGGCCATCCCGGCGACTTCAACGCCTGGGCGGAGGGCGGCGCCCCCGGCTGGAGCTACGACGAAGTGCTGCCGTACTTCAAGAAGAGCGAGGGGCTCGCACCCAGCGCCGACATCTCGATTGACGAGCCGGCGCACAACACCACGGGGCCGCTCGGCGTGTCCGTGCGCGCACCCATCCTCTCGGGGGCCCGGGAGTTCGTCCAGGCCGCTGAGGCGTCCGGGATCCCGCGCGGTGATTACAACGGACGGGATCGCGGGGGCCCTGCGGGCGTGGTGTCGCTCCTCCAGACGTCCACGCGAGCGGGCAAGCGATCGAGCACGTATCACGCGTTCCTCGAGGGCGACACCGAGCAGCGTCCGAATCTCACGATCATCACGGGAGCGCATGTCACCCGCGTCATCCTCGACAGTGCAGCAGGGCAGATTGCCGCCACCGGCGTCGAGTACCTGACCCCCGACGGCGCGACCCATGCCGTGCACGCACGCAAGGAAGTCGTGGTGAGCGGAGGAGCGATTGGCTCGCCGCACTTGCTCCTTCTCTCGGGCATCGGGCCGCGCGCAGAACTCGAAGCGGTCGGTATCACGTGCCAGGTCGATGCGCCTGATGTCGGCAAGCACCTGAAGGATCACGTGCAGGTGGCGCTCGTCTTTCCCGCGCCGGGCGTCGGCGTCTCGATGCGCGAGGTCGGGCTCTCGTTCGGCCCCGCGGCCCTCCGTGCTCCTGCGGGACCGCTGCCCGCCAATCCAGAAGACGATGACACCATGACCGCGGAGATGCAGGCGCTGAAGCAGGAAGCCGAGCGACGCATCGCCGAGTGGGACGCGACCGGTCGCGGCCTCATCTCGTCGTCTCTCTATGAGGCGTGTGCCTGGTTTTCAACAGGTCTTGGCGACGAGCACACTCATGACGGACAGATCGGCTTCTTCCCCTGTGGCTACAACAGCGACATCTGGCTGCGGTGCCTGCGTGTCGACACGACTCGGTATTTCGACGACCCGGACACGCGGCTGGCGGCTGACGCGGAGAGCATGATCGTGCTGGCCAACCCGGTGCAACCGCACAGCGAGGGCGAGATCGTCCTCGCGAGCGCCGACCCCACAGAGCACCCGGCCATCCGGATGAACTATTTCGCCGACCCGCACGACATGACGGTGATGGTCGCGGTGATGCGCAAAGTGCTGGACATCGTGGCGCGATGGCCGGCGGGCCGCCCGATTGGCCCGCTCCTGATCCCGCCGTTCCTCGCCGACAAGCACGGCCACGCCGAGGGCGCGGTCCCCACCGACGCTCTCCTGGCGGACCTCGCGCTCCACTACGCGTGGACCGTCTACCACCCCACGACGTCGTGCCGGATCGGGAGCGTCGTGGATCCGCGACTCCGGGTGATGGGGGTGGAGCGGCTGCGCGTGGCAGACGCGAGCGTCATGCCGAACGTGGTCAGCGGCAACACCAACGCCGCGTCGATCATGATCGGCGAGAAAGCCGCCGAGATGCTGGCCGCCGACCACGGCGTGAAGCTTGACGCCTTCGTGGGCGAGGCAGCCAGCGCCCAGGCGCGGTAGAGCCTTTGATCTCGGCTCGAACCCGCGACCCGGGGCGCCTCACCGTGCGGCACGGCGCGAGGTGCGGCGCCGTGAGAGTGAAGCCCCGCCAAGTGGTCTGCCGTCACGGCGGTTCGCGGCAGAGCGTCGCTAGCGAAGCGGAGCCGGGGCCTCAGCGCTCCTGACGCGTGCGGCAGAGCGTCGCTAGTGTCCTGTCCCGCGTAAGACTTGACAATACTCCGGAGCGCGGCGCCCGGATGGCAAGGCGCGACGACCGAGCATATTGGGCATATGTAAGGGAGGAGCAACGCCGCCAGCCGGGATGCCCCGCCCGGAGGATTGGCAAGTTTTACGTGGGACAGGACACTAGCTCCCCGGCACCATGATGTGCGCCGTGGTCGTGCCGGCGTTCATGATCCACGCGCCGCCCTGCTTGTTGTTGTCGGGCAGGCCCGTTGACTGCGTCGTCGCACCCGGGACCGCGATGGTCAGGTGCAGCCGTGCGGTCGCCTGATCTTTGCCATCGAGGGAGTACCACACGGATCCGTACTCCGGTTTCACGCGGGTGCCGTCTTTCTCCGCGGCATCGATCATCGCTTGCCGGGCGGTGCGATCCTGGTTCGCCTCGAACTTCCGGTTCTGCGCAACACGCGGCAGGTTGCCCAAAGTGGTGCATTGCACGGCGAAGGGCTGCTCACCGGGCTCTCCGGACCGGTCGTAGCAGACGATCTGGTTGGTGCCCTTCCTCAACGTTTCGTAGGTATAGTCCGCATTCCACTTGATCACGGTCGCCCCCTCGCGTGCTTGTCGGGGCGCCGCCATCACGGCTCGCTCGATGATCTCCGCCGTCGTCTGCGCGAATGCCGCGGACGAACAGGTCAACAAACCGAGAATAACCAGAACACTTCGCCTCATCACTCACCTCCAGCTCGAATCGATGCCTGACCGCCGATGCGCGTGCATCGCCTCGATCATACTGCGTTCCTGCAACACGTCGTGAGCTTCACGAGCATGCGTCCCTGAATGGCGCCACGCGCTGGCGTTCGGCAACGACTTCTCGACGGCAGGGTTGCTGCAGCTGCGAGGGCGAGGGCCTTGACCGCGTCGATCACGTGCGCCGATCTCGCCCCGTGGCTCGCCCGAGAGCTCCCGACTGGCGATCGGCGCCGTCGGACAGCGCGAACGCCTATAATCACGTACCTCGTCATGCGGCGCGATGCATCGGTTAGACGGAGACCTCCACGCGTGCGCGCGGACGCACCGACGCCATGATCGGCACCGTCATCGGCCACTACCGGGTGGTCAAGTCCCTGGGCGCAGGCGGCATGGGCGAGGTCTTCCTCGTCGACGATCTCAAGCTCCATCGCCGCGCCGCGCTCAAGCTGATTCGCGCGGAGCTCACGCAGGATGCCGAGCGCAAGGAGCGCTTCCTCCAGGAAGCCACGCTGGCCGCGGCCGTGGACCACCCGCACATCACGGCGGTCTACGACATCGACGAATGCGACGGGCGCACGTTCATCGCGATGGAGTACGTCGAGGGCGCGTCGCTCCGCGAGCAGTTGACCCACGGGCCGCTTCCCTTGCGCCGGGCGATCGAACTGGCGCTGCAGGTTGCCGACGCACTGGCCAAGGTCCACGAGCGCGGTGTCATCCATCGTGACCTCAAGCCCGACAACATCCTCGTGGCCGGGGACGGCTACGCGAAGATTATCGACTTCGGCGTCGCCAAGCTCGTCGATCCCGTCGCACGCGCCGGCCTGGCCGATGCGGCGACCATGAGCGAAGGCCACCTCCGCACGGCCGACGGCGTCGTGCTCGGGACCATGGGGTACATGTCGCCGGAGCAGGTGAGGGGCGCGCACATCGACGCGCGAAGCGACATCTTCTCGTTCGGCGCGCTCCTCTACGAGATGGTGGCCGGCACGGCGCCGTTCAGGCGCGGCAGCCCCGCGGAGATCATGAGCGCGATCCTTACGGCACCGGCGGCGCCCGTGCGCATCGACGATCCGCAGGTCGAGCCCGACCTGCAGCGCATCCTCCGCAAGTGCCTGGTCAAGGATGCCGGGGGCCGTTACCAGAGCATGCGGGATGTGGCCGTGGACTTGCGCGAAGTCCGCGAGTCGCTGACCAGTGGCGAGACGGCCGCGCGCCGGTCCGGTGCGGTCGCGCCCGTGCCGGCAGGCAGGTGGCGGATCGACCGGCGCACGGCGATCGTCGCGGGCATTGTGAGTGCCATCGTGCTGGCCGCCGCGGTCTGGATGTTACGCCCCTCGTCACCATCTCCGGCGGCTGCCGGAAGCGCCGCCGACCGTCCCTCGGTGGCCGTGATGACCTTTGAAGTGATTACCGGGGGCCCGGATGTGGCGTGGCTGGCGAAAGGCCTGCCCTCGATGCTCCTCACCGGCCTGGCCCAGACGCCGGAGCTCGAAGTGGTGGGGACCGAGCGCCTGAGCGACGCGGCGCGTCAGCTGGGTGCCGCGAGCGTCGACGCCCTCGATCGATCGCGCATGGCCGAGCTCGTGCGTCGCGCCGGCGCCCGCTTCGTCGTCAACGGGGCAATTGTTCAGGCAGGCGCCGACCTCCGCATCGACGCGCGGGTCGAGGACCTGACGACGGGCGCCGTCCGGTTTGCGGAAAGCGTGCGCGGGACCGATGCGCTTGCCCTGGCGGACGACCTGGCCGCGCGCATCCGGCGGGGACTCGACGTGCAGACCGCGGCGCCGCACAAGCTGGCCGAGGTGACGTCGAAGTCGGTCGATGCCTACCGCGCCTACACCGCGGCGATCGAGGCATCCCAGAACGTGAGGACGGCGGACGCCGATCGCCTGTTCGCGGAGGCGGTCAGGCTCGACCCGACGTTTGCGCTCGCCCATCTCGGCGTCGCGGACGGTGCCGCGAGGGCCGGCGATGCCGACGCCCGGCGCGAGGCGCTGAAGCGGGCGGCCGAGCATATGGACCGGCTGGTCGAGCGCGATCAGCTCATCGTGCACGCCGAGATCGCGGGCGCCGAAGAGCGCTGGGACGAGGCCGATCGCATCCTCGACGTGCTGATGACCCGCTACCCCGAGACGGAATCTGCGTATCGTTCGAGCGCGTTCATGCGATCGGCCTACGGCCCCCGGCCCGATCTCGCCGCGGCCATCGCGCTCCACGAGCGCGGCCTTCGCGCGTTGCCGTACTCGGCGGCGTTGCAGAACGGCTACGGCTACGCCCTGCTCGCCCAGGGCCGCACGGAGGACGCGCTCCGGGCGTTCGAGACGTACGTCAAGCTGCGGCCCGCCGAGCCCAACGCCATCGACAGCATCGGCGAAGGCCAGCTCGTCGCGGGCGACCCAACGGCCGCAATCGACACCTTCACCCGGGCGTTTGCCGCCGGGCATGTGCCGGCCCGCGCCATGCGCGGGTGGACCTACGCGATCACGGGTCGCTTCGACGAGGCCCTGGCCGACATGCCTCCACCGCCAGCCCCCATGCTGGTTCGAGGCCTGATCCTGTCGCGGGCGGGCCGCTACCGGGACGCCGTCCGCCTAATCGAGGAAACACGCCGTGGGCTGCCGGCGGGCAACCATGTCGCGCTGACGCAGACCTGGCTCTACGACGCGTGGTTCATGCTGGAAAGGGACCAGTGCGGTGCCATCAGCGCCGCCGTGACGGCGGCCGACCGCGAGGCACGCCTCGTCGAGGGTTACCGTGGCCGGCACCTGCAGGTGATCGCGGACGTGTTCGCCGGCACCTGTGACGCACGCGCGGGGCGGCTACCCGAGGCCCGCGCCCGGCTGGCTCACGCGCGCGGGATTCACGCCGCCGGCGCGCCTCACGAACGCTGGTGGCTCGCGGCGCTCGAGGGCGAAATCGCGCTTGCCGCCGGCGATGCCGCCGCGGCCGACCGGGCGTTCGCCTCCGGTGAGCCCGAACGGAAGATGGTCTTCAACCGCGGCACGGCCATGCTGGCCACGATTGTCGCGAACAACCTCGTCTTGCGCGACGGGCGGGCCCGCGCCGCGGCCGCGCAGGGTCGTGTGGACGAAGCGATTCGCCTCTATCGCGAGCTGCTCACGACCGGCCCCACGCAGAAATGGACCGCGGTGCTGGAGCCGCGGTACGTCCTGGCGCTGGCGCGCCTGCTCGACAAGGCCGGTCAACGAGAGGCGGCACGCGTGGAGTATCGGCGTTTTCTCGAGTACTGGAAGAACGCCGACGCCGACCTGCCCGAGCTTGCAGAAGCGCGGGCACGAGCGTCCTAGAGTCTTGAAGGCCGAGAATCCTTACGAATGAGTCAAGTTTTTCAATCGGCCTTCAAGACTCTCGCCCGGCCGGAGGCCGGGCAAAGCCAGCACTGCCCCTAGAGGCGAAGCTACACCTTGGCATGCTTGGCGGTTTGAGGCCTCCACCGTCGCCAGCGACGACCCCACGGGGACCAAACGCGGCACAGATGCCACAGTTTGGTCTCAGGCGGAGCCTCGCTAGCGATGCGTCGATGAGTCCCACATCGACTGCGGACCAGCCACGTCATCGTCGCGTGAGGCCCCCAACGCAGCCCGAGTCCTGACCCGCGAAGGGCGCCCCGAAGGTCTGGGCACGCGCCACGCAGGAAGTGCTACGCGGGGCCCGTCGCCCGGGTGGCCGTGCGCCGCGTGCGATGCCCACGCGTGACGACGTACACCAGCGTGCCCGCCGTGAAGCAGGCGCCAAACCCCAGCCACTCGTCGAGCGTGAGCCCCGTCAGGAGCCACCCGATGACGGCACACGCCAGCCACGGCACCAGCGCGCCGAACGGCACCCTGAAGGGGACGCCGCTTGCCAGAGCCACGCCCCGCACCCGCAGCCGCCACGCGGCGAGCGCACAGCCGAGATACAGCGTCAGCGCCGACACGTTTGCCAGAATCGCCAGCTTCTCGAAGGTGCCTGAGGCGGCCAGCACCAGTGTCACCACCGACTGCACGACGATCGCGACCTGCGGCGCCCGAGACACCGGATGCACGCCAGCGAGCGCACGAGGCAGGAACCCATCACGCGCCAGGGCGAAGAGCATACGAGGCATCGACAGCGTCACGCCCCCGAGATAGCCGAACATCGACAGCACCGCACCTCCCAGGAGCAGCGTGCGGGCCCACGCCCCCATCGAGGCACCGGCCACATCCGCGAGCGGCGCCACCGTCGCCTGCGCCAACCCGCCGCCGAGGATGCCCTGCGACACGACCTGCAACGCGATGTAGAGGAGCGTGATGCCGGCCATGGCCAGGGCAATCGCGCGAGGCACCGTGCGGGCGATGTCCTTGACCTCCCCGCTGGGTACGAGCGCCACCTCGATGCCGGCGAACGCGAAGATCAGGAGCAGCGACGTCCTCGCCACATCCGCCGCCGCGGGCGTCGTCGTCCACTCGAGGTTCCCTGTGTCGATATACAGGGCCCCCACGAGCGCCACGAGCAGGAGCGGCATCAGTTTCGCGACCGTGGCGATCGTGTTCAGCCGCACGCCCAGCCCGACCCCTCGCAGGTTGACGATGGACCAGAAGGCGAAGGCGGCCACCAGCACCGAGATCTCGGTTCCGCGGCCCCCCAGCGCGGGAACGAGAAGCACGAAGTTCGACGCGAACACGGTCGAGACGGCGGCCGTCGCAAACGTGCCCAGCATCCACAACAGCACGCCGGAGATGAACCCGACATACGGTCCGAACGCCGTCTCGACATAGGCGTACGGGCCGCCGGTCAGCGACACGCGGCTGCCCGCGTCCGCCATGCACAAGACGATGAGCGCCATGGCCACGGCGCAGACGACGTACGCCAGCGGCGCCGCCGCGCCGAGCGCGCCGGCCACGTTGGCCGGAAGACGGAAGATACCGCCCCCGACGGTGATGTTGACAATGGCGGCCGCGAGCGTGAACGTGCCCATGACGCGGACGAGCGATTCCGAGGCAGACCTGACGGCCGGCGACGCTGGGGCGGTCGGCTGAGTCATGGAGGTTGGCCGCGGCGGTGCGACGCGTGGTGCTCCCGAGTCCCCGTCACACTCTCACGAGGTCGGGCTCCCACTGCTTGATCGCTTTCTTGATGTCCTTCGGCGACAGGTTGTCCTCAAGGGCCGCGCGCACGAGATCCGGCAGCTCGCCGTCGCTGGCGAAGCGCAGCGCGACCATCTGGCTCACGCTCAGCTCGTTGATGCGGCCCTGGAGATCCGGGCCGAGCACGCGCTGCAACCGCAGCCGCATCTCCAGGCGAATCAATCGATCCTGCGCCGTGAGGGCCTGGGTTCGCGAGAGGAAGCAGACGGTGAGAATCGCGGCGGCCACGACGACGGCAAACGCGGTGGCTGCTGAGGGGGCCATGTACAGGTTACGCAGCTCGTAGATGACGTTGATCAACAGCACCGGGACGGCAAAAAAATGAAACGCCGGGAGCCAACGCGTGTGGTTCTGATAGTTCTGAACGTCGCCCATGGGGATCCCTCCCTGAAAGGGCCCCTAGCTTATCGCAGGACCTGAGGCTCGGCCGTGAGTTTCGGCGCTGGCCGATCGGGGCAAGGACCGCTGCTGATGCACAAGGCGATGTTCAGCGTGTGGTGGCGGGCCTGCGGGAGTAGTCTATGACCATGTCGAAGACGATGCTGGTCGCCCTGATGACTGCGATGGTCGCAATGCCCGGCTGCGGACAATCGCCAGACCTGAACGCGGCGGGTGAAGCGTCAGCGGGAGCACCTGAGGCGGTGGCGCGAGCCGTGCACCCGCTCGACCCCTTGATCCCAGACGAGATCCGGACCGCGGTGAAGGTCGCGCTCACCGATTCGCGGCTGGCCGGTGCTGCGTTTCCCGCCATTACGCTCCAGGAACCGCCCAAAGCCGACGTGCTGGCGTGGCAGCCAGGAGGCGCAATCACGCGGCAGGCACGGCTTCAGGTGATGAATGCGGCAGGGGTGCACGAAGTGGTTGTCGACCTCAGCGGACAACGCCTGCTGTCCGTCGTCGCCCGCACGGGAGTGGAGCCGTCCATCACCCTGTCGGAACTCGAAGCCACGAGCGTGGTCCTGTCCGACGCGCGATTCAAAGACGCGTTGGCCACGCGCGGCGTCACCGATCTGACGAAGGTGTTTTGCGCACCATTCAGCGCCGGCTACTACGGCGAGACCGCGGATCACGGCAGGCGGCTCGTCAAGGTGGGCTGTTTCGACACCCGCCGCTCGACGACCAACCTGTTCGGCTGGCCCATCGAGCGGCTGTACGCCATGCTCGACCTTCGCACGCGCGAGGTGCTGAGCGTGACCGACTACGGCGTCGTCCCCATCAGCGACAGCGACCAGAATTTCAGCGAGGCGGCTGCCGGCGTGCTGCGCGATCCGCGCAAGCCGACGCTGCTCTCCCAGCCGCTTGGGGCCAACTTCACCATCGCGGGTCACGAGGTGACGTGGGGCAAGTGGCGCTTCCACGCGCGCGTCGATCCGCGAGTGGGGACGGTCGTGTCGATGGCCCGGTGGAACGACGCGACCGGCGTCCGTTCCGTGCTGTACCAGGGATACTTGTCAGAGATGTTCGTCCCGTACATGGATGCCGACTACGGGTGGCAGTCCCGCACCTACTTCGACACGGGCGAGTACGGCGCAGGCGCACTCGCGACACCGCTCGCACCCGGCGTCGACTGCCCAGCCACGGCGGCATTCCTCCCTGCGGACTTCGCCAGCGACAAGGGTGAGCCGATCACGACGCCGAACGCGCTGTGCGTGTTCGAGCGCAGCAGCGGCGAGCCGATCTGGCGGCACCATGAAGTGTTGAACCAGACGTTCGAGGGACGTGCGAACGTCGAGCTGGTCGTCCGGATGGCGGCCACGATTGGCAATTACGACTATCTCTTCGATTGGGTGTTCAACGACGCCGCCGAGATCGAGGCGCGCGTGGGCGCCACGGGCATCGATGCGCTCAAGGGCGTCGCGGCCCGGAGGATGAGCGACCCGAGCGCCTCGGAGGACACGAAGTACGGCACGCTGGTCGCCCCGAACCTCGTCGCCGTCCAGCACGACCACTACTTCAATTTCCGTCTGGATCTCGACGTCGATGGGACCGGCAACAGCTTCAACCACGACGTGTATCGGGCCGTACAGCTTCCACGCGACTCTGCGCGGCGCAGCCTCTACGTGATCGACCCCCGCATTGCCGCCACCGAGAAAGCCGCGCAAATCAACCGCCACGCCGGACCGTCCAAGCTGCGCGTCGTCAACGAATCCCGGGTCAACGACGTCGGCAATCACGTCTCCTACGAGGTGAACGTCGCCAACCACGCGACGCTGCTGCTCGATCCGGCGGATTGGCCGGCGCGACGCGCGCGGTTCCTGCAGCATGACGTCTGGGTCACACCCTACGCACCGGACGAGCGGTACGCCGGCGGCGAGTACATGCTCGCGAGCCACGGGAATGACGGCCTCCACGTGTGGGCCGCCCGGGATCGCCAGATCCGCAACCAGGACGTCGTCGTCTGGATCAATCTCGGGATGCATCACTTCACACGGGCGGAGGACCTGCCGGTGATGCCGATGGTGTGGCATTCGTTCCGATTGCGCCCGCACAACTTCTTCAACCGCAATCCCGCGATCGACCTGCGGAACGACGTGCAGGACCCGTAAGAAGACGAAGGCGGCCGGCTTCGGGACCAGTCGCACGAAGGCGGAGGCAGGGCCGTTCCCGGCTCAGAGTTCCGTGAGTGAGGGCGCGGGGGGCGCGACGAATGCCTGCATGCGTGCGTCGGGCACGCGAGCCCGGTAGGCGGCCGTCCACGCGAGCGCGAACCGATCAGCGTCCTGCGACGGTGCGAGCGCCCAGACGCTGCCGCCAAACCCCGCGCCGAAGCTGGAGGCCGCCCAGGCGCCGCCCTCCAGGGCCAGGCGGACGAGCGTGCGGGTCTCCTCGACCTGATTCCCGATGAGCTCGTCTGCGTCGCGCTGCGACGCGGCCGCCAGCTCGCCGAGCCGCCGAAGATCACCAGCAGCCACGGCGTCGACGGCCTGCGGGACGCGACCATCCTCGCGGATGAAGTGTGCCAGGCGCCGCCCGAGCTCCGCGCGGCCGAATGAGGCGTCCTCCGATCGCTCGACCGCACGCTGCAGGGCGTCGGCTGCCCACGGGCCGCTCGCGAGCACGGCGGCGAGCGATTCGGCTTGCGGCCTGTCGGACGACTCGTTCCACAGCGCCAGGAGCACGCGTGTGGCTCGGGAGAGCCGGTTGTATCGCTCCTGCGCCGCCCCGGTCTTGTCGGCACCGACGCCGCTCGAGGCGACGACGAACGTCCACCCGTCAGGCAGCCTGACGTCGCCGAGATGTCTGATCGGCGTGTAGCGATTCTGGCTGGCGTGCCTGGCGCGGCAGGTCAGGATGGCCGTGTGGTCCTCGCTCCCTCCGAGCGTGCCTACCCCTGCCGTGCCCGGCAGACTCGGGTAATCGAGGCCGTTCTCGACGCACCCGAGGTACCACGCCAAATCGTGTCGGGTGCCGATGGCGTGCGCCCACTGCGGTGTCGAGTCGAGGCGCCCGCGTCGAATGAGCGCCATCGCCACCGAGACGACGAGCGCGCTCGAACTGCTCAGGCCGGCCGCGCGAGGCAGGTCGCTCTGGAGCGCGACGTCGACGCCCAATGCGGCTTCTTGAAAGTTGACGGCGAGTCGTTGCACGACCGTGCCGACGTAGTTGGCCCATCCTCGCGCTCGACGCGCCTGGCCCCGGCTCGGAACGACCACGGTGCTGCCATCCTCGGCGTCGACCACACGCACCACCCCGTCGTCTCTGGGCGAGGCGACGACGGCAAACCCTCGCGGCACAGCCGTGACCAGCGAGCGTCCGCCGGCGTAATCGGTGTGCTTGCCGAAGACCTCGATACGGCCGGGCACGAGCCATCGCCAGGCCGGCGCGGACCCGACAACGCTGTGGAAGGCGCGGTCGACGCGATCGACCAGGGCGGCCCGCGCGCTGGCATCGACATCAGCGTAGCCAGCGGCCAGGAGCCGCTCGGTGAGCGCGTCGAGACTCACACCCTGCCCCGGCACCGGCGAGTCGCCGTCCCGGACCCGATCGTCGCCTCGCGACGCCTACTTGCCGCTCGCGATCTCACGGTCGACACGCTCCAGCATGGCGTCGAGTTCGGCGCGCCTCAGCACGCGGGTGTTGAACACCACGGTGTCGATCCGACGTGTGTTCGCGATGTCCACGAGGGGGTTGGCGCCGAGCAGGACGAGATCCGCGCGCTTTCCCACCGCGATGGACCCGTAGTCGGGCTCGCGGCGCAGAAACTCGGCGGCGCGCACGGTCGCGGCCGCCAGCGCGTGCGCCGGAGTGAGCCCGGCCTTGACCAACTCCTCGAGTTCATCGTGCACGGATGAGCCCGGGAACACGAACGAGTCGCCGGCGTCGGTGCCGAGCACGATGTTCACACCGGCCCGGTGGGCACGGCCGGTGATCGCCAGACCGTTTTCGTAGAAGGCGCGCATGATCCGGCGCCCCTCAGGGCTCGGATCGAGGGCGACCATCCGATCGGCATCGGCGTTCCACGCGGTCCATCTGTCCTTGGGGACGTACTTCGATCGCGCATCGTTCCGGAAGGCCTGGTCATCGGCGAACGCATCCATGCGCCTGGTCACGTGCGTCGGCACGTACCACGTCCGGTTGCGCACGAAGGATCGGAACACTTCGTCACAACGGTCGGCATCGTGCTGATCAACCATGGCACGCATGACGTCCATGGGCGGGTTCTGCGAGCGTGCCGTCCGGCGGAACTCGGCCGAGCCAGGGAAGCAGTCGAACAGGAAATCGCGGGCGTGCTCGAGGCTGCGAAGGCCGCCGTCCGAGACCTCGGTGGCGGTCATGCGAAGCGGGATGTGCCCGCCGACCGCAAGCCCTTGTTTCGACGCCTCGTCCATGAGCCAGCCGAACGCGTCGGGCGACAGGCGGAAGTAGATCTTGATGAGATCCGCGCCCCGCTCTTTGATTCGGCGGACGAGCGCGCGAATCCGGTCTTCGGTCACCGGAGCGTCCCACGGCGGGTTCACGACGAAGCTGCTCAACGCCAGCAGACGCGGGCCGAGCATCTCTCCCGCGTCGATCTTGCGCTGCCAGTCTCGCATCTGCGCAATGCAGATCGCGTCGCTTGACGCGGGACCGTCACAGTCCGAGGCCATGTCGCGCACGCCGGTCACCCCGTGGGCGATGAATTGCGGCATCAGCAGGTCGGGCGCGCGGGCGTCGCGCAGGTGCACGTGCATGTCCCAGAGGCCCGGGATCAGGAATCTGCCGGTCCCGTCGATCGTCTCGGCGCCTCCTGGCACAGCGCTGTCGCGCTCGATCGATCGGATGCGGCCGCCGCTGACGATCACCGTCCGGCGCTCGAGCACGGCCCCCGCGCCGGCGTCAACCACGTTGACGTTCGTGATCGCGAGCGCAGGTTCCCCCTCCGGCTGCCCGCCGGAAGCCGCCGCCGCAACGGCGGCGACGATCCAGAGCCACATCAACACGAATCGCCGTGCGAAGTTCGACATGCTGCTTGATACGTGCCGGGGCCGGCGATGTTTCAAGGCGCTGCTGTCGAGACTCACAAACGAACCTCGGCGTCAGCCAGGCGCGCGCTCACCTCGGGGATGTCCTCAGGTCCCGACAAGTCGAGCACGGGGCCGTGCGCCCTGACCGCACGAAATCGAACGCCGCGATCCAGGGCGAGCGCCACGGCCTCGGGCAGCTCGAACTCGCCTCGCACCGACTGGGCGACGTCGCGACACGCGGAGAAGATCCGGCGATCGAAGCGCCACAGGTTCATGCTGACCAGGGCCTCAGGGCGTCGCGCGACGAGATCGGGCGCGGGCTTTTCGACGATGGCGTTCAGCCATCCGGCCTCGTCCACGTCGATGAGGGCGAAGGCCGCGATCTTGCGGGGGAGAATGTTGCTCGACGCGGCGAGGTCCTGTCGTGTAAACGCCGCCAGGCCCGGACCTGCGAGGGCGACCAGATCCCGAAGCACCGTCGCCGGGTAGTGGTTGTCGGCGTTGACGACGAGAAACGCGTCGTCTTCCGTGATGGGCTCGGCGGCCAGCACGGCGTGCGCGGTGCCAGCGGCCGTGGCTTGCTGGACAAACTGCAAGTCGAATCGAGACGGTACAGCATCCGTGCGATAGCGCCGACACACGTCGTCTTGGTCCGGGCCCAGGACGAGGCAGACCCGATCGCAGCCGGCGTCGGCCAGCGACGTGAGCACGTGGTCGAGAAACGGACGCCCGCGGGCACCGACAGGAATCATGGCCTTGCGGCCGGTGGCAGCAATGGCCGACTGGCCGGGGGTGAGGCCGACGGCTCCAGCCGGCCGCCGCATCCGGCGACCGACGCCGCGGGCCAGGACGACCGCCGTCACGACCACAGCTTCGGGAGGACGCGGATCAGGCCCACAGCGCTGGCTGCCGCGACCACGCCGGCCACGCCGGCACTCACGGTGTGGCCCATCAGCAGATGCCCCGTGCCGAAGAGCGCGGCGTAGACGAACACGCAACCGCACACCCAACCGACGAACGCCCATCGAAGGTCGTCGGCAGGGGCGAGGCCGCCAGCGGCCCGTCTCACCTCGGCCCACCCCGGCCCCGCGGGCCTCGCCCGCTCGTAGAACCGCCTGAGCGTTTCACGGTCGGTCGGCTTCGTCATCCAGGTCGCGGCGAGCCAGACCCCGGTGGTGATCACCACGGTGGCGACGAGCGAGACCGCCGGGTCGATAGCGAAGCCGAAACGCTGCAGCAGCACCAAGACGATCGCGAGCAGGAAGGAGCTGGCCATCGCCGCAATCTCACTCCAGGCGTTGATCCGCCACCAAAACCATCGCAGCAGATACAACAACCCTGTGCCTGCGCCCACCGACAACAGCAGCTCGAATCCAGTCCGCGCGGTCTCCAGCACCAGCGTAAAGAGCGCCGCGGCCACCATCAGCAGGGCGGTGACGACCCGTGCAGTCGCGACATAGTGCCGCTCGTCGCGCCCCGGGCTCAGGAAGCGGCGATAGAGATCGTGCACCAGATACGACGTGCCCCAGTTCAGGTGCGTCGAGATCGTCGACACATACGCCGCAAACAGGCTCGCGACGACCAGCCCGAGGACGCCCTGAGGCAGGAAGGTCAGCATGGCCGGATATGCCATGTCGTGTCCCAACAAGCGCGGATCCACGTGCGGCAACGCTCGCTGGATGTCGCTCAGCGTAGGAAACACCAGCATGGAGCTCAACGCCACGAGCATCCAGGGCCAGGGCCGCAACGCGTAGTGGGCCACGTTGAACAGCAGCGTTCCCGCCATGGCATCCCGTTCGCGACGCGCAGCCAGCATACGCTGCGCGATGTAGCTGCCGCCTCCCGGTTCGGAACCGGGATACCAGGTGGACCACCACTGCACGGCCAGGGGTACGACGAACAGGGGCACGGCCACCCGCCAGTCCGTCAGGTCGGGCATCATCCGCAGCGTCCTGACATCCAGCTGCTCGACCAGCCCCGTCAGTCCTCCCACTTCGGGCCGTCCGAGCGCGTAGATCGCCGCGGTCAGCGATCCACCCATCGCGATGCCGAACTGCAGCAGGTCCGTCACCAGCACGCCCCACAGTCCCGACGTCGCCGCGAAGAGCACGTTGAACACGCTGCACACGAGCAGCGTCTGACCAAGGGGCCAGCCAAGCAGCACGTTCGCGATCTTGGCCGCCGCCAGGTTGACGGTGGCCATGATGACGATGTTGAAGAACAGGCCGAGGTAGACCGCGCGGAACCCTCGTACCCACCGGGCGGCCGCGCCCGAATAGCGCAGCTCGTAGAACTCGAGGTCGGTGAGCACGCCGAGCCGCCGCCACAGCTGTGCGTAGAAGAACACCGTCGTCATGCCGGTGAGCAGGAACGCCCACCACGCCCAGTTCGCGGCGACGCCGCCCTCTCTCACGAGGTTGGTCACCAGATTCGGCGTGTCCGTGCTGAAGGTCGTCGCCACCATCGAGACGCCCACGAGCCACCACGGCGCCGCCCGCCCGGACGCAAAGAACTCGGTCGTGTTGGACCCGGCTCGTCGAGCCAGCCAGGCGGCCGGCGCAAACGACACGATGATCGAAGCGACGACCAGGACCCAGTCGAGGCCGCTCAGTTGCACGGCTCGAAGTCTACACGCGGACGATGCCGAGCGGAGGCATGGTTCGCCAGCGGCCGCGTGTGAAGTCCGGGAACTCCACGGGCTGGCTCTTGTTCGCCGTGGACTTGACGCTCAGCTCCACGACGGCGCTCAACGCCGCGGCATCGTACACGTTCATGTCGGTCGGCTGGCCGGCTCGCAAACAGGCGATCAGTCGATAGTCCTCGATGTAGTCCATGCCCCCATGTCCGGCGCCGGCAGCGCGCGCCTGCAGATCGCTCCACAGGGGGTGGTCGAATTCCTTGCGCGCCTCGGCCGCATCGACCCAGCGATGAGGGGTGCCGCGGCCTTCGATATACAAGCGATGCGGATACCCCTGGAACAACCCCTTGGTCCCCTGGACCAGGTGAATGCGGCTGTAGGGACGAGGGAGGTTGGTGCAATGCTGCACCATGACCGTCCGGCCGCGACTCGTCTTGATCAGACTGGTGTTCACGTCGCCCAGCACGTAGCGCTCCTGCCGTTCGGGAGCGTCGGGGGGGAAATGCTCGGCCGCCCAGGCCTGCAGGCCGCGCGACGGCCCGCTCATGGAGACCAGGTAATCAAAGCGATCGCCGCGATTGATGTCCAGGCAGTTCGCGATGGGACCCAGACCGTGCGTCGGATAGAGGTTCCCGTTCAGCTTCGAGGACCAGGCGCGACGCCACAGCCCTTCGTTGCGTCGCTCGAACTTGATCTCGCGCAGGTCGTGCAGGTAGCCACCCTCCGCATGGAGGAGCTCGCCGAACAGCTCCTGGCGGACGATGTTGAAGACCATCATCTCCGGCCGGTCGTAGTTGCAGTTCTCCATCATGACGGCATGGCGCCGATGTTTTTCCGCGGCCTCCACGAGCGCCCAGCAGTCATCGACGAACATGGCCGCCGGCACCTCGGTGGCCGCGTGCTTGCCGTTCTTCATCGCCGCGAGCATGACAGGCACGTGCCATTCCCACGGGGTTGCGGTGAAGACCAGATCGAGGTCCTCGGTCTCGCAGAGCCGCTCGAAGTCACGTGGGCCTCGCGAGTAGACCTGCGGCTCAGGATGGCCAGCGGCCGCGATCGCCTGTCGGGACCAGGCCGTACGTTCCTCCCGGATGTCGCAGACGGCCGTGATGCGACAGCCAGGAATCTCGAGGAAGTTCTCGACATGGGCGCCGCCCTGCAGCCCGATGCCGACCATGCCGATGCGCACGAGCTCGATCGGCGGAACGGCCAGCGATCCCTCGGAACGCTGGGCCGCCGAGCTTCAGGATTTCGCGACGAGTGAAGGCGTCCATGATCGAGTGCCACCCCTTCCGCCCTACGATACCCGTTCATGAGCCAACCGCCTACCAGGGCTGCCATTGCGAACAAGCGCCTGGTCTTGCCGGCAGTGCCTGCCGACCGTGTCTCCGTCACGCGCGACGTGCCCTACCTGGCTGACGATCCGGATCGAACGATGGATCTCTATCGACCCGCAGGGACTGAAGCCCAGGCACTCCCGGCCGTGGTGTTCGTCACCGGATACCCAGACGCCGGCATGCGAGCCGTCATGGGCTGTGCCGCCAAGGAGATGGCGTCCTACGTCTCGTGGGCGGAAGCGATCGCCGCGTCGGGCATGGTCGGTGTCACCTACTCCCCCGAGCGTCCGCAGCCGCACGCTCTGGCAGCCCTCGATCACCTGCGCACCCACGCCACCGCGCTCGGGATCGACGACCAGCGGCTGGCAATCTGGTCGTGCTCCGGCAACGTGCCGACGGCCCTGTCGTTGCTGATGGAGGCGCGGTCGCGCGCCGGGATTCGGGCCGCGGTGTTCAGCTACGGATTCATGCTGGACCTCGACGGGGCGACCGGCGTCGGCGAGGCCGCCGCCACGTTTCGCTTCGCCAACCCGTGCGCGGGGAAGTCATTGGACGAGCTGCCGCGAGATCTTCCCGTGTTCCTCGCACGGGCCGGGGGCGACGAGATGCCCGGTTTGAACAGGTCGATTGATGCGTTCGTTCGGGCGGGCCTGGCCAACGACCTGCCGCTCACACTGGCCAATCGCCGCGGCGCGGCGCATGCGTTCGATATTCTCGAGGACACGGCCGCCTCCCGCCAGGTAGCTCATCAGATTCTCGGCTTCCTCGTTGCGCATCTCGACCCGGACGGCCATTCGCACAGGCCGGCTCGCGTGTGATATGTCTGGACCTCATCATCGAGAGCCGTCGGCTCCGAGGAACGCCATGATCAGCATCGTGAGAACCGAAAGGGTGTTTGCCCTGGCCGCGGCGGCCGGCCTCGCGGCCGGGCTGACCTCCTGTGCGGCGGCGACATCGAAGCCGACGACGCCTGCGATGGCCAGCGCTCCCGCCCAGCCCGCACCACCGGAAACCGCCGCGACTCCTGCGGCGCCCAAGGCGCCTCGAGTCACCTCGGCCGACGGCACGAGCATCGCCTATGAAAGGGCCGGACAAGGCCCTGCGATTCTCCTGCTGCACGGCGGCGGACAGACGCGGCGATCGTGGAACGAACGCGGGTACGTGGAGCGGCTGAGCAAACAGTTCACGGTCATCACCATGGACCAGCGCGGAAGCGGAGATAGCGACAAGCCCAAGGCCCTGGCTGCGTACTCCCTGGACCGCGTGTTACAAGACATCACCGCCGTCGCCGATGGCGCAGGCGTGCCACGCTTTCATCTGCTGGCGTTCGGGCACGGCGCGACGGTGGGCCGGCACCTCGTCGCGCGGTCGGACCGGGTCATTTCGGCCGTCCTCGTGGGATCGAACATGGGCCCCGCCGTCGGTGGCGTCTTCAAGGACGCGATCGGGGGCATGCGAAGGAAATGGCTGCCGCTGCTTGAAGCCCATGCGGCGGGTACGCTCGATCTTTCGAAGCTGTCCCCGGGGGATCGCGCCGCCTGGGACGGCGGGGTGGCCGTCTCGATGCTCCCGATCATCGCGCTTGCGGACTATCCAGCGCTCGAGCCGGGCGAGATCAAGGTGCCGACGCTCTGGCTCGTGGCGGCCGAAGACGACACGCTGTCTGAAAACGTCAAGGCGTATGAGAGCAAGTTAGCGGGCACGCAGGTGACGCTCAAAGTGCTGGGCAGCACGAACTATTCGGACAGCTTCGTCAAGAGCGAACCGATCCTCACTGAGACCGAGCGGTTCCTGGCCAAGCCTCCGTCATAAGCGCCGCGCCTCACGCGCGCAGAGGCCTCAGAGCGCGTCCAGCGTGGCAGAGGGACTGCGGATCGCGGCAGCGGAGGCATTCGACCCCTCGCCGGCGATCGAGAACGACGGAAGCAGGCCGATAAACCGCTCCACCAGGTCACCCCGCATCGCGCCCCTCGCAACATCCGCACGAAGCTCTGCGATCGCCTGAGGCCAGCCAAGAGCGGTACGGTACGGCCTGGTGGTCGTCATCGCGTCGAATGCATCGACAATGCCGGTGATCTGAGCGAGGAGCGAGATCTCGTCGCCACGCAGTCCGTCAGGGTACCCGCTGCCGTCCAGCCTCTCATGGTGCTGGCGGATGATCGGCCGAACGAGCGCCAGCGATCGCAGGTTGCCGCACAGGCGCTCGCCGATGACCGCGTGCTGTTTGACCAGCTCGAATTCCTCGGCGGTGAGCTTGCCGCGCTTGTGAAGGATGGCGTCCGGAATCCCGACCTTTCCGACATCGTGCAGCATGCCGGCGCGCCGGAGTGCGGCGAGGTCTTCCGAGCCGAGCCCCAGGGCCCGACCCAGGGCCACCGCGTAGCGCGAGAGCCGCTCACAGTGACCGTCCGTGTAGGCGTCCCTGGCTTCCACCGTCATGGCGAGGCTCATGATCACAGCCTCGGCCGACTCGAGCTCGTCGGTATACCGCTTGGTTCTGGCCAACGACCGCACTCGGGCCGTCAGCTCGCTCGAATCGAAGGGCTTCTGGACGAAGTCGTCGGCGCCGGCCTCGATGCCGGCAAGCCGCTGCGCACGTCCGGAATGTGCCGTCAGCAGCACAATGGGTGTCAGCCTCGTGGCGGGGTCCTGCTTGATGACGCGGCAGACCTCGAGCCCGCTCATTCCCGGCAGGCCGACGTCGAGGAGCACGACATCGGGCGGCGTCCGGATGGTGGCCGCGACAGCCGACTCGCCGTCACCGACCACGTCGACAGCAAAGCCCTCGGCGCTCAGCAGCCGAGCGACCGCCGCCGCAAACAAGGCATGATCGTCGACGATGAGCACGCGGCGTGAGGCGGCGTGGACATTCATGCCTTCACCGCTCGAGGACACCCCCCCGGTGCAGGGCACAACGATGCCATCGGGGGATGACGCGTGAAGGTCATGACCTCGGCTCACAACTGGGCTATCTCCTTCTCGGCGTGAATCGGCCGACGCTTCAGAACCTTGAGAAGGAACGGCTTCGATGCACAGGATTGCAGGCGCTTGGCCGGCACCCAGGGTTGGTGTGATGAATCCGGCCCGGCGTCAGCGGTTGGCGGAGCCGAGGTCGGCAAGCGTCTCTCGGACACAGGCCAGCAGCTGCGCCGACGAGAAGGGTTTGCGCAGCAGGGCGCTTCGGACGTCCGCGGTTGGATCGTCCGTGGCGCTGTCCTCCGGGTAACCGGACATCATCACGACGGCGATTCGAGGGTTGCGTGCGCGGAGCGTGGAGGCCAGTTGAGCGCCGCTCATGCCCGGCAAGTCGACGTCGGTGACCAAGACGTCAAAGACCTCCTGGCCGGCGATCACCCGCGCCTGTTCACCCGTTTCGGCGGCCGTCACCTCAAAGCCTCCGCGGCTGAGCATCTCGAGCAGCAGTTCGCGAACCGCCATCTCATCCTCGACCAGCAAGATCCTGGCCTTCGGTCCTTGCAGGTCGGTGGTGGCGGCCCGGCGCATTCGACGCGCAGAATCCTCGTCGGCTGGCGACAACAGGAGGGTCACGCAGGTACCGTCGGGTCCCGAGCGTTCGATGAAAACGTAGCCGCAACTCTGCTTGACGATGCCGTAGACCGAGGCCAGTCCCATGCCGGCCCCCCGCCCACGACGCTTGGTCGTGAAGAAGGGCTCGAAGACATGCGGGACGACGGCCGGATCCATGCCCGAGCCCGTATCCTCGACGCGCAGGCGCACGAAGCGGGCCCCCTGCTGAAGAAACGGCCATCGGGCCGTCTGGTCCGCGTCCACCTCGGAGGCGTCCAGCGTGACCGTCAGCCGTCCGCCCTCAGGCATCGCATCCCGTGCGTTGTCGATCAGATGCAGCAGCACCTGGACGAACCGCGGACGGTCCGCCCGAACGGCCGGAACATCAGCGGCGCATGCGAGCCCGAACTGGATGGCCGTTCCCGCGCGCAGCCTGAGTCTGAGCTCCGTTTCCGCGAGCAGCGCGGCGAGGTCGGTGACTTGAGGCGTCAAGACCTGGCGCCTGCCGAACGCCAACAGCTGATCGGTGAGCATCGCCGCGCGCTCGGAGGCGGTGCCGATCGCGTCGACGGCGTTGCGCAGGGGGTGATCCGCAGCCAGTTCGCGCTGGAGCCGTTCGACCTGCCCGCCAATGACCAGGAGCAGGTTGTTGAAATCGTGCGCGACGCCTCCGGCGAGACGGCCGACCGCCGCCATACGAACTGGAGCGGCCATCGCGTCGGGATCGCCGCCAGCGTCGACGACCACGGCGACGACGACGTCCTCGCCCGCGTGCACGGTCCGTCTCGTCGCGATCAGGACAGTGCGCTCCGCGCCGTCCGAACGTCGCACGCGCATCGGAAATGTCGCGGCCGACAGCTCGCGGCCGGCTGCCGCCGCGTGCCACTGGCGGACACTGAGTCGATCGTCGGGATGGACGAATTCCAGGTTGTCCTGGTCCATCAACTGCTCGGGCAAGGTTCCGATCAAGGTCGCAAACGCCGGATTGGCGTAGACGAGCTGCTCCCCTCGAAGGACAAAGAGCGGCGTTGGCAGGGCTTCCGCGAGAGGTTCGCCGGTCATTGACGCACCATGGGCCATCACACCTGCGCCAGCAGCTCGCGCACGCCGTGCGCGAGCGCGGCTCGCGTAAACGGCTTGGGCAGGAAGGCCACCTCGAGCCGCTCGACGCCGCGTGCCAGCACGGCGTCATCCGTGTAGCCGCTCATGAACAGCACCTTCATCGATGGTGCGAGCCGCCGGAGGCGTTCGGCGAGCTGACGACCGCTCAGTTCTGGCAGCACGACGTCGGTCACGAGCAAATCGATCGTCGGGCTCAGGTCCTCCGCGACCGAGAGCGCTTCGTCGGCCGAACCCGCCTCCAACGTGTGGTACCCGAGGTCCCTGAGCATCGTCGCCACGATGTCACGCACGGCGGGTTCGTCCTCGACGAGCAGCACCGTCTCGTCGCCCGTCGGCAGCAACGCGGGGGCGGCGAGCCCGGCCCGGTCGGGCACCTCTTCCTCGACGGCGAGGGGCAGCAGGATGATGAAGTGCGTGCCACAGCCGGGCGCCGAGTGGAGCTCGATGCGGCCTTCGCTGCGAGCGACGATGCCGAACACGGTGGCCAAGCCGAGGCCGCTCCCGCGGCCGCCGGCCTTGGTGGTAAAGAAGGGCTCGAACGCCCGCACGCGCACGTCCTCGCTCATGCCGGCACCGTTGTCACGGACGTCGAGGCGCGCGTACTCGCCAGGCGGATGGTCGTTCGTGGCATCTCGCGGGTCGAGCGAGACGACCCGCGTCGTAATTGTGAAGCTGCCGCCCGCGGGCATGGCGTCCCTGGCGTTGACCGCCAAATTGACCATGAGCTGACCGGTGTACGCCGGGTCCATCCGGACATGGAGTGCCCGTGGCTCCAACCGCATCTCGACCGCAATATCCTCACCCAGCGTGCGCTTCAGCAACTGTGCGACCTGGCGAAGCGAGGCGTTGAGGTCCAGCACTTTCGGCTCGAGGGCGCCAGCGCGACTGAACGCCACGAGCTGCGCCGCCAGCGCGGTTGCTTGATCGGCGGCAACCGACATCTGCGCAACCGAGCGCCCCTGCGCCTCGGAGAGACCTCCCCTGACGCGCAGCGCTTCGCAATTGCCGCCGATGATCGTCAGGAGGTTGTTGAAGTCGTGGGCTACCCCAGCAACCAGATGACCGAGAGCCTCCATGCGCTGTGACTGTCGGAGTCTGGCTTCCATGACCGCGAGATCTGTGCAGTCGCGGACGACCGCCGTGAACAAGATCTCGTCGTCTCCCTCGACGCGGCTGATCCTGAGGTCCATCGGAAAGGTGGCGCCGTCCCGCCGCTGGCCCGTGACTTCGCGCCCGCTGCCGACGAGCCTCGAGGGCGACGCGCGACGCGGATCGGCCCGGGATGCGCTCGCCCAGCCGTCGCCCGTGTCCTTCATCAGCACGTTGACGGGCTGTCCGAGGACCTCGGCCTGGCTCCATCCGAACAGACGCTCAGCCGCGGGATTGAACGACCGGATGTGGCCGCCTGCATCGACCGTCAAGATGCCATCGCCGATCAGATCCAGCACCGACCGGACGACAGGCTCCGTTGTCGAGGACCGACCCAGCACGTGTTGTCACCTCAGCGTTTGGCCTGCCGGCCCACGCTCGTCGTGGCGAGGTCAGGGACTCGCCGGCTGGGTTTATCGGCCTGGGACGCAGACGGCAATAGCTGGCCGAACGACGAGCGGCTGCCCGATGGTGACGGCGACGCCGGGCACGGGCCGCTCCGAGGTCGAGGCCCGGATCGAGCGTCGTCTCGGGCTTCAGCGTCACGAAGTCCATGCGGTGCAGGGAGACGAGCAGGTTTCGGTCGGCAACCTGAGACGCCTGACGTCGCCGCGCGAGCCCGTCCCTGACGCGACGATTACTCGCAGGACCCTTCAGCCGTCAGGTGAAGACACACCCGTACCAGGTCGGGATCGAGGCGGGTTCCGGCCTCGTCTTCCAGCCGTCTGCTGAGCGGGTGTCCGACACGCGGCGAGCCACAAGCGCGCCGGCGTTCACCGATGACGTCGTACGCATCGGCAACGGCCACGATGCGGGCGCCCAGCGGAATGCGTGACCCTTCCAGCCCTTCAGGCCCAGTCCCGTCCCACCACTGCATCACCGCATCAGATGGGGAATCGTCAGGTGCGTTGTCCTCTTCAAAGCGGGAACGCAGAGCCTTGCCCACTATTGCCTTCGGCGGGTCGCACGACCGGCGTCGGCGGGAGGGTCCGAGACTGGGGGCGGCCTCCAGGTAATCAGCCAGATCTTGGAGACGACAAGAGCGGGCGCCGGCCAGCCCCGGCTCCGGCCTCTACGCAGCGTCGGCCGCCTCAGGGATCAACGCGTCGGCCACCTCAGGACGCGACACGAGCGACTGCAGGACGGCATCGGCGTCATCTCGTTGGCCAGGCAGGAGCATGGGACCGACTATTCGAATGCTCTTCAGGCCGGCTCGACGGGCGC
>JBQTIE010000248.1:0-5905 GCA_052389315.1 Acidobacteriota bacterium
CGCGTGTCGAAAGTCTGGGTGAAGTCGAAGTTCGGCTGCGCGACCTGGTTCTCCTGATCACGATAGCTGAAGTACCACCACAGCTTGTCCTCCTTGATGGCGCCACCCAGGTTGATGTTGAAGTCGTAGTAGTTCAACATCTCGTTGCTGCCGGCACGAATGGGGTTGCCGTTGAACGCCGTCGGGTTGGTCCATTCCGACGGAATGTTCGAGCCCTGGAGCGAGTCGTTGTACCAGTCGATGTACACGCCACCGCTGAACTGGTTGCCGCCCGACTTGCCCAGGAACTGGCTCTGGACGCCCGGATGAGGCATCTCGGCCGAGTTGCCCGCCGTGCCCAGGAAGACTTCCTCGAAGGACCCGTAATCGAAGTAGAAGCCGGCGCCGCCGGTGCCTTCTGTGGTGTTGATTCCCTCGACCAGCACGCGGACCTGCTGATCCTGACCGCCGTACCCGTACGCCACATAGCCGGTCTGCGTGCCTGCCCGGTTGCCGCCGACGTCGATGCGCGTCATCGCGACGCCCGGCGTCACCGCCAGCAGCGACCACATGTCACGCGCGTTGGGCAGCGAGTTCAGCTCCTCGAGCTTGAAGTTCTGCTGCACGCGAGTGGCCGAGGTGTCGATGATGGGCGACTCGCCCGTCACGGTCACGGTTTCCTGCAGCGTCGCCACAGCCAGCTCGACGTTGATGTTGGCCGTGAACCCCAGGGTGATGAGGATGCCCTCGCGGCGCAGCCGGTTGAAGCCGGCCAACTCGAACTCGACCACGTAGGAGCCGGGAGCCACCGCGGGAAAGCGGTAGAGCCCCTGCTCGTTGCTGACCTGAATCTGCGAGCCGCCGATGAGCGACGGACTGTTGATCGTCACGGTGACGCCAGGCAGCACGCCGCCGCTGCTATCCGCCACGCGACCTTGGATAGTACCCGTCGTGCTCGCGCCTCCGCCCTGTGCAAAGGCCGGCACGGCCGCCGCGAGCGCGCATACGGCAACTAGTAATCCGAAGAAGCCACGCTTCATCTTCTTTCCTCCATGTGGGGAGCGACCCCGAGGGTCTATTCCCGTCACCAAAACACCACCAACGACAACGCAAAGGTCCAACGAGGCCCTCACAAAGGCGACGCCCTCGGGCCGAAGACATTGGTCCGAGTAGCCGCTAAATGTACAGGAAAGTAACGGGGAGAGGCAACCTCCGAACCGCAATCCGCCCCAGCTATTCCGGACGCTCAATCCAACGGTCCCGCTTTGGTTGAACAGTTGTTCAAATCGATTGGGACGAGCAATTATCCGCCGCCGGCCGGCAGACGGGTCACGGCGATGCCCGCCATGATGAGCGCGGCCCCAAACACCTGTCCGGGCTCAATCGCTTCGCCCAACCACACCGCGCCGACGACCATGGCGACAATGGGGGTCAGATTGCTGTAGACGGCCGTGCGGGAGCTCCCGATGCGCTGCACAGCGGTGTACCAGACCATGTAGGCAAAAGCCAACGCGAAGAGCGCCGAAGCGGCCATCAGCAGCCAGCTCAACAGGGAGATTCTGCCCCAGTCAGTGGCCGCAAACGGAACAATCGCGATCAGCAGATACATCCCGGTCCCAATCGTCATCGACCAACCCGTCACCACCAGTGGCGAGTGCCTCACCAGCAGGGGTTGGGCCAGCACCGAATACAGCGACCAGCACAACATCCCGCCCACGATCAGCGCATCGCCCGCGAGCGTCGATGCCGACAGGGCCGCGCGGAAGCCCACGATGGCGTAAATGCCTGCGAACGACAAGACCGCGCCAAGCCACCGCTGCATGGAGAGACGCTCATGGCCCGCCACCGACGCCATGATCGCGACCACGACGGGCGTGCACCCGAAGATCAGCGCGCTGTTGGCGACGCTGGTTCGTGCCACCCCGGCGAGAAAGCACAACTGGTACAGCAGGTGCCCCACCAGCCCGAGGAGGACGAGGCGCCGCCACTCGCTGGAGTTCAGCGGGTGGCCAGCGGTGCCCGGGTGCGTCGTGTGCTCGAGTGCGGGGCTGTGCGGCGCCGGGCCCGGCAGCGGCGCCATCGCCGCCTGGTCCGCCAGACGAGGACGCGCGGCCCAACGACGCCGCGCCTGCAGCCCCATGGCCGCGAGAAACACTGCCGACGCCAGCACCAGGCGCAGGGCGTTGAACGATATCTCGGGAAAGTCTCGAAGCGCGACCTTGATGAGAGAGAAGTTGCTCCCCCAGATGACCACCATCAGGAGCAACAAAAGGTCGAGTCGGGAGAAGGACACGAGCCGGAGAGAAGCCGGAACGAAGGGCGAGGCGGGCTCGCCCAGGCGCTGATCGTCCTTCGTTCCGCGTTTGAAAAGTGCTAGCCGCCGAACGGCTTGATGAAGAAGAGGATCAGCGTCACGAGCAGGACGTAGATCACCAGCGATTCGATCAACACGAGACCGAGAATGAGCGCGCCGCGGATTTCACCGACCGCTCCCGGATTGCGGGCAATCGCCTCGGCGGCGGAGGCTACGGCACGCCCCTGCCCCAACGCGCCACCCAGCGCGGCAATGGCCAGCGGGAATCCCGCCGTAATGATCGACCACTGCACCAGACCCCCATCACCGGCGCCTGCTTCCTGCGCATACACCGGAGCAGCCGTCAGCACGGCCAGGAAACCAAAAACCAGACACACCAGCATCTGTCTAGTGCTCACAACCACGCTCCTCCGCTGTGTAAAGCTTGTTCGCCCGACCCGTTACCGCGTACGTCGCGGCCGACTCCAGCCCATCGCCTCTACCGCAGTCCCGGCCAGCACGGCCGAGACCCCCACCAGCATCCCCAGTGGGTGAAGACCCAAACGGCGCATCATACCGTAGGCCATCAGGGCGAGTATAGCATGCCTTGTGAAAAACTTCACTAGCGGAAACCGCCCGGAAAGCGGCCTGTTTTCGCCCGCTTCGCCAACGCTCGTCACCCCCTCCACCACCCCACGGATGGCCCAGAACGCCACGGCCATCAGCACTCCTCCCCCCACCACGCCCAGCGCCACGCGCGGCTGTCGCGGCCATCCGAGAGCCGCCACCCCCGTCGCCACGCCGCACGCCACAACCGCGTTCCTCACGACCGACCTCAACCATGGGTCGAGCCCCTGGCGCCCTGAGCCACGATTGCTCGGCTCCACACCCATCGTGCGCACCGGCCCCTCCACGACGATCATCCTCCAGAAGTCTTAGGTTAGAAGGCCTGGAATCGCGTTCGCGTCAAGCTTCTCAGCCGGCCCTTGACGGGCTCGCCGCGCGGAGCGTGCTCCTGCGACGCGCCAGACAATACGCCAGACAATGTGTAGTCAGCGGGGGTGTAGTCAGCGGGGCCATGTAGTCAGCGGGGCCATGTAGTCAGCGGGGCCGGGCCGCACGCTCACGCTCGCTGGTGCGAGGCGCAGCCTGACCGCCCGCCAACTGCATCACGCGATACACGTTCAGGATTCCCGCGGCCAGTCCGAGGAAAAAGCCCAACAGCGACAGCCACGGCTTGCTGCCCAGCCAGCCATCCAGCAAATAACCGGTGCCGAACCCGATGACCAGGGCCAGCACGAAGGACAAGCCCACGGTGCTCAGCTGTCCGATGAGCCGGATGTTTTCGCGTGAGATCGCCATATCGCAGCCGGTGGTCGAGGGCCACCCAGTCTGGTCAGCAGGTTAACACCAGCGAGGCCCCTCTCGCTGGCCAAACACCGCGTCGCGGCTCACCGGGCTCGCGGGCGCCGGCCAGTGCGCGCCCGAGAGCCTCTTCGTCGGGACTCTTCACGACCTGGTCAATTCAGGCGGGTGTAGGACCCCCCGGGAGGCCGGGGGGATATACTGGCCGCAGCCGAAGCGCCTCGGCCACAAGAATCGCCTATGTCTCGCGCAGCCCAGTTGAGGCGCGTGGCGGGGTGCTTGGCCGGCATCTCCCTCGCTGCCGCTTCCACACTATCCGGCCGTGCCGGCGGTGACACCACTGCGACGCAGCCGCGCGATCGCATCATTCACGTCACGGTGGTTGACTCCTCGAACGACGAGCCGGTCCTCGACCTGACCGCTGATTCGCTCATCGTGCTGGAAGACGGCGTGCGCCGTGAAATCCTTCGGGTGAGTCCTGCCACGTCGTCCATGCCGATTGCCATCATCGTGGACAACAGCGACGCGGCGGCTCCGGCCATTCGCGACCTGCGCCGTGCCCTCACAACCTTCGTGAAGGCCCTTGACGGCGTGGGGCCCCTCGCGCTCGTGAGCGTGGCGGACCGTCCGACCATCCTGGCCGACTACAGCCCGACCGCGACGCCGGTGCTCGACGCGATCAACCGGCTGTTCCACAGCCCGAACAGCGGGGCGACGCTCCTCGATGGCATCGCCTACGTAGCCAAGGGCCTGGCCCGCAACGAGGCCGAGCGCGCCGCAATCGTCGTGGTGACCACCGAGAACACTGATTACAGCAACATGACCTATCAGCACGTGCTCGAAGCCTTGGGCACCAGCGGCGTCACGATGCACGCCATCGTGCTTGTCAACCCTAGCGGCTCGTTCCGAACAGACGAGGCACGGAACCGGGCCACGGTGCTCGACCGGGGTCCGCGGGAATCGGGCGGCGTGCGGATGGATGTCCTGACGAGCATGTCGTTCGAGCCGCGGCTCGACCATCTGGCGGCCATCATGAAGGCGCAGTACCGCATCGTGTACTCACGGCCGGAGTCTCTGATTCCACCCGAGCGCATCGAGGTGCGCGCAGCGAAGACCGGGCTCATGGCGCGAGGAACGCCTGCGCGCAGACAGGATCAGCGGTGACGCCGAGATCTGGCCTGCACGCCCTGAGCGGCCCGTGCGCCGTCGCCGCCTTACTTGTGGCGATGAGTGCCATGCGTTCGCCGTTTGTCTGGGCGGACTCAGGACGCCACCCGGCCGACGCTTTGGCCACCCGTGCGGTCCAAGCGGCAGGCCAGCCTCCGAAGACCGAAGTCTTCCGCGCCGGGGTGGACATCGTCTCTTTGAACGTGACGGTTGTCGACAGCCAGAATCGGTACGTGACGGACCTCGCGGAGGAGGATTTTTCGGTGCTCGAGGATGGTGCTCGGCAAGAGCTCATCTTCTTCGCACGGACGAGGCTTCCGATTTCCCTCTCGCTGCTGATCGACACGAGCGCGAGCATGGAGAACCGTCTCGCGATCGCCCAGGAAGCCGCGGTCGGTTTCGCTCGCACGCTCCGCCCGCAGGACATGGCGCAGGTCGTGGATTTCGACAGCCGCGTTCAGATCGCACAAGACTTCACGCCCCGGGCGGCCGATCTGGAGCAGGCGATCCGCGCGACCACTGCTGGCGGCTCGACGTCCCTGCACAACGCGCTGTACATCTCCCTGAGAGCGCTGGCGAAGGTCAAGGCCACGAGCCGTGACGACCTGCGCCGAGAAGCGATCATCGTGTTGTCAGACGGCGAGGACACGTCGAGCCTGGTGACGTTCGAGGAGGTGCTCGATCTGGCCAAGCGCTCTGAGACGACGATTTACACCATCGGGTTGCAGCCACGGGACGCGGCGCAAACGAAAGGGTTTCGCGAAGCCGAATTCGTGCTTCGACAGTTCGCCCAGGAGACCGGGGGACGGGCGTTCTTCCCGGCGCGCGTTGAGGATCTCAAGGACGTCTATGGCCAGATTTCCGCAGAGCTCTCGAGCCAGTACAGCCTGGGCTACGCGTCGAACAGCGTGCGCCGCGACGGGAGCTGGCGGCGGATTGCCGTGCAGGTGGCTCGTCCCAGCGTGACGACGAGGACCAAGCGCGGCTATTTCGGTCCCACGTCACGCTAGCCGCGCGTCCCGAGCGCCGTTCCAATCCCACCTGGGGCCTGTCACCGGAAACCTAGCGAGGCTTCGCCTCAGACCGCCGAGCATGTTGGGC
>JBQTIE010000249.1:0-3412 GCA_052389315.1 Acidobacteriota bacterium
CGCGATCGTTCGCGACGTCAGCCGGCAGGACCTTGAGGGCAACCTCGCGTTTCAGCTTCGCGTCGGTCGCGCGATACACCTGGCCCATGCCGCCCTCCCCGATGAGGGCGGTCACGTCGTACGGGCCGAGCCGGAATCCTGGGGCCAGGCTCACGGCGGTTGGGCTGGATTATAGGGCGTGCGTCCGCGACCGGGCCCTCATTGATTTGCTGTCGTCGGCGGGATCGATGCCTGGAACCTTCAAGTGAGCGACCAGCGGGGTTACAACCCTGGCGCGACGGGCGCGAGCGAGCATCCACCGTTCCGGTCGTTCAGGTATCATTACACCGGCCGACGCCCAACGACCTTTGCCCAGGCGGTTGCCCACAAGAGGCTGACCAACGAGGAGCGGACGTGACGCCGGAGCGCTTGCGGCGGATCGAAGAGCTGTTCCACGCGGCTCGTGAACTGGTCCCTGTCGATCGTGACGCGTTTCTCGCCGCCGAGTGCGGCGAAGACGCGCCGTTGCGTCAGGACGTCGGTGCGCTCCTTGCTCAGCCGGACGGCACGTTGCTCCAACGCGGCGTCGCCGAGGCGGCTGCCCACGTGTGGCCGGCAGTCCACGGCGGCCGCGAAGGTGTGACCCTCGGGCCGTATGTCCTCGGGCCGCTGCTGGGCGCCGGGGGCATGGGTGAAGTCTACCGTGCGCGCGACACGAAGCTGGGCCGCGATGTCGCCGTGAAGATCCTCCCCTCGACGCTGGCGCAGCATCCCGAACGTTTGGCGCGCTTCGAGCGCGAGGCGCGGATCCTCGCCGCGCTCAATCACCCGAACATCGCCAGCATCTACGGTTTGGAGGACAGCGGCGGCGTTCCCGCCCTGATCCTCGAGCTCGTCGAAGGAGCCACCCTGGCCGAGAAGCTGCGCGATCGGCCGCGCGCCACGTCTGCGCGTGCCATCGACGAAGCATTGCCCATCGCGCGCCAGTTGGCCGAGGCGCTCGAGGCGGCACACGACAAAGGCGTCGTGCATCGCGATCTCAAGCCGGCCAACATCAAGATCACACCGGGCGGCGTGGTCAAGGTGCTCGACTTCGGAATCGCCAAGATTCGCGCGTTGGACGGTGACGATCTCTCACGGGTGACTGCGAGCGACACCACCGAAGGCGTCGTGCTCGGGACCGTGGCGTACATGAGCCCGGAGCAGGCCCGCGGGCTCCCCGTGGATAAACGAGCCGACATCTGGGCGTTCGGCTGCGTCCTCTTCGAGATGCTCACCGGCAGCCGTTCGTTTCCCGGCGAGTCGTCGGCGGACGTGCTTGGCGCCATTACGACCACCGACCCCGACTGGGGCCTGCTGCCGCCCGGGACGCCGCACCGCGTGCGCGACCTGCTGCGGCGCTGCCTGACGAAAGATCCGGCGCGTCGGCTCCACGATATCGCGGACGCCCGCATCGAGATCGAGGATGCGATCGCCGATCCGCACGCGGCCGCGGGCGCCGGCCAGACACGTTCGGTGAAGCGCCCATCGCTCCCCCTGATCCCATGGACGCTCGTCGGTGTCCTTGGCGCCGTCGCGGCGGTCGCGATTGGATATGCCGTGACGACACCGGCGCCCGAAATCCGCGGTCCGGTACGTTTGTCGATCGCTTTGCCACCCGGCGTCTCGCTTTTTGCCATTGGACGCGGAGCGTCCGTGGCCGTGTCGCCCGATGGCCGTCGGATCGTTTACGTCGGGATGGTTGGGGGCCGCCGGCAGCTCTACCTGCGACCCTTGAACGGATTCGACAGCACGCCGATCGCGGGGACGGAGGATGCGGCGAACCCCGTCTTGTCCCCCGACGGGCGGTGGATTGCCTTTACGACCTTTCCGGACGGTGGCAGCCTGAAGCGGATACCCATCGAGGGCGGTACCGCGCAGACCGTCGTCGACAGCATGGGCGATGGCCTGCGGGGGTTCGCCGTGCAAGGCGTCGCGTGGGGGCCCGACGACACCATGGTCTTCGGCGCCCTCAACCCGCGGTCGATCGGCTTGTGGCGGGTTGCCGCAAGCGGCGGCACGCCCGAACGCGTGAGCGAACTGCGCGACGCCGGGACGTGGCCGCAGATCCTGCCCGGCGGCACGCATCTACTCTACACGCGAACCAAGCGCGGCGGCTTTGACGTGGCGCTTCAACCGCTTTCGGGCGGCACAGATACGATTCTCGTGGAGAACGCAAGCTACGGCCGTGTCGTCTCTCCGGACGGCGGGCGGGCGTGGCTGATCTACGCGCGGCCGGAAGGGCTGCACGCCGCGCCGTTCGATCTGGCGCGCCTGCGGATGGTCGGCCCCGCCGTTCCGATCCTGGACGGCGTCCTGAACAACCTGTCCGGCGGGGCACACTTCCACGTTTCGCCTGGTGGATTGCTGGCCTACATCCCCGGCGGCCTCGATGAGATCAACAAGACGCCGCTGTGGGTCGGACCGGACGGCACGACGAAGGAGATCGAGCCGATTCCCGGCCTGGGCTTCGACTACAGCCTGTCGCCCGACGGCCGTTGGCTCGTGCGGCCCTATGCGGCACCGGGGAGTAGTCGGGACCTCTTCGTCGACGATCTGGTCGCGCGCGGCACGCCGCGGAGGTTGACCGACGGCACGGGCGCCAGCTTTCCGATCTGGACGCCCGACGGGCTGCGCGTGATTTATTCCTCGTGGACGGACGGGAACCTGTACTGGCGAGCGGCCGACCGGAGTGACAACGAGGAGCGGCTCACGACCAGCGCGAACCGACAGCAGCCCGGATCCGTCTCGCCCGATGGCTCCATGCTGGCCTACCACGAGGCGGATGCGGCCGATGGACGCGCAACCGACATCTGGCTCGTGCCACTGAAAGGAAAGCTGCGAGCGCGGCGCTTTCTGGACGCGCCGTTTGCCGAGCTGAACCCCAGGTTCTCGCCGGACGGCCGATGGCTGGCGTATCAGTCGAATATCTCAGGAGAATTCGAAGTCTGGCTTGCCTCGGTGGGCGGCGGCGGGCAGTTCCCGGTTTCGCGCGGCGGCGGACAGTGGCCGCTGTGGTCGTCCAACGGCCGCGAGCTGTACTACCGGAACGTGCCGACAACACAAGGAGGAGATATGATGGCCGTTCCCATTGAGACGGCCGGGGAGAAGCCGAAGATCGGCGTCCCGCGCGTTCTCTTTTCCAGTCCTTACCAGGGCAACGGCACGATTGGGCGGGACGGTCGCTTTCTCCTGCTGAAGCGCACGCCGCTCGAATCGCCCTCCCGGGTGATCCAGGTGGTGGCGAACTGGTTCGACGACCTGCAGGCGAAAGTGCCGTTGCCGTGACGCCGTGGTATGGGACCGTGCGCCAGCCTCCGTTCGACGGTCCCCCTCGAAGCCGCCTGCGCGCCGGCGTAGCCACCCTCTTCCTGGTGGCCGCGGCCGTGGCCTC
>JBQTIE010000250.1:0-15234 GCA_052389315.1 Acidobacteriota bacterium
CGACGTAGAGCGGCGCGACGCGAGCGCGGCGCGAGGCTTCCGGCGTCCACTCCATGCCGTCCCGCTGCTCGCCGACGCCGCGCATTAGATACGCCGCGTGCTGGCCCATCGCGGCACGGTGGGCGCCCGGGTGCCGGACGATGGCGATGCCGCTGTCGTACGGGACATTGAGCCACTTGTGGCCGTCGGTGGACCACGAGTCGGCGGCGTCGAGTCCGGCGACCAGGTGGCGGCGATCCGGTGCGGCAGCCGCCCACAACCCGAAAGCCCCATCGACGTGGAGCCACGCGCCGGATGCCCGGCAACGGGCGGCGATCTCATCAATCGGATCGCAGGCGCCGGTATTCACGTTGCCCGCCTGCGCGCAGACGATGGTGGGGCCGTCGCAGGCGGCGAGCGTGCGAGCCAGGTCATCGACGAGCATCCGCCCCTGGTCATCCGAGGCGATGCGTTGAATCGTCGAGGCGCCGAGCCCAATCATCCGGCATGCCGCGCCGATCGATGCATGCGCCTGATCGCCGGCCAGCACCGCGACCCGAGGCGCGCCCTGCAGGCCCCCAGCCTCGACGTCCCACCCGGCCCGGCGCAACACCTCGTGGCGCGCGGCGGCCAGCGCCGTCACGTTGGCCATGTGCGCTCCCGTGACGAAGCCGACGCTCGCGGTCGGCGGCAGGCCGAGCAGATCGAGGATCCACGCCGCCGTGATGTCCTCGAGGGCCGCTATGGCTGGCGACATCACGTGCAGGCCGACGTTCTGATCCCACGCGGACACCAGCCAGTCGGCGGCCACGGCGACGGGGAGGCTTCCGCCGGTGACGAACCCGAAGTAGCGAGGACCGGCCGTGGCGACGAGGCCCGGCTCGACGCCGGCGGCGAGCGCCTCGAGAACGTCGAGCGGATCCTCCGATGCGTCGGGCAGCGGTCCGCCGAGCCGTTCGGCGATCGAGGAGGCTGGGACGCGTGCGTTGACGAAGCGTTCGGGCAGGCTGTGAAGGTAGGCGCGCGCAAGGTCGTGCGCTCTCGTCAGGAGCCGGTCGTAAGCCATGCTGCTACGCTACCACCGCCGCGAGGCCGGCTCGAGACGCCCCGGCCCTACTCGCTCTTCAGCGCCATCATGGGACTCACTCGGGCCGCTCGGCGCGCCGGCGCATACGCGGCCAGCATCGCGACCGCGGCGAGCACGACCGCCACGCCGACGAGCGTCGTCGGATCGGTCGGCGACACGCCAAACAGGAGGCCCTCCAGCACAGGCCCCAGCGCGAGGGCCGCCGCGATTCCAACGGCGAGTCCCGACGCCGCCAATCGAAGGGCGCGCCCCATGACGAGCCCGAGCACGTCGCGGTAGCTGGCCCCCAGCGCAACCCGCACACCAATCTCACGGGTGCGCAGCGACACGGCGAAGGCGATGACGCCGTACACGCCGACCGCGGCGAGCAGCAGCGCCGCGAGAGCAAAGCTCGCCAGGACGAACATCGTGAAGCGCGGCCGCGCGAGGTCGTCGGCCACGTAGTCTCGCATCGCGCGCACGTCCGCCACCGGCTGGTCAGGATCGATCCGCGCCACTTCTGACGCGACGACCGGCGCGGAGATCCCGGGATCTCCCATCGTCCGCGCGACAATGGTGAGCCGGCGATCCGGGCGTTGTGGAAGCCAGAAGTACGTGGTCCCCTGCCGCGGCGCCGCGAGGCCGCCCCAGTGCACGCCCCCGACCACGCCGATGATCTCGCCGACCACCGCGTCGGGGCGTCCCGTCGTCGCCAGATCATGCGCGCGCCCACCGGGTCGCCCCCCGGCCAATGCCGGCGCGCCAGTTCCTCGTCGATCACGAAGACCGCCGGAGAGTGCTCGGTGTCGGTGTCACCGGGGACGCGCCCGCGACGCAATGGAATCTCCATCGCGTCGAAGTACCGGCCTCCCACGATGCTGACCCACGAGAACTTCTGGTCGTCGAGCGACGCGTCGGGGCGTTCTTCCAGCTCGAAGCGCTCGGCCTGCCCGAAGCGGCTCATGGGCAGGTAGCTCACAAAGCCCACGTGCCGGAGGCCCGGCAGCGCCCCGAGGCGCTCACGCAGATTCCGGCTGAAGCGGCGAATCCCATCGGCGTCGTACCGCGAGTCCGGCAGCGTCGCGCGCATCGTCAGCACGTCGTCGGCGCGAAATCCGGGATCGACGAGACTCATGTCCCAGAAGCTCCGCGTGACGAGCCCGGCGCCAGCCAGGAGCACGACGGCCAGCCCGACTTCAGCGACGATGAGCGCCCCGCCCACGCGATGCGTGTGACCGCCTGGAGACGCATGCCCGCCGCCCGCCCGGAGAGACTGCGGTGTCGATCGTCCGAAGGTGAGCGACGGGGCCAGGCCCGAGAGGGCCGCCGTCAGCAGCGTGATGCCCGCGGCGAACGCGAGGACTCTCAGATCCACGGCGATCTCCTGAGTGCGAGGCAAGTCGAGGCCGGCCGGCACGCCCGAGACGAGGAGCGCTGTCGTCCACCCCGCGACGAGCAGGCCGCACACGCCGCCAGACAGCGCGAGCATCGCGGTCTCCGTGAGCAGCTGACCCACGACTCGTCTCGTGCTGGCGCCGAGGGCGAGGCGGACCGCGAACTCTCCCTCCCGGGCGGCGACGCGGCTCAGCGTGAGGTTGGCCACGTTGGCGCACGCGATGAGCAAGACGATGCCGACGGCGCCGAACAACACGACGAGGGGCTGCCGCACGTCTCGGACCGTGGCCGCGAGCAGGGGGCTGACGACCACCACCCAGTCGCGGCTGTACGAGGGATGCGCTTCTTCAATTCGGCGGCTGATCGCCGCAAGCTCGGCTTGCGCCTGCTCGACGGTGGCTCGTGACGACAGACGCCCGACGACGTGCAGAGCACCTCCCATGCCGACCGGGCTGCCGGGGACGAGTCGAAACGGCAGCCAGACCTCGGCGCGTGATTCGGCCAGCTCGGTCGTGCGGATAGTGAAGCCTGGAGGCATCACGCCGATGATCGTGAGGCGTTCGCCGTCCAACGTGATCGGCTGTCCGATGACGCCCGTGTCGCCGCCATAGTGGCGCTGCCAGAACCCGTGGCTCACGATCACTTCGGGATCGACGTGGCTCAACGTTGGTTCAGCCGTAAAGGTGCGGCCGAGAATGGCACCCGTGCCCAACAGCGCAAAGAAGTTGGGTGTGACCCGGTCGGCGAGGACTTCCTGCGGGACGGTGGTGCCGGTGAGGTTGACGCGCTGGTCGTACCAAGCCGGCCAGATCCGCGAAGCCGCGGCTCTCGCGCCGCCACTCGTCCAGATACGCCGACGAGAGCCTGGCGCCAGACGAGGGCTGAATCATCGTCAGGCGATCGGAATCCTGGAAGGGAAGGGGACGAAGCAGGACCGCCTGGATGACCGTGAACAGGGCGGTGCTCCCGCCGATGCCCAACGCCAGGGTGACCACCGCGAGAGCGGTCGCCGCTGGCGCCCGACGCCACGTGCGGAGCGCATAGCGGGCGTCCTGTGCCAGCCCGCCGATCACGCCGGCGCGCACGTGGCGAGGAGCCTTGACGGCCGCGAATGTTGGCATGACGAGTCAGTTTCTCCGTCATTGCCCGAACGGCCACCACGATCGTCGCGGCACGGTGAGGCCGTCGAGAATCCAGATGTCGGCGCGGGGGTTCAGATAGGCGAACATCAGCCGCTTGCCGTCCCGCGAGACGCGGAGCGCACGGATCGTATCGCGATACATCACGACATCCGGCGCGAGCGGCCATCGGCCGAGCGGGGCGAGCGGTGTGGTCGCCCCTGACGCGACGTCGATGGTCACCAGCTCGAGCGAGCGGCGTTGGCGTTCGACAATGGCGTACAGCGATCGGCCATCCGGCGCGAGGTCGAAGATGATGGGCCGCTCGGCCGTGATCAGACGAAGCGGCCCGCCTTCGGCGGACACTTGCTGCAGCCCGGCGGTTGACTTGTAGATGAGGGCCTCGCCGCCTGGCGTCCAGAGGGCTGCTGCCCCTCCGCCGTCCGGTCCAGTGCCCACACCCGCCGTCACCTCGATGGGGGGCGTGCCGCCGCTGGCGAGGGCCTTCAGCAGACGCTCCCCGCGGCGGAACGCGATCCATCGGCCATCCGGTGACCACGAGGGGCCGTCCTCGCGCGGTGCATCCGCGCCCGGGGTGAGCTGAACCGGCCGGCTGCCCGACATGGCCGACACGAAGATCCGCGCGTTGGCGCCGGTGAACCGCACGTAGGCGACACTGCGGCCATCGCGCGACACGGCCCCTTGAACGAGGAAGAACGACGTCTCACCCGGAAAGTCAGCCGGGGTGATGAGGGCGCGCTCAGTGGCGTCGCGAAACCGATGCATCCAGATTTCGAAGCGGCCCGTGCGTTGGGTGGAGAAGATGACGCCCTCGCCGTCGGGCAGCCAGTCGCCCCAGCCGTCGTACCTGGAACTGGCGATGACCGGCTGGAGGCGGCCGCCAGGCAGCGTGATCTCGACGAGGTCCCAGTCGAGCGGCGTCGTGCTGAAGGCCACTCGCGATCCGTCGGGGGAGACGGCCGGCGTGGTTTCCCATTGTTGAGAGGCCGTCAGCCGGCGAAGCCTGCCGCGCTCGGCGTCGCCCATCCACAGCGCGCTGTCACCGCCTTCGGGATCTCTGACGTTGAACACGAGATGGCGGCTGTCCGGCAGCCAGCTGAAGCCGTCCAGCATCACGTCTCCGCCCGCCTCGGGTGCGGCCCGCACCCACCGGCCGGTCGTGCCCGTCGCCTGGAGCGGGTTGGCCATGAGCAGCACGCGATTCGTGTTCTCGCCGATTGCGACCTGGCGGCCATCCGGTGAGAATCGAAACTCGGGCGTGTTCAGATCGAACCCGCCGCTGACCCACGTGCCACCCGAGAGCGTCGTCAGCGCGCGCGGGGCGCCGCCCGGCGTCTCCAGTGCGAACATCTGATAGGTGTCGCCTTCCGCCGGCGAGACGAAGACAATCGTCGATCCGTCGGGTCCGACCGCGTAGGCGGAGATCCCCTCGACGATCGGCTCGGGCTGGCCGCCCGCCGCGCTGATCACCCATAGGTCGCTGCGGCGCCGGCCCGAGGGCTGCGGCCGCTCCACTTCAAAGAACACACGCGTGCCAGCACCATTCCATTGCGGGAACAGACAATCGCCGTCGAGCGCGGTGAGCTTCGACGGCGAGGACTGGTCCAGACGCCGCGTGAAGATCTGGTAGTAGCCGTCCACCTCGCCGCTGTAGGCGATTGTTTGTCCATCGGGTGACCAGGCCGGCATCGATTCGACTCCCGGGGTGACCGCGAGGGGGAGAAAACGATACTGGTCGATTGAGAACCGCGACGCCGACCGGATCATCAGCGTCGCACCCGCCAGCGCCACCAGCGCCATGCCGGCGGCGATGGCCGGCCACGGCCGCCTCTTGACCCTGCGCGCGACCGTGTCCGGCACGCCCGACCTGGTGAGCTCCGACTGCCGATCGCGAAGCTGGCGCAGGTCGCGATAGAGATCCGCGGTCGAGGCGTACCGCTCCGTGCGATCCTTGGCCAGACAGCGCTCGACGAGCCAGCGCAAGGGCGTGGGGAACGCCGCGAGGGCCGTGAGATCCGGATCGGCCTCGATGATGGCTGCCAGCGTCTGCGGCGCGCTGTCACGCTGGAACGCCGGGCGTCCGGTGGCCAGCTCGTAGAGCACGACGCCAAGCGAGAACTGGTCCGACCGCGCATCGATGTCCTGCCCGCGCGCCTGCTCCGGGCTCATGTAGCTGACGGTGCCGAGCACCAGGCCGGCCTCGGTGCCGGGTTGGGCGATCGTCTCCCCATCGCGCGATGCGGGAAGATCTCTGGCGAGACCGAAGTCGAGAATTTTCACGCGGCCTTCGCCGGTGAGGAGGATGTTGTCGGGCTTCAAATCGCGGTGCACGATGCCGGCCGCGTGCGCGGCCGACAGGCCGTCGGCGATTTGCGCCGCGACGTCGAGCAGCTTCCTCAGCGCCAGCGGCCCTTGCAGGGGTTTGCCCTCGACCAGCTCGGTGACGATGAAGCGGAGGCCGTGGTGCTCGCCGACGTCGTGAATGGCGAGGATGTGCGGGTGATTGAGCTTCGCAATCGCCCTGGCTTCGCGCTCGAAGCGGCTGAGGCGCTCGGCGTCCTGGGCGAACTGGGCTGGCAGCACCTTGACGGCGACACTGCGCCCGAGTCGCGTGTCCTGCGCGCGGTAGACGTCGCCCATCGCGCCTGAGCCCAGTGCGCCGGCGATTTCGTAGGGGCCGAGGCGGGTGCCGGGGGCCAGGGGCATGAGCGGCTCTAGAGTACGCTCCTTCGACGACGGCGGGCAACACCGGCGCACCTGGAAAACTTGACTCTGCAGATTCCCAACCACTTGAGTCAAGTTTTCCCGCCCGGCCGGAGGCCGGGCAAAGCCAGCACTGCCGCCAGCGAGGCGAAGCCACACCTTGTCATGCTTGACGGTCCGAGGCGGAGCCTCGCTGGAAAACTTGACTCTGCAGATTCCCAACCACTTGAGTCAAGTTTTCCCGCCCGGCCGGAGGCGGGGCAAAGCCAGCACTGCCGCTAGCGAGGCGAAGCCACACCTTGTCATGCTTGACGGTCCGAGGCGGAGCCTCGCTAGGCCTGGTCCCTCCTGCGGGGCTCGCGGCCGGCTGGTCCTTCCAGTTCAAGGCGGCGCGGCGAGCGCCGGCATTTTTCGCGGAGGCCTCTTGACATGCTACGTTTGTAGCACAATGCTACTCACGTAGCACATCAGGAAAGGACCGACATGCCCGTACCCGAAAAGCTCAGCCGCCGCGAACGCGAGATCATGGACGTCCTCCTCGCCCTGGGCGACAAGGCGTCGGCCGACCAGATCCGCGAGCGGCTCTCCGACCCGCCCAGCTACTCCGCCGTGCGGGCCATGCTCGTCAAGCTCGAGGCCAAGGGCTTCATCCGCCACCGCGCCGAAGGCCTCCGCTATGTCTACTCTCCCACCACCTCGCGTGCCGCCGCGCAACGCAAGGCCGTCACCCAGCTCGTGCGGGTGTTCTTCCGCGGGTCGCCCGGCGACACCGCGGCGGCCCTGCTGAAGCAGGAAGCGTGGAGCGACGAGGAGCTGGACGCCCTGCGCGCGCAGATCGAGCGAGTCAGGCAGGAGCGGAGACGCCCATGAATGCCATCGTCTCGAACGCCCTGCTGACGCTCAGCCAGTTCCCGGAGCTGTCCCTGCTGGCCAAGGCCACCGTGATCCTCGGCATCGGCTTGCTGGCCGTCCGTCTGGCCGCTTGCACCCGCGCCTCCGTCCGCCACCTGCTGCTCGCGGTCACCTTCGGGTCCGTGCTGCTGCTGCCCATCGTGGCGCTGACGGCGCCCGAGGTGCCCGTGCCCGTCCCCGTCAGCACCGGTCAGGCCCCGCTCTACGCCGCCGGCGATCTCCTGCCGGCTGTGCAACCGCGCAGAGCGGCGCAGCCCTCCGCCTCTGCCGTCTCGACCTCGGCGCAGTGGCTGTGGCAGTCGCGGCGCGCCGTGGGTCTGGGTGCGTGGGCCCTCGGCAGTCTCCTGGTCCTGGCTCCGCTCACGACCGTCCTCTGGCGCCTTGGCCGGTTGCGACGCACGGGCCTGCCGTGGCTGGAAATGCGTGACCCGCTGCAATCGCTCGCCGCCGACAGCGGTGTGACGCGCAAGGTGGATCTCGTGCTGCACGAAGACGTGTCGTCGCCGCTCACTTTCGGCACGACGCACCCGGTGATTCTGTTGCCGGCGGACGCGCGGGAGTGGCACGAGTCGGACTTGAGGCGCGCGCTCGTGCACGAGCTCGCGCATGTCGGGCGCGGCGACTGGGCCGTGGAAACGGCCGCGCGGGCCATCTGCGCGGTCTGGTGGTTTCATCCGCTGGTGTGGGTGGCCTGGCGGAGTCTCAGCCTCGAGGCCGAGCGCGCCTGTGACGATGCCGTAGTGGAGAGGGAGGAAAGTATGGAGTACGCAGAGCAGCTCGTGTCGCTGGCGAGACGGTTGTCAGCCGCCCACGCGCAGCCCACACTTGGAATGGCCAATCGCAGCGATCTGTCGCTGCGCGTATCGTCCGTGCTCGACGAGCGACAGCGCCGCGGCCGTGCCGGCCTCGCCACGGTCGTCGGCGCGTTCGGTGCGGCAGCGCTGTTCGTCCTCGCCGTGGCGCCGGTGCGCGCGGTCGCAATTCCCGCGAGTGACAAAACCGCAGCCCTCGTGTCCGCGTCGCCGATCGCTCCCGATCAGAGTCGTCGTCAGCGCGGTTTGGACCGGGAGCTGTACGAGGCCGCTGCGGATGGCGACGTCGATGGGATCAACGATCTGCTGGCGGCGGGCGCCAGCGTCAACGCGGCCATCGAAGGCGACGGCAGCCCGCTGATCGCGGCCGCACGCGCGGGCCGCGTGGACATCGTTCGCCTCCTCCTCGACAAAGGCGCCGACCCCAACATGGGCGTCGAAGGCGACGGCAGCCCGCTCATTGCGCGTCCACGTCATCAACTACCGTGGCGCGGACGACTGGCGCACGCCGCTGAAGGCGGCCCGGCTGGGAGGTCACTCGGCGGTCGTGGCGTTCCTCATCTCCGCGGGCGCGCGCGAGTAGCCGTTCTGCTAGACACGCAGGCGTTCATTGAGTCCTCACCTGCAAGGCTGTGTAACGCGTGTCAAGAGCTCCGGATGACGCGTCACCGTCACTGGCCGGTGCTCAGACGATCCCCGAGCGAGTTGATGGCGACCGCGGTGATGAAGATGCACGCGCCGGGAAAAACCGCCAGCCACGGCTCGGTGCTCATCGTCGCCTGCGCCTGATACAGCATGTTGCCCCAGCTGGCGGTGGGCGGCTGCACGCCGACGCCGAAGAAGCTGAGCGTGGACTCCAGCAGGATGCCGCGGCCGACCGCCAGCGTGGCGGACACGATGATGGCGGGCGCGGCGACGGGGAGCAGGTGCGCGGCGACGATGCGCAGCGGGCGGGCGCCGGCCGCGCGGGCGGCCAGCACGAACTCGCGATCGCGCCCCGAGAGGAAGGCGGCCCGCGTCACCCGCGCCGTTTCCATCCACCCGACGACGCCGACGAGCACGATGAGCAGGCCGATCGACGGGTCGAGCACGGCGGCGGCGACCATCAGCAGCAGCAGGCGCGGCACCGAGAGAGCCGCGTCGGTCAGTCGCATCAGCAGCGCGTCGGGCCGGCCGCCGGCATACCCGCTCGCCGCGCCCATGCCCACGCCGATGACGGCCGCCACCAGCGCGGAGAGCAGTCCGACCGCCAGCGACACGCGCGCGCCGAACAGCACGCGGCTCAGCACGTCGCGGCCCAGCTCGTCGGTGCCGAACCAGTGGGCGATCGACGGCCACGCGCGGCGGTTCGCCAGATCCAGCGCGTCCGGCGCAGACGGCGCGAGCCACGGCGCCAGCGCGGCCGCCACCAGCAACGCGCCGAGCACGACGCCGGCGGCGCCCGCGCGCTTCACGCGTGCACCCGCGGATCGATGAGCGGATACACGAGGTCCGCGACCAGGTTCACGATCACGATCGCCACCGACGCCAGCATCAGGACCGCCATCAGCACGGTGTAGTCACGCCGCGCGAGCGCCTCGGTGAAGAGGCTTCCCAGGCCAGGCCACGCAAACACGCTCTCGGTCACGACCGTGCCCGCGACCATCAGCGCCGCGTCGAGCAGCACGATGGTGACGACGGGGAGGGCGGCGGGCCGGACCGCGTGCCGCCAGACAACGATGCGCCGGGGCACGCCGCGGGCGCGGGCGGCGGCCACATGCGGCTGGCCGAGCGTGTCGGTCACCGCCGCGCGCAGGTAGCGCGACCAGGCGGCGGCGTGGACGGCCGCCAGCATCACGGCGGGCAGGATCAGGTGCTGAAGGCGATCCACGGGGCCGCCATCGCCGGGCGTCGTGCGGCCAGACGAAGGGAGCCATCCCAGTTCGACGGCGAAGAGGAGCTGCAGCACGAGGCCGAACCAGAAGACCGGTAGCGAGATGCCGGCGAACGACACGAGGGAGGTCGCCCTCCGCAACCACCGCGGCCGTGCGATCGCCGGCACGATCCCCAGCGGAATCATCGTCAGGGCCGCGAACCCGAGCGAGACGGTCATCAGCTCGAGCGTGGCCGGGAGCCGCTCGGCGACCCGCTCGACGACCGGGCGCCCGTCGCTGTAGCTGAACCCCCAGTCGCCCGACAGGAAGCCGACGACCCAGAGCCAGTACTGCCGCCAGACCGGCTGCTCGAGCCCGAGGGCGCGCCGCAGCCGCTCGAGATCCTCCGGGCGGACATCAGGATTCGACAGATACACCGTCAGCGGCCCCCCGGGGACGAGGTGGAGCAGCCCGAAGACGCCCATCGAGATCACGACGAGCAGCGGCAGTGTGCCTGCCACCCGTGCGATCAGCGGAACTCCCATTCGTGCACGTTCCAGAAGACGCCGAGGTTGGTGGGGTTGCCGGTGAAGCCGCTGAGACCGACGGGCACCGCGTCGAGCTTGGTGATGCCGTAGAGCGGGAGCTCAGGCAGCAGATCGGCGATTCGGCGCTGCGCCTGTGACAGATACTGCCGCCGCTGCTCGAGATCCACGGTCCGGTCGGCGGCGTACACGAGGCCCGTGAGCGCCTCGTCCTCGATGAAGTTGATGTTGCGGCCGCGCGGGGGCATGCGGTCGGCCGCGAAGAACAACGTCAGCTCGGGGTCGGCGGGCATCTGCCACCAGTGCAGAAAGGCATCGAATCGCCCCTCGAACCACAGGGCGCTGATGCTCGTGCCGTCCACGAGCTGCACCTTCATCGCGACGCCCACATCGCGGAACTGTCGTTGGAGGACCTGAGCCACGCTTTCGCGGACGCCGAAGCCCGCCTGCGTGATGAGGGTGAACGCCAGCGGCGTGCCGTCCTTCGCGCGAATGCCGTCGCCGTCCGGGTCGGTCCAGCCCGCCTCGTCCAGCAGCCGGCGCGCACGGGCTGGATCGAACGCGTACTTCGTGACGGCGTCTTCGTACGCCCACGAGACGGGCTGAATCGGGCCGTGCGTGATCGCCGCCAGGCCGTCGAGAATCGACGCGGCGATCAGCTCGCGATCGATCGCATGCATCAGCGCCCGCCGCACGGCGGCGTCCCGAAACGCCGGCACGCGCCGCTGGTTGAGCGTGACGTGCTCGTAGGCATTGCCCGCCGTGCGCGCGACGCGAATGCCGGGGAGGGCAGCCACTTCGCGGTGCTTGTCCCAGGGGAACATCGCGACCAGGTGCACTTCGCCGCTCTTGAGCTGGTTGATGCGCGTGTTGGTGTTCGGGATGAACCGGAACAGGATCTGGCGGATCTTGGGAAGCTCGGCTCCCCGCCAATACGAGGCCACACGTTCCAGCCGGATGTATTCGCCGCTCTTCCACTCCGCGACGCGGTAGGGGCCGGTCCCGAGCGGCGCGCGATTGTAGTCGGCGGCGCGGTCGATGTCCCGGCCCTCGAGGACGTGCCTGGGCAGCGCCCCCCGCATGAACTGCAGCGCGTACGGCGCGTACACCTCCCGGTAGTGCACCACGGCCGTCAGCGCATCGGGCGTGTCCACCGACGAGATTCGATCGAACCCGTCCGTGCTCTCGGGATTGTAGGCCGGGTCGTTGATGGCCTCGACCGTGAACTTGACGTCGGCGGAGGTGAACGGCGTGCCGTCGTGCCACGTCACGTTCGGCCGCAGCCTCCACGTCACGTCCATCCCGCCATCCGGGCGCAGCGTGACGCCGCCGTTGTCGAGCGTCGGCACCTCGGCGGCCAGAAGCGGCACGATGCGCATCCGATCGTCGGTGATCGTGAGGCCTTCGACGACGCCGACCTGGATGTCCTCGAGGATGTGCGTGCTGAACCGGTTGAGCGTGTCCGGCTCTCGGTCGTAGCCGACGATGAGGAGGTCGTTGGAGGGCCCGCGGCCGGCGGGTCCCCGCGCGCAGGCGGCGGCGACGGCGGCCACGCTGATCGCGACAAGAACCGCACGCATTATCGGGACTGTACTCCAGCGAAGCTCCGCCTCAAACCGCCAAGAACCCAAACTAAGCTCCGCTTCGCTAGCGTCCATATCTCGTCTTGCCTCGCCTCCGGCGGGGCGGACATCTTCTATGGCCGGTCGAAGAACTTGCTTCATTCGTTACGCCTCAGGCCATAGAAGATGTCCAGGGTGCATGAGCCGAGCGATCAACTGCGCTGGTAGCGCGCCGTATCCGAGGAGGCGATCGTGAAAGCCTCGGAGCGAGAAGCTCGCGCCGTCCCGTGCCGCGCATAGCTCCCTCAAGTCGTGCAAGGCGCGGATGCCGAGCCAGTACATGGCTGCGGTCCCTGGAAACATGGAGGTCTTGACGGCCTCGGCCCGCGCGGCGGCCGGCGGCATGAGGCCGCGCGTCTCGAAGGCGTCGAGAGCCTGGTCGAACCTCAACGCGCCGGTGTGAAGCGACAGGTCCACGACGGCGCGGGCCGCGAGACGCACGCGCGTGTGCTGCTGCGCCGCACGTTCGAGCGCCGTCAGCGCCCCGCTCTCTTCCATGAGATCGCACGCATAACAGGCCCAGCCCTCGGCGAGCGAGCCGCCCGGGAACATGGCGATGCGCGAGGCGCCGTCGATGGCGGCGACCTGTCCAATACGCGACGCCGCCCGGCGCGCGTACCAGTTCTGGACGTGATGCCCCAGCCCGCCGTGGTGAATCACGTGATTGAGCACGATCGCAGCGTCGTGTGCCGCGCCGAGCCGTGCCTCTACCTGGTCCGGCGACTCATGGTCGATGGAGGCGACGAGGTAGTCGTGGACCGGGACGGCGTCGAACACGGCCGGCGACCGGTAGGCGAGGAAATAGAGCAGCGGCGCGGCCGTGCGCAAGTGCGAAGGGACCGTGGTGTAGCGGATCGGCGCATCAGGCCAGGACACGAGATCGGCGTCGATGGCGGCATCACGACAGCGATGCCAGGCACGCTCGAATCGCACCAGATAATCGTCTGGCGTCGGCCGGAGCGCGGCGATTCGTGCCTGGGCGTCGGCCCAACTCGAGGCACCCACCTCCCGCACGCGCATGTCGAGCGTGGCACGTGCGGAGGAAAGGGCGGCCTCGGCTTCGTCAAGGAGGGTGGCCAGGGGCGTCCGGCACCAGTGTCCGCGCGTCAGGAGCAGCGATATCAGAGCGGCGCCGGCCGCGTAGCCGCCCGGCTCACGGGTCGCGAGGCCCAGGAGCCAGGTGGCAAACCGCTGAAACGCGTCGCGCGCGACGAGGCATGCGGCGCCGGCCTCGGCAGCCACCGCACTCGACGCTCCCGACCCGGGCAGCCAATCCGGCAGACTCCTGCCGAACAGGCTCTCGGCGGCCTCGCACTCGCGAAGCGCCCGGTCCCGCCAGGCCTCAGGGCCGTGGACGATCGTCTCCCGCGCATCCTCCAGGAACGCGGGGATGGCGGAGAGCCGAGCCGCCGCCGCCCGCAGCCGCTGATCGATCGGGGCAAACGGGCGCGTGACCAGCGAGACGATGGAGAAGATGGCCTCGCCCGTCCAGAGCGCCGGGTTGCCGCGCTGGAAGTGGCGGCTCTCGTGCTCGGCGATCTGAATCTCGAGGACGGCGTCCGCGAGCGCCAGGTCGATCTCGTCGGCGACGTCTCGCACGCGATCGTCGGGGACGCGGCCGGCGGCGTCGAGGTCGCGGCGCAGCGTGCGCATTTCGCGCACGGCGGCATCGAGGCCCGCGGGCGACCAGTCGGGCAATCGATGGTCGTGCTCGTGCACGCCGGTAAAGGTGGCCGTGACCGGGTGCCGGCGGTACCAAGCCTCGAAGAACCGGTCGAGCGCCGCGGACGGGGTCATGAGAGCGGCAAGCTCACCCATCGCCGCTCTCGAAACGATCGTTCCACCGCGTTGATCGTCTCCTGCACCCACGCCCCATCGTCGAAGCTGCCCTCGTTGTCGGGCGCTTTGCCTTGCACTTCGGAGATGAAGCTGCTGATCAGGTTGGCGTAGAAGAGCGAGCGCCAGGATTCGCCGCGGTGTCCGCCCGGCGGATAAAAGCGCGACGGCACGGGCAGCTCGCGGAACTCCACCTCCCCCGGGGTGGCAGACCACAGACGCTCGCAGATGCCGCCCTCCTCCACGAGGCGGCAGATAAGCGCGCCGCGAGAGCCGTACAACCGCGCCTCGATGCCGGGGTAGTTGCCGACCGTCACATAGCTCGTCTGGATGGAGCAGAGCGCGCCGCTCGCAAACTCGCCGAGGAAGATGTCGCCGTCGTCGATGTTCATCCGCATCATCGTGCCGGTGGCCCGGACCATGCGCTCGGGCACGAAATTGCGCATCGTCCCGACGACGGCGGAGAGGTCGGCGCCGACGAGGAGGTGGGCGATGTCGATGATGGGGGCGCCGTAGCCTTCGAGCGACGACACGTGCAGCACCGACTGGTCGGCTTCGTGATCGACCTGACGGAGCGGCGTCTTCGGATCGATCCACTGCGAGTTCTGCTCGTAGCCGTTGAAGATGTACGGCTCGCCGACGAAGCCCTCGGCGACGAGTTCGCGCATGTAGCGAAGCGCGGGTGCGTAGCGGAACGTGAACCCGAGCTTGGTCTTCAGGCCCTTGGACCGGGCCAGCGCCGCCGCACGGCGGGTGTCACGGAAGTCGTAGGCCACGGGCTTCTCGCAGAGCACGTGCCGGCCCGATTCCAAGGCTTGCCAGGCGAGGTCGAAGTGGAGATGGCTGGGGGTGCAGACGTCGATGATGTCGAGATCATCGCGGGCGATGAGCTCGTGGTGGTCACCGGCCACGGCCGGGATGTCGAACCGGCGCGCCGCTTCGCGAGCACGATCGATTTCAGGATCGGCGATGGCGATGACCTTCGCACGCGCGTCGCGCGTCCAGCCGGGCAGGTGGGCGACGGTGGCCCAGTCGCCGGCGCCGAGCACGCCGACGTGCAGGAGGCGAGAATCAGCCATGGCGGTCGCAGTGTACCGCCTCGCGAGGCTGCGCCGCCGACCGCTGCCACGGGCACTGATGCTGCGGCTTCGCCTCGCGAGAGGCAGTGTTGGTTTTGCCCCGCTCCGCGGGGCGGACGTCTTGAACGGTCGGCCGAAAAGCACGACTCATGTGGTGCCGCTTCAAGACGTCCAGCGAGGCTGCGCCGCCGACCGCCGCCAAGGGCACCGACACTGCCAGGGCGGGCAGCCTAATCGGTCGGGGATACTTCAATCACGGCGAAGCCCTCTTTGCGCGCGGCGGCCGCGAGGCG
>JBQTIE010000251.1:0-5849 GCA_052389315.1 Acidobacteriota bacterium
TCCCTGATGCGAGGAGACCCCGGTATGCGCTGACCCCTGCGTCGCTTCGCTCCGACGAGTGATCAGCTTGCCCAGAATCGGCGATCACGATGACCGGACTGAGCGATCACCATGGCCGGAATGCGCACTTCGTCACGAAGGCGGCTCTCGGCTGCTCGAGGCCGGCTGGCCGGCGCACCACGTTCAGCACATGCTGGGTCATGCGTCGCTCCAACAAACCAGCACCTACCTCAACGCGACGCTCCGCGGGCTGCACGAGTCAATGCGGACGTTGGAGCAGTCCCGCGCGGCTTGCAAGTCTGTTGCAAGCACACCCACCCGCAGTCCACGGCCTACTCGCAAGCAGGCTCCCGCGTCGGACGGGAACTCCTTTATTCACTGAGGGAAAGGTGGCGGGGTGGACGGGACTCGAACCCGCGGCCTCCGGCGTGACAGGCCGGCGTTCTAACCAGCTGAACTACCACCCCTGAATCTCACTCGCGCTCTCGGATCGAGCTGTCACCCCTGAACCATACCCGAGAACACCAGCGACAACCTGGTGGGCGGTACAGGACTCGAACCTGTGACAGCCGGCGTGTAAAGCCGGTGATCTACCAACTGAGCTAACCGCCCTACGACCGGCAAGCTCGCCAGCGACCCGGTGCCCCGGCGCGCTCTTGCTGTCCTCTCGGCGTGCTGCGCACGCCAAGGCCGTTATGCGGACTCACGACCCGTGCCCGGTTCGTGTTTGGGCCCGCATAACGGCCAGTGATGATCCTATCGAAGCGCTGCCTTCAGCGCAAGGAGCGCGAGTGCGGCGAGCATGCCCGCCAGCGCGTGATGCTCGCGGTTGGCCCGCACACGTGCGAGGCTGAACGCGCGCATCATCGGAGGGGCCGCTTGCGACGCGTACGCGTCGTACGCCCCGCCAAACTTTTCCCGCAGGTGCGATTCCTCGGCGCGTATCGCCGCCGTCAACATCGTCCCCAGATACGCGACGATGACGAGACCCACCACCACGTTGGCGGCGGCGAGCGCCAGGCCCAGACCAATGAGCGACGACCCGGCGTAGAGCGGGTGGCGCGTGAAGCGATACGGGCCTGATCGTGTCACCTCGCGGCTCTTCTCGAGGTGACCCGCAGCCCATACGCGAATCGCTTCTCCAATCACCGCCACCGCCGCGCCGATCGCCAGCGTGTGCCAGGTCGGTGTGGCAAGCCACAACACGACGACCCCGAGTGCGAACCCCAGAGACACTCGCCACCGCGCGAGGTGCTGCGCCAGGCCGACGTGCGGTGCGACCCCACGCCGGGCATGGTCCCCGCCCGGTCCCGGCGCCGGGCCGCTCGCGGTCATGATCCTGGCTCGGCCCGGTGGGGATCGCGGTCCGCGCCTGCCACCTGACCGTCGCCAGCCCCCCGCGCCAGCCGACGGCTCACCGCCGCGGCGACTTCGTCCACGCTGATATCCGCCAGGCACATCCGCTGCTCGACGCCCTCGGACGAGCCATCCCGCCGACACCGCCGCTTGTGATGGCACCCGCACTGCGCCGCCCTCGATACCACCTCGTCGTCCGGGCTCCAGGGCCCGTTGCGCTCCGGCCACGTCGGCCCGTACAGGCCGACGATCGGCGTGGACATGGCGGCAGCCAGGTGAAGCGGCCCGGTATCGCCGGACACGATCAACGTTGCCTGGCGGAACAGCGCGAGCAGGTCGGCGAGCGACGTGCGCGGCGCACGGCGCGCGGCCCCATCAGACAGCGAGACCACGGCATCGGCCAGCACGTCCTCTCCCTCGCCCCACAGGACGTAGGACGGCATGCCGTGTCGATCTCGCAGGACCCCCGCCAGCCGGCCGAACCGGCTCGGGGGCCAGCGCTTGTTGGGCCACGCCGCGCCGGGATTGAGGAGCGCGAAGCCTCCATCGCCGTGCGCCCTGGCATCCTGAACCACGTGGTCTGCGACGCGTGATTCGGATCGCAGGAAGGGGAACTCGGGGCGCACCGGTGCTCGCACGCCAAGTGCCGTCAGCATCGCCAGGTTTTTCTTGACCACGTGCATGCTCGGGCTCACGGCACATTGTTCGGAGTACAGCCATCGTGCAGCCGGCTCGCGCAGGGCACGCGTTTCGAACCCGATCACGCGCGCCGCTCCCGACAGCCGCGCCATGCCCGCGGACTTCAGCAGGCCCTGGAGATCCAACGCCACGTCGTACGCGCGCGGCCGCAATTCCCGTAACGCCCGCAGCAGCCCAGGGCGGCCGATGACGCGACGACTCACACCCTCCACGAGATCCAGGACGCCCGCATACGGCCGATCCACCAGCCAGTCGATCTCAACCTGCGGATGCGCCGAGCCCAGCGCCGACAGGACGGGCAGCGCGTGCACGATGTCTCCGAGCGCGCTCATACGGACGATCAGGACGCGCTTGAGGTCGCCTGCCGGCGTGCGAGTCGCTCCCCCGCTGCTCAACCTGGCTCCAACGTCTCGCGGATGCGTGACAGGAGGTCGCGCGTTGAATGGTCCTTAGGATCCCCGACGATGGCGATGCGGCCGCCGTAGGCACGGACGGTGTCGCGCTCGGGCACGGTGTCGAGGGAGTAGTCCGTGCCCTTGCAGTGCACGGCCGGCGTCAGCAGTTCCAGCAGTGGGGCCACGGTCGGCTCATCGAACACCACCACGTAGTGCACGCCGCGCAGCGCGGCGACCAGTTCGGCTCGATCGGCCGCACAGAGGATGGGCTGGCCCGGTCCCTTCAAGGCGCGGACCGACGCGTCATCGTTGATGGCCACGATGAGGCGGTCGGCTTCGCGGCCGGCACCTTCGAGGTATCGAATGTGGCCGACGTGCAGGACGTCGAAGCACCCGTTGGCAAAAGCATGCGTCAGGCCGAGGGCTTTGTCTCGCGCCACGCGGGCGGCCAGGTCTTCGCGCGACAGGATCTCGCCCATGATCGGGTGTTTACGACCGGGCCTTTTTCCGTGCGCGGGTGCGGCGAACGCCGGTACCGGGCGCGCGCTTCGGCCGCGAAGCCGTCTCTTTCCCCGGACTCGCCGCGTCCGCCCGTACGGCCGCGCGCAGTTCATCGGCAGACACCGTCGCCGTGCCGCGCTTCATCACGACCAGGCCGCCCGCGTAATTGGCCAGCCGGGCCGCCTCTTCGAAAGTCCCTCCCGCCGCCAGCGCCAGCGTCATCGTCGCCATCACCGTGTCGCCGGCACCGGTCACGTCGGCGATCTGATCGGAGCCGAAGATGGGGATGTGCACGGTCGGTTTGCCGGGCTCGAAGAGCGCCATCCCGCGGCTGCCGCGCGTCACGAGCACGGCGCTCATGCGCGTGCGTGTGAGCAGCGTGCGGCCGGCGCGCTCGAGCGCGCGAGGCGAGTCGTCCAGCGTAGTATCGAGCGCCTGTTCGACTTCGGACTCGTTGGGCGTGCACGCGGAGAGGCGTGAGTACCGAGTGAGTGAATACCGCGAGTCGATGAGGACGGGGGTCTCCGGCTCAAGGGCGCGCACGCGTCTGGCCAGGTCGGCGACGAACGAGGGCGTCACGATTCCCAGGCCGTAGTCCGAGACGAGCACGGCATCGGCGCGGCGGGCCGCGCCGTACGCGGCCCGTTGCACAGCGGTGCGGTGCCGGTCGGTCACGCCGTCGTTGCGGCGATCGATGCGAACCACCTGCTGCTTGGCCGAGTGAACGCCGCCGGCCAGGATGCGGGTCTTGACCGGCGTCCGATAGTCCGCGGGCGTCACGAGGCGATCGCGCGTGATCCGGCGAGGCAGCGATGCCGACAGCCGCCGGCCCGGTTCATCGCGCCCCACCAGGCCCACCAGCACCACGCGCGCGCCGAGCGCGGCCGCATTGCTCGCCGCATTGCCCGCGCCGCCGGGCAGAATCTCCGTCGAATCGTACTCGAGGATCAGGACCGGCGCCTCGCGCGAGACGCGCGCCACGCGCCCGTAGACGTACTCGTCCGCGATCACGTCGCCGAAGACGACGATGCGGGTACGGGAGAACCGATCGACGAGGTCCAGGAGGCGGTCGGAGGCGGCGCCTGAGGCCGTGGTCATGCGCGAGAAAGCTTAGCACTGCAGGCCGAGGGCTCCGAACACCGCCTGCGCGCTGACGCCGGCCATGCACCGATGATCGATCGGGCATTCCCGCAGCATGCACGGACGGCACCAGACCTCGGCGGACAGGATACGCGGCGCCGGAGCATCGGCCGATGCCCTGAGCGGGGCCGTGTGGCGCTCGTTGGTCGGCCCGAAGATCGCCACGAGGCGCGCGCCGGCCGCAGCCGCCAGATGCATGGCACCGGAATCGTTGGCGACCACGGCATCACAGGAGGCGAACACGCCGGCCAGGGTGCCCAGATCGGTCTTCCCCGACAGGTCGATGAGCATTGGAGCGGGCGGCTCGTCGCGATCGCCGCCCGGGCGCCGGGTCATGCGCGCGGCCAGCCGACCGATTTCTCGGCAGGTAGAGGCATCCGGTACGGTGCCCACCAGCACGACGGCGGCCCCGGCGCCCGTGATCATCGTGGCAAGCTCGGCGAAGCGTTCGGGGAGCCACTGTTTGGCGCGGCCGTAGGCGGCGCCTGGGGCAAAGACCACGAAGCGCGAATCACGCGGGAGGCCAGAGGCGTCGAGCAGGGAGCGTGCCTTGATCTTCTGGGAGTCGGTCACTGAGACTGCGGCATACCGTTCGCCGACGGGCAGGCCCAGGCCGGCGGCCAGCGCCTGGTAGTAGCCGGACTGATGGTCGTAGCGTGGTGGACGCGGCATGGCGCGTGTCAGCAGACGGCCGCGCCAATCGCGTCGGAAGCCCCAGCGCTCGGCGATGCCGGCCCGCCACGCCAGCCACGCGGCGTGAAACGCATTGGGCAGGAGCAGGGCCGCGTCGAATCTGCCTTGCTCAAGGCGGCGGGCGTTGCGACCGTCATGCGCGAAGGCGGCCAGCCCGCCGCGGCCATCGAGCTCCACAGTACCCGTGATGCCGGGGACCATGTCGTAGAGAGCCGCGACGGACCGTCGTGCTCCCACGAAAATCTCCGCCTCGGGCCACGCACGCCGCAGATCGCCGACCAGCGGCAAGGCCATCACCGCATCACCCAGCCAGTTGGGCGCGACGATCACGAGCCGTCTCGGGGGGGCGGTCATTCCCTCGCCCTCGGAAACATCCCCTCGACGTCCGGCACCGGGGCATCGCGCCATCGGCGGTGCATCCACAACCACAGTTCGGGATGGCGACGCACGTACATCTCCAGGACGTCGGTACAGCGCTGCGTGAACTCGCGAATCGCCTCTGGCGCGTCGGCCGGCGGCGGCTCGACGGCGTGCTCGTAGATCATCCGGTAGCGCCCGCCATCGACCGGCAGGGCAAACACGGGCACCACGGGCGCGCCGGTGCGGAGAGCGAGGGCCGCCAACGTCGAGGTCGTGGCCGCCGGACGCTCGAAGAAGTCCACCCAGATGGCGTCCGGGCTGTGCATGTGCTGGTCGATCAACATGGCCACGCCGTGCCCGCCCGCGAGCGTTTTCAAGACGCGCCGGACCGCACCCTGTCGATAGATGACGCTGTTGCCCGTGCTCGACCGGACGTTCTCGAGCAGCGTGTTGAGGGCGGGGTTGTCGAGCGTGCGCGCCAGGACGCCGATGGGCTCGAGCTGCAGCCCGTGCACGATGGCGTGAAGCTCCCAGAAGCCGAAGTGTCCGGTGAAGAAGAGGACGCCGCGCCCCTTGGCGTACGCCGCACGCGCGCGATCCTCGCCTTCGAACTCCACGCGAGCGAGCATCTGCTCGTGCGACAAGGTGCTGAACTTGAGGATCTCGAACAGCAGGCGTCCGAAGTGCGCGAACATCCCTCGGGCA
>JBQTIE010000252.1:0-32534 GCA_052389315.1 Acidobacteriota bacterium
GCGCCAGATACTCTCGTTGCGTCTTCGGTCCCACGCCAGTGTCCTCCGTGCTGACACTGGTGTCGGTAACAGGAGTTTTGGCGCGACGTATCTTCGCTCGGTAACATTTTGCACGGCGCGATACGCCCGGTTCGCCTCAGGCAGGGCGCGTGCTATACTCGGGAGTTCCGTATCTCATGGAGAGAGCCACTGTGTTTGCGATTATCCAGACGTCCGGGCGCCAGTTTCGGGTAGAGCCCGGCGCCGTCATCGAAATCAACGGCCACGATGCCGAGGCGGGCGCTCAACTGACGTTCGATCAGGTCCTCGTCGTCGGCCGTGATGCGGAGCAGCTGACCGCGGGGGCGCCGTTCGTCTCGGGCGCAAAGGCGCTCGGCGTGGTCTATGGAAGCGGCAAGGCTGCAAAGGTCCGCATCTTCAAGAAGAAGCGGCGCAAGCAGTATCGACGCACCCGTGGCCATCGCAGCCACATCACGCGCGTGCGCATCACCGACATTCAGGCGTAGCACGAGGATCCGTCATGGCGCACAAAAAAGGACAGGGCAGCTCACGCAACGGGCGCGACAGCAACTCTCAGCGGCTCGGCGTCAAGCGCCACGACGGCAACGTCGTCACCGGCGGCTCGATTCTGGTTCGTCAACGAGGGCGACGCTTTCAGCCAGGCCTGAACGTTGGCCTCGGCAAAGACGACACGCTGTTTGCCAAAGTACCCGGTCGTGTCAAGTTCGAGGACCACGGCGCGCGCGGGCGATTCATCAGCGTCCACCCGGTCGAGTAGCCGAGGGCCACTCCCCCTCCGGGCCCCCACCCCTTACGCCCGTGGCTCGCATGACCGCAGGAGGCGGCGGTCCTTGTTCCCGGTGACACAGCCGCATCCATGTTCGTAGACGAAGTTGACATCCAGGTGCAGGCCGGCCATGGCGGCCGGGGTGCGTTGAGTTTTCGTCGAGAGAAATTCGTGCCCCGCGGTGGACCCGACGGGGGCAACGGCGGCAAGGGCGGTTCAGTCTATCTCGAGGCCGATCCGCATCGCAACACGCTGGTCCAATTCCGCTTTACCCCGAACTTCACGGCGGCGTCGGGTGGATCCGGCGGCAGCGCGCTCCGCACTGGTCGCGACGGCGCTGACATCGTCATCCCGGTCCCGCCAGGCACCCTCGTGTTCGTGGCTGATGTGGAGGCCGGCGCGCCGGCGACTCTGCTGGCGGACCTCACGTCCACTGGCGAGCGCGTCCTCGTCGCCAAAGGGGGCCGAGGGGGGCTGGGGAACGCCCATTTCGCGACTTCAACCAACCGGGCCCCACGCAAGCATCAGCCGGGAGAGCCCGGAGAACAGCGCCACCTTCGATTGCAGCTCAAGCTGCTGGCCGACGTCGGACTGGTGGGCTTTCCCAACGCCGGCAAGTCCACGCTCATCGCGCGCGTATCCGCCGCCCGGCCCAAGATTGCGGATTATCCGTTTACGACGCTGACCCCGCATCTCGGCGTGGTGACCTTGAGCGAGGACCGCAGCTTCGTGATGGCCGACGTGCCCGGGCTGATCGAAGGCGCACACGCCGGGCACGGCCTGGGTGACCGGTTTCTGCGGCACATCGAGCGGACGAAAGTCTTGATTCACCTGGTTGACGTGTCCGGGGCATCCGGTCGTGATCCCGCGGAGGACTTCGAGGCGGTCCGGCGGGAGTTGGCGCTGTACGATCCGACGCTGCTCACGCGACCGGAAGTGGTGGTGGCGAGCAAGATCGACGCGGTGGACGATCCGGCCCGGATCGCCGCGCTCGAGGCACGCGCCAGAGCCCGCGGACTCCCCTTCCTCCAGGTGTCCGCGGTAACCGGACAGGGGATCGCTGCTCTGCTCGAAGAGGTGTGGCCGCACATCGTCGAGGCGCGCCGGTCAGATCTCGCGGCGCTGGCCCCAGCCGAAGATGCGGAGACATCACCCTACAACCCGGCCCTGGTTCCGCCCGTGGCGGGGCCCGAATCGCGTCGGCGATGACGACCGACCGCCCCCGAATCGGACTCTTGGGGGGGACGTTCGATCCCGTGCATGTCGGCCATCTCGCGGCTGCCCGGGCGGCCGAGCAGGCATTGCGCCTCGACCAGATCCGCTTTGTGGCGGCCGCGCGGCCGCCTCACCGGCCTCACCAGCCACAGGCCTCCGTGCGTCATCGGCTGGCGATGCTGCAAGTCGCGCTCGCCGAGTCGCAGAGGCCCTGGGAAGTCTCGGAGCTCGAGCTGGGCCGCTCGGGTCCCTCTTACACGTTCGAGACGCTGCAATCCCTGCGCGCGGAAGGACTGGACGCCCTGCAGCTGTACTTCATCCTTGGGGCCGACGCGTTTGCGGACATCGCCACCTGGCATCGCTACCCGGATGTCCTCGATGGGGCCAACTTCGCCGTCGTGGCGCGGCCCGGACAATCCGTCGGCGGCCTGCGTTCTCGACTGCCCGAACTCGCGCACCGCATGGTCCCGCCCTCGGCGGTCGATGGTGCGGACACGTCTTTGATCGTCCTGATCGAAACGGAGACACCGGCTGTCTCATCGACCGAGGTGCGGCGGCGAGCGGCGGACGGGGCGTCGTTGGAGGGCCTGGTTCCTCCGGCCGTGGCAGCTTACATCGCGCAACATTCGCTCTACCAGGACCGTGCTGAAGGGATCGGAGGGCACGGAGTGAGCGGTCAGAAAGCCACGAACAACTGAGGCAGGTTCCTTGCATGGCCACTTCGCCACGTTCCCGAACGCCGCGTGCGCCCCGCTTGCCCCGTCAAGTCAAGCTAACGATTGACGCCGCCCGGAGCAGGAAGGCAACCGGCGTTACGGTTCTCGATCTGAGGAAGACGGGCGCCTTCACGGATTACTTCGTCATTCTCACAGGCGCGAACGCCCGGCAGGTCAACGCCATCGCGGAGGCGATCGAGGTTGCGCTCAAAGCCGCCCATGCCCGCCCCTCCCATGCGGAAGGCTACGCACGTGCGGAGTGGATTCTGCTCGACTACTTCGACTTCGTCGTCCACGTCTTTTCACCACAGGCACGGCAGTTCTACGGCCTCGAGCGGCTGTGGGGAAATGCCGTTCGGTTCGAGCTGCCGGACGACGATCCTGCAAACGCGTCGAGCCGCACGTAGGCGGCGCGCCGCATCGACGGACGCCTGGCCGCGCGTCGCCCCGCCCGCGTCGAGGATCGGCGATTGACGGTCCTGCGAGCGCTCGCCAATGCCCTGGTCTCGGCGTTGGTCGAGCCGCCGTGCGCGACCTGCGGGAAGGTGCTCGAATCGCCGCTGGATGGGGCCGTGTGCGAACAGTGCTGGCGTACCGTGGCGGCGCCGGGCGTCTTCTTCTCGCTGATCGGCGTGCCTGCCGCTGCGGCCGTCGGGCTGTACGAGGGCACGCTCAGGGACGTGATTCACGCCCTCAAGTACGACGGCCGTCGGTCCGTTGCGCCGCGGCTCGGCCGGCTGCTCGCCGATCGGGGCGCGGAAGTGCTCGTCGGCGCCGATGCGGTGGTGCCGGTTCCCTTGCACTGGTCGCGCTATCGCCAACGAGGATTCAATCAGGCCGACGTCGTCGCCAGGCACGTCGGCTGCCCGGTCTGGCGGGTGCTGCGGCGTACAACGGCCACGAGATCGCAGATCGACCTGCCGGCTCGCGCCCGGCATGAGAACGTCCGCGACGCGTTTGGGTCGCGCCGACACCAAGCGCGCCGACTCGAGGGTGCCGTGGTGGTCGTGGTCGATGACGTGATTACGACGGGCGCCACCATCCAGGCGTGCGCTCGTGTCTTGCGCCGGGCTGGGGCCCGTGAGGTGCGAGCGCTCACTGCAGCCCGAGCCGCTTGCGTACAGCGCTGAGGACTTCGTCGGTCACGCAGTCTTTGTCCTGGGAACCATCCACGACGTGCCACGCAGGTGGAGTCGCCTGCCGGAGGTAGCTCGTCCTGACGCGGGCCAGCAGGGCGAGATCCTGTTCGTAGCGGTCGCGGGCGCGTTGCTTCCGCGCGGCCGACGCCTCGGGCGCAATGTCGAGCAGCACCGTCAAGGACGGCTGGGGCAAGCCCTGCTGGATGAGGGTGAGCCAGGTGGGATTCAGCCCGTGCGCCTCGCCGTAGGCCACGCTCGACGCCAGGTACCGATCGCACACGACCAGATGGCCGGCGCGAATCCAGGCGTCGATGGACGGTCGGTACTCATACCGGTTGGCGACATACAGAAGCTGCATGACGTCCGGGGCGTAGTCACGGTCTCCGGCCAGGGCCCGGCCGATCTCGGCGCCGATGGCGGTGCCGTAGTCTGGGAACGAGAGCACGTGCACCGTGCGGCCCGCGGAGCGGAGCGTCTGAACCAGGCGTTCGGCCTGCGTCTGTTTGCCGCTCTGGTCGAGGCCTTCGAACGCGATCAGGAACCCGGCCGTCACTCCTCGAGCCTCAGCATGTCGTCCAGGGTCTGACGCCGGCGAACGACGCGCCACGTGCGGTCGTCGACGAGCACTTCGGGTGGGAGGGGGCGCCGCAGATAGTTGGATCCCATGGCCGCCCCGTACGCACCGACGTCGTGAATCACCAGGACGTCACCCACCTCGACCGGTGGCAGGAGCCGGTCACGCCCGAACGTGTCGCTGCTCTCACACACGGGGCCGACGATATCGCCCGGCAGTGCCGGCCCCTCGCGCGGGACCACCGGATCGATGCGGTGAAAGGCCCCGTACAGGGCGGGCCGGAGCAGCTCGGTCATGCCGGCGTCGACGACGACAAACCGCCGCGCCCCTTCGAAATGTTTGACGTCCACCACCTGGGTGAGGAGGAGGCCCGCGGGCCCGACCAGCGCTCGCCCCGGCTCGAGCACCGTCGTCAAGCCGGTGGGCCGGATCAGATGCGCGAGGGCGGCGCCGTACTCGGCCAAATCGACGGCCCCGGTCCCGTCGTACGAAATGCCCACGCCCCCGCCGAAGTCCACGTGCCGCAAGGGCACCCCGCTCGCGCGCAGGGCGACGGCCAGCTCCACCGCCGCCCGCGCTGCCCTCAGCAAAGGGTCGAGACTGGTGATCTGCGAACCGATATGGCTGTGGAGCCCGACGGCCTCGAGTGCGGGGCGGCGTGCGATCTCCTGGACGATCGAGGCCGCCACGTCGATCGGCACGCCGAACTTGTTGGCCTTCAAGCCGGTGGAGATGTGTGGGTGGCTGTTCGCGTCGATATCGGGATTGACGCGCAGGGCCACGCGCGCGACGCGACTTTGAGTCTGCGCCAGGGCGTCGAGCCGGTCGAGCTCGCCGGGCGACTCCACGTTGATGGCCTTCAGCCCCAGTGAAACCGCTCGCGCGAGTTCATCCGCGCGTTTGCCCACGCCGGTGAACATGATCTCGGTCGGGTGGAAACCACACCGAAGGGCGAGATCGACCTCCCCCATGGAATTGGCATCCGCACCGCCGCCGAGTGATTTCAGGAGGCGGGCGATGGCCAGGTTGGAGTTGGCCTTGAGCGCGTAGTGGATGGCATGCGGATGGTCGCCGAGCGCGGCATCGAGGCGGGCGAACGCCTCCCTGACGCCTGCCGCGCTGTAGACGAAGCAGGGCGTACCGGCGCGTGCCGCAATGTCGGTGAGCGACACGCCATCGAGAAGGAGTTCGCGGACAGCCGTCGACCGTAGGGGCGCTGACACGGTGGTGGGCGAGCGATCATACCGCGAAGCCGTCATCGGAGCGACGAGAAAAACGTGGTACGATCAGCGCGCCGACTCGCTCCATGCCCGCGACCCCTCCCCCTCCGGATGCGATCGATGCCATCATCCAGCGGTGCCTGGCAGGCGATCAGGATGCGTGGGCCGAGATCGTGCGGAGGCACTGGCGGAAGGTCTTCAACATCGCGTACAAGTTCACGGGGAAACATGACGAAGCAGAGGATTTGACCCAGGACGTGTTCCTGAAGATCTTCCGATCGCTGGAGACCTTCGACCGGCGGGCGAATTTCCAGACGTGGCTCGTCAGCGTCAGCCGCAACCTCTGCATCGACCACTACCGGAGCGTCCGCAAGGAGCGCGAGACCATCGATCGTGACGTCGACGCCGGGAACCTCACGCCAGCATCCTCGACGCTCAGCCCGATCGCGGCCCTCGAACAGCGCGATCGCGTCGATCTGCTCAAGAAGGCCATGGATCACCTGGCGCCGACGTTGCGATCCGCCGTGATGTTGCGCGACATCCAGGAACTGTCGTATCAGGAGATCGCCGACCGGCTGCGGCTGCCGGAAGGGACGGTCAAATCCCGAATCAACCGCGGCCGCACCGAACTGGCTCGTCAGATTCGACGGCTGCGCCAGGAACTCGAAACCGGAGTTGCAGGATGAACTTGACCACGGAACACACGTCAGGCATTGCAGTGGTCCGCGTGGGCGAAACGCGGATGATGTACCCGTTGCTCGCGGATTTTTCCGGCGCCATCGCGCAACTGCTCACAGCCGGGACGAGCAAAGTGCTCTTGGATTTCTCCAAGGTCACCTATGTGGACAGCGCGACGATCGGCTGCCTCATGGATCTCTACCGGCAGGCCACGGCCGCCGGCGGCACGCTCAAGCTCATCGGTGTGCAGAAGCGCGTCGAGACGATGCTCACGATGACGGGCGCGCACAACTTCCTCGAGCTGCATGCCGACGAAGCGACCGCCGTGCGAAGTTTCGGGAGCTGACCATGCGCACCATCAAGACGACCTCGGGACACGAGATCGTCCTCGACGGCGACCTGCTGGCCGTACTCGAGGCGGTCTTCCACGAGGTGACCGCCAAACACGAACTCGAGCGCTCGTACGAGGACCTGACTCGTGAGATCAACCACCTGATCGGGCAGATGAGCGGGGACGAGGTCCGGGCGTATTTCGCCGAGAGCCTGTTCCTCAATCACGTCAAGTACGAGAACGACAAGCTCGAATCCTACATGCGGAAGCTGGAGAAGAAGTAGCGCCCACCGCGCGCCTACCGACATGTCGCTCAACTACCTGGCGACCCGCTTCACCTGCTCCTGGCCCTGGTCGATTGCCGTCATGCTGTGCGACGGCCGCATGGTCTGCGGCTGTGCAGACCCGTACGCCAAACGTGTCCTCGGCGACATGCGAACCGCGACCCTGACGGAGATCTGGCAAGGTCCCATTGCCGGGGGACTTAGGGCCGATCTGAACGCCGGCGGGTCCGCGTTCTGCGGTGACTGTCCGCTGAAGCTGCCCCTCAAGCGCGATGAACAGCCGCCCGTCCGTGACCTGACGGTCTCGCCCTGGCCGAACCGGCTCTACATCGAGTGCACGGCGGCCTGCAACATCTCCTGCTTCCAGGCGTGCTGCGCCCCGGAGACGGGCATCACGCGCACGCGTCAAGCCGGGATGCTCGACTGGAATCTGTTCACGCGAGTCGTGGACGAGGCGGGCGCGGCTCTGATCCGCATCGATTTCTTCAACTACGGTGAGGCGTTCCTTCACAAGCGGGCCGTCGAGATGTGCGAGTACATCAAGACCAGGTTTCCGCACATCTACCTGTACACCAGCACCAACGGCCTCGCACTCACGGAAGAGAAGGCCCGCCGACTCGTGCATTCCGGCATCGACGAGGTGACGTTTTCGATCGACGGGGCCACCCAAGCCACCTACGCCCGCTACCGCCAGCGCGGATCCTTCGACAAGGCGGTGGCCACGCTGACGGCGATGGCGGATGAGAAGCGGCGGAGTGGGCGGGATGTCCCGCAGCTCAACTGGCGATACATCCTCTTCCAGTGGAACGACTCCGACGAAGAGATGACCAGAGCGAGAGACTTGGCCGCGGCCATCGGCGTGGACCGATTGTGCTGGGAAACCACGGATCACCCCGAAGAGGCGTTCTCGCGGCGGTTTCTGCCGGGGTCCACCGATCTCGCGGGGATCCAGCACGAGGTCTGGGACAACAACAACCTCGGCAACGCGATTCCGGGCGCGACACCTCGCGCGCGCATCGCGCTCGATCCTTCCATGCCGGCTCAGGCGGTCGAGGCGCGCGCCTCGGAGAACCTCTCCCTCGCCACGCAGGTCACCAACTTGTCGACCCGCCCATTTCGCGCCCAGGCCAGTTACGGGCGTCGCCTCGTGCGTCTCGGGGCCCAGCTGCACGACGCCAGCGGCGCGATGCTGAACCGCGACTACGCGCGGGCGTGGCTCCCCGGCGACATTCCCGCGGGTGCCACGCGCCAGGTCCGCATCGATATTCCCGCGCCGGACACGCCCGGTCGCTACACGCTCAAGTTCGACCTGGTCAGCGAAGGCATCGACTGGTTCGAGGCCTGCGGGTCTCCGACAACCACCGCGGCGCTCGTCGTGCGGTGACCACCGGGAGGACCGTGCCGAGCGCCACGCCTGGCGGTGGCGCCGCCGACGGGCGGTCCGAGGGCGGGTTCGTCGTCGCCACGCGAGCTACGGCATCCGCGCCGCGACACGCTCGACTTCGGCCATCACCCTCAGCAGATTGCCACTCCAAAGCCGTGAGATCTGTGCTTCGCTGTAGCCGCGCCGCACGAGCTCCAGCGTCACGTTGAAGGTCTCGCTGGCATCGTTCCATCCGTCCACGCCGCCCCCGCCATCGAAGTCCGACGAGATGCCAACGTGCTCGAGTCCAATCAGCTTCACGATGTAGTCGATGTGATTGACGAAGTCGCCGACGGTCGCGCGCGCGGGAGGGGGAAAACGGACGTCGAGCTCGGCCAGCCGCTTCTGGTAGGCCGCACGTTGAGCTTCCGGCAAGCCCGCCGCCCCGCCGCCTCTGCCGCCTCCACCGCCCCCCACGCCCCCAGTCCCCGGCAGGCCGAACTCCTTCCGTAACGCCGCCATCGCGTCGGTGCGCGCGGCGGAGGGCGGGGGCGGAATCTTCACGTAGCCGTTGAAAGCCACTGTTTGCACCACGCCGCCATTCTTCTCGAGCGCCATCAACTGCTCGTCGTCCAGGTTCCGGCTGTGATCGGCCAACGCACGCGCGGAGGAGTGGGAGGCGATGATCGGCGCCTTCGAGAGCGCCACGCTCTGCAACATTGAAGCCTTGGACGGGTGGGACACATCCACCATGATGCCGACGCGGTTCATTTCGCCGATCGCCTTTCGTCCCAGCTCGCTCAGGCCGGCGTGCATCCACTGGCCGTCTCTCTCACCGGTGTTGGAGTCGGACAGTTGGCTGTGCCCATTGTGCGCCAGCGACATGTAGCGCCCGCCCCGATCGTAGAACTCCTCGATGCGCTTCAGGTCGGTACCGATCGGGTAGGCGTTCTCGATACCGATGAGCGCCACCTTCCGGCCACTGGCGGCAATTCGCAATACGTCGGCAGCGGTCAGTGCCAGACCAATCTTGTCCGGCGCGATCTCCTTCGTGAGTCGATGGATGGCGTCGAACTTGGCGATGGCCTGCTTGTAGGCGTCGTCATAGCCGGCCGGTGTGAGCGGGCCCTGGCCGACGTAGACGATGAAGAACGCGGCATCGAGGCCGCCAGCGAACATCTTGGGCAGGTTCACCTGCGTCGGTAGATCCTGCGTGTAGTTGCGCTGGCTCGTGAAGTTCGCGGGACTGATGTCGGCGTGCGTGTCGAGCGTGATCACCCGCTCGTGAATCGCACGCGCCCGGGCAACGAGGTCGGTCTCGGCGGCCGGCTGCGCCCTCAGGGGAGCCGTCGCCTCAAGTCCCAGCAGCGCCGCAAGCCCGGCCGCCAGCACCAGCAGACCGCGCAGTCTGAACACCATGGGGGCCTCCAGAGGGTCCATGCTATGCGCCCAGCAGGCGCGGCGCAACGACCTCGCGAGGGCCGAGTGGGCGGGCCGATCGGACCCGGCCTGTTGGCCGTCCAGAACCACGCGACCTGAAAAAAAAGGCCGCGTGAGGTACGCGGCCTTGGCGGCGTCCGGAGGGTCGAAACTCAGTTGGCGCGGACGACAGCCGCTGCTGCCACCGCCGAGAGGTCTGCGGTTCCCGGTGACTCGGCCAGCACCCACGCATCACGCTGCTCGAGCAGCCGTGCCGCCAGCGCGGTATGCATGGCATGACCGGCACGGTGCGCCACTACATGGCCAATGATCGGATAGCCCATCAACGACAGGTCCCCGATGGCATCCAGAATCTTGTGCCGGACAAACTCGTCTTCGAACCGCAGGGCGTTGAGCACGCCCGTATCGCCAATCACGATGGCGTTCTCGAGCGAACCGCCAAGTGCCAGGCCATTCTGTCGGAGCAGTTCGACGTCCTTCAAGAACCCGAACGTCCGGGCCGGCGCGATGTTCTCCGCAAAGCCTTGCTCGGTGATTCGCTCGGTCCGCGACTGATGACGCAACAGCGGATGATCAAAACTGATCGTGTAGCTGACCTTGAAGTGATCCGACGGATAGATCGCGATCCGCTTGTCTCCGCTGGCAATCTGAACCGGGCTGATGATCTTCACGTAGCGACGCGGCGCAGAGAGGCGCTTGATGCCGGCCTCGTGGACCAGATACAGGAACGGCGCCGCGCTGCCATCCATGATCGGCACTTCGTTGTGGTTGAGCTCGATGACCACGTTGTCGATGCCCACGCTCACCAGGGCCGCGAGCAGGTGCTCGACCGTCTCCACCGTGGCCCCGTCGCGACCGAGGACCGTCGCATAGTGGCAGGCCGCCACCTGTGCCACCGTCGCCGGAATCTCAATGCCGACGTCGGTCCGACGAAACACCACGCCGTAATCCGCCGGCGCGGGTTTCAGCGTCACCGTGACTTTGTTGCCGGAATGCAAGCCGATCCCGGCACAGGAGATCTGGCGTCGAAGGGTCCGTTGCGCGTCCATGCAGGCTCTGGCGGCGACTCGTATCCGCGGGGACCTAAGCAAAGAGAGTACCGAGCGTCGCAAGGAGGTGCCTGAGGTGTAAATTGTTCCTTTACTAGAGGTTAGTGGGATATCCATACCGCCATCCACATCGTTCTGTGGCGATACAGCCACAGGCCTCCCCGCGCACTTTGTGTGAACTTTGCCACACTGCAGGTCGCACGTCCAGCGCCCGTTCGAAATCGATCGCGGCCATCACGGTCGAATCAGCAGGGCCGACAGCGACTGTCCCGTAAACGACCCCGCCGTCGCAGCCACTCGCTCCGGCGGGCCCTGAGCCACGAGCCGGCCGCCGCCGACCCCGCCCTCCGGGCCGAGGTCGATAATCCAGTCCGCCGACTTGACGACGTCGAGGTTGTGCTCGATCACGACGACCGTGTTGCCCTGATCGACCAGCCGGTTCAGCACGTCCAGCAGCTTGTGCACGTCCTCGAAGTGCAGGCCCGTCGTCGGCTCATCGAGAATGTAGAGCGTGCGCCCGGTCGCGCGCTTGGACAGTTCGCGGGACAGCTTGACCCGCTGGGCTTCCCCGCCGCTCAGCGTCGTCGCCGACTGGCCGAGCTCGATGTACCCCAATCCGACGCTCTGGAGCGTCCTGAGCTTGTTGGCAATCGGCGGAAAGTTCTCCAGGATCGGGAGGGCCTGATCGACGGTGAGCTCGAGCACATCGGCAATCGACTTGCCGCGATAGGTCACGTCGAGCGTTTCGCGATTGTACCGCCGGCCCTTGCACTGTTCGCACGTGACATAGACGTTCGGCAGGAAGTGCATCTCGATCGCGATCACGCCGTCACCCTGACAGGCCTCGCACCGCCCGCCCTTGACGTTGAACGAGAAGCGACCCGGCTTGTAGCCCCGGCCTTTCGCTTCCGGCACCATGGCAAAGAGCTCGCGAATGAAGGTGAAAAGGCCGGTGTAGGTCGCCGGGTTCGATCTTGGCGTGCGTCCGATCGGCGACTGGTCGATCTCGATGACCTTGTCGAGCAGTTCAACGCCCAGGATGCGATCGTGAGCGCCGGCCTCGTCCGAGGCGCGATACAGCGTGCGAGCCAGCGACTTGTACAGGATGTCGTTGACGAGCGTACTCTTGCCCGATCCGCTGACACCGGTGACGGCGACGAGCTGCCCCAGGGGGATGCGCACGTCGATGTTGCGCAAGTTGTTGGCGCGTGCCCCTTGCACGATGACCTCGCCCCTGACGGCGGGTCGGCGGCGAGCCGGCACGTCGACGCGTCGCTCACCGGTGAGGTACGCGCCGGTCAGGGATCCATTGGCGTGGCGCATGAGGTCGTGGGGAACGCCCTGAAAGATCACGCGCCCCCCGCGCTCGCCTGCTCCTGGACCGAGATCGATGACGTAGTCGGCGCTGCGAATGGTCTCCTCGTCGTGCTCGACGACGATCACGGTGTTCCCCAGGTCACGCAGGCGGGCAAGCGTGGCGAGCAGCTTGCGATTATCGCGCTGGTGAAGCCCAATTGACGGTTCATCGAGCACGTAGAGGACGCCGGTCAGGCTCGACCCGATCTGCGTGGCCAGCCGGATCCGCTGCCCCTCTCCACCCGACAGCGTCGCCGCGGAGCGGGCCAGCGTCAGGTACCCGACGCCGACGTCATTCAGGAACCGGAGTCGGTCCTGGATCTCCCGGAGGATGCGAGCCGCGATGCGGCCCTCGCGTTCGTCGAGGGTGAGGCCGTCCAAGAGCGTGAGAACTTCCGACACGGGCAGCTCGACGTACTCGGACATCGGCCGTCCCTTGACCCGCACGGATCGACTCTCCGGGCGGAGGCGGCTGCCCTTGCACGCCGGGCAGGCGCGCAGCGCCCGATAGGGTTCGAGCTCCTCCTGAGCCGCCCAGGACCCTTCGTCGAAGCGCCGCCGCAGGTTCGGAAGCACGCCTTCGAAGTCGCGGCCGAACGGGTCGGTCCGAGCGGCCTTGCCCCTCGAAGTGCGCTTGGCAGGCGCCTCGGAAGTCGAACGGTCCACCGTGGCGGCGGCCGCGCCAGGTGCGGCCGCTCGCGCTGCCGGGCCGGGCCCCCCCAGCAGGAGATCGCGATGCTTCTTGGGGAGACTGCTGAAGGCAGCGGTCGCGTCGATCGCGTAGTACGCCGTGATGGCCTGAACGGCTTCGCGCATCAGCCGGCGGTCCCCCTTCGCCCACGGAACGATCGCCCCGTCCATCAGCGAAAGCGACTCGTCGGCGACGACTCGCGTCGGATCGAAATCCCACGTCGCCCCCAGGCCTTGACACTCGGGACAGGCCCCGTGGGGAGAGTTGAACGAAAAGGCCCGTGGCGACATCTCAGGCACGCTGATTCCGCACACGACACATGCCAGCTTGCGTGAGAAGAGCCGGTCGCCGCCGTCGAGGGAGTTGATGACCACGATGTCGCCGGCAAGCCCCAACGCCACGTCCACAGAGTCGGCGAGCCGCCGTTCGATGCCGCTCCGCACGATGAGACGGTCAACCAGGACGTCGATGTGGTGGTTGCGCCGACGATCGAGCGGGACGTCCTCCTCGAGCGAGCGCACCTGGCCGTCGATGCGCGCCTTGGTGAACCCGCGCGCTCTCAGTGCCTGCAGTTCCTTCTTGAACTCGCCTTTTCGGCCGCGCACGACGGGCGCCAGCACGGTGATGCGTGTGTCCTGTGGCGACGTCATCACGAGATCGACGATGCGATCGACCGACTGAGAGGCAATCGCGCGGTTGCACTGCGGACAGTGAGGGACACCGAGGTTGGCGAAGAGCAGCCGCAGGTAATCGTAGATCTCGGTGACCGTTCCGACCGTCGATCGCGGGTTGGCGCCGGTCGTCTTCTGCTCGATGGAAATGGCAGGCGACAGGCCTTCGATCAGATCGACGTCCGGTTTCTCCATCTGCTCGAGAAACTGCCGGGCGTAGGCCGACAACGATTCGACATAGCGTCGCTGACCCTCGGCATACACGGTGTCGAACGCCAGCGACGACTTGCCGGAGCCGGACAGCCCCGTGATGACGACGACCTGGTCACGCGGGATGTCGACGTCGATGTTCTTCAGGTTGTGCACGCGCGCGCCGCGCACAGCGATCACGTCGTGCGGCATCGCCCTGGTTGGTCCATCGGAGGGAACCCCAATCGGACATTGTAATACGCTCGGGGCGCCGCCACCGCGGCGGCGGCGGCGTGGGGTGTGCGACCTGCGTGGCAGCCGCTCCGGCGTGGCCGCTTCAGGCAAAGCGGTAGGCGGTGTCGTTGGTGGCGACCACGGTTTCCTTGTCCGGGCCGAATGCCAGGCCCACCAGACGGGCCCCGGCGATGACGAGCGTCTTGCCGTCGCGCTCGAAGCGGTAGACACCGCTCGCCCCCGCAAGGGCTTCGACGACATGCAGGCAGCCGTCGGCATCGAAGGCCAGGCCTTGCGGCCGACCGAACGATTCGTCGATGGTCTCGACGCGCCCGTCCATCGAGACGCGATAGACACGGTCGTAGCTGCCCAACGTGGGTCCGGTGACATAAAGCCAGCCATCAGGCCCCATCGCCAGATGAAAGGCGGCGACCGACGCCGGCAGCGACGCGAGGGTCGCGGTCCGGCCGTGATCGTCGATCCGCAGAATCGAGCCCGACCGATCCCCGACGAGGAGGGCGCCATCCGGCGCAAAGGCCAGGCCGCAGGCCTGTCCAAGATCCGACGCCGCGGTCTCGAATCGGCCATCCTCGAAGACGCGGTACACGCTCCCGTCGAAACGGCTCGACAGGTACAACTGCCCCGCCGAATCAATGGCAAGCGAGGTCGCGTTCACGATGCCCGTCACGAACGGTTCGCGGGCCCGCCCCGGCGTGACCCGGAACACCGACACCGGCGCCTCTTGTCCGCGAGTGCCGCTGTAGGTCAAATACAGGCGCCCGCTCGCGTCAATGACGGGACTGTCGACCTGGTGCAGGCCCGTCGCGACCGGAAAGCCCACATCCACGAGCAATGTCGCACCCGGCAACCAGGGGGCTCGCACTTCCGTGCGCCCGCCTTCGAGATCGGCAGGCACATCGACGGCCAGGCGGTCGGGCGCCGCAAACACCGTTCGCGCCGGCCGCCCACCGATCGTGCACCGGTGCTCCATCGATTCGGGGACCGGCAGGTCGCGGCCTCGCAGCCACAATCGCCCGCCTTCGAGGACGCGGAGCGGCTCCAGCCCGGACAGCACGGGCGCGCTCACAGACCGATCCACTGAGGAAAGGCGCGATTCCCTCGAGCGTGGCGGAGATCGCACACGGCTACGCGCGTCCGGGGCCATCGGCTTGACGCCCGTCGCCGATTAGGTCTCATCCAGTTCGAGATTCCAGTACAGATAGTCGCGCCAGCTGTCAGGTGCGTCTCGCAACCCGATCGTGATGCGAACCGCGGGCGCCGAATCCGGGCGACGCGGAGGTCGCACGAGCCGCATTCGTGCCTCGGAGGGAGTCCGCCCTCCCTTGCGGCGATTGCATGAGACACAACAGGTGACGATGTTCTCCCAGTCCTTGCGGCCGCCCCTGGACACTGGGACCACGTGATCGAAAGTGAGCTCCTGGGTTGGAAACGACTTCGCACAGTACTGACAGCGGTAACTGTCCCGAGCGTAGATGTTCGCGCGGGAGAAAGGCACGTAGTCAAACCGCTTCTTGATGCGTACGTATCGCAGCAGTCGAATCACCGACGGCAGCTTCAACGAGAACGAGACGGCTCGTATCTCGCGGTCGTGCACGGCGATGATCTCGACCTTGCCCTGACACCACAGCGTGATGGCCTTCTGCCAATGTACAACCTTGAGCGGCTCGTAGGTTGCGTTCAAGAGGAGCGTTTGCTCCATATTCCTGCTCAATTGTGCCCGGCAAGCCTCCGGCGTGTCAAGAACGCGGTCTGCGTAAATAGATGTGAGGTATAGAGTTATGGGCGTCGGCCAAACCGATCGAGGGCGGTGTGCGCCCTCGGCCTCACGACCCACTCACCCGATGCGGGACCCTCAACGTGGTTCGCTGCACACTTCGACACCATCGACCGATAACGTGGAGGCGATGCTACGGACGACATGTTGGATCGGCAGCTGTCTCATGGCTGCAGCGTGCGCATCAGGCGGTGCGGTCCCGCGGCCGTTCCCGGTGCCTGGCGGACACCCCCCGGCACCGTCAGGCAGCGGGAGTCCGCCAGGAGCTTCGGCCCCCGCCATACCTCGCCGGCCCTCTGGTCCGACGGCGATCGACGGGTATTCCGTTTCCTCGACGGCCTTGTCGCTGCGAGGGGCACCCTATGTGAATGGAGGGCGCGATCCGTCGGGGTTCGACTGCAGCGGCTTCATCCAGTATGTCTTCGAACAACACGGCGTCACGGTGCCGCGCGATGTGCGCACCCAATTCGGTGTGGGCCAGTCGATAGAGCCGCAGGATCTCGAGCCAGGTGACCTGGTCTTTTTCAGCACCGTCGCTCCTGGCGCCTCGCATGTCGGCATCGCCGTTGGCGGCGACCAGTTCATCCACGCGCCCAGTTCGAAGGGCGTCGTACGCGTGGAGCGTCTGAGCGCGCCTTACTGGTCACGCCGCTTCGTCGGCGGACGCCGAGTCCAGTGACATCCGGCCGGCGCCTGCCGATCGCAAGTCACGACTGTCCGTCACTTCCACTGTCCGTGCGCCCCTGAGCGTCCGCGGGTGGCTTGGCTGGCACCTCAGGGCCGGACTCGCTCGGCGGCACGAGCGGCGCTTCGGTGGCGCGATCGACACCCATGCGCTTGAGGATGATGGCCTGACGACGTCGCAGCCTGGCCGTTGGCTGCCGGGGACTGTGCACCCGAGGATTGATGATGGCACCGGCCAGCAGAGCGGATTCTTCGGGCGACAGCGTCGCGGCCGACTTGCCGAAATACGCGCGGGCCGCGGCTTCGGCCCCGAACACGCCGTCGCCCCATTCGATCAGATTCAGGTACAGCTCGAGAATGCGGCGTTTGGTCAGCGCCGCTTCCAGCCGCCTTGTGATGAGGAGTTCCTTGAGCTTCCGGATTGGGTTGCGCGACGGCGAGAGGTAGAGGTTCTTCGCCAGCTGCTGCGTGATGGTGCTGGCACCTCGCGTGAAGCGACCCTCCTCCCAGTTCCGCTCGAGCGAAACCTTCAGCTCGCTGAGATCGATGCCTTCGTGATCGAAGAAGGCGCTGTCTTCGGCCACCAGGACGGCTCGGCGAAGGTGGCTGGAAATCTGGGCATAGGGTACCCAACGGTGTCGAATGATGAACGTGCGCCCGCCCGCCTCCGCCTCACGGACGCGAAGCTCCATGAAAGCTGTCGTCTTCGGATTCGTGCGCGCGAGGCCTCGCACGTCGGGCAGCGTCAGATAGGCATAGCCGACGTAGGCAAACGCGATCGCTGCCGCGCCAAGACAGCTCCGGCGGACGGCGTCGGCGCGGACCCGAGCCCCCACGCGGTCGAGCCATCGCACCGCAGCAATATAGCCGATCGTGCGGTCGCCTCGGTCAGCCTGCGACGACGATTCGGATGCGGGAGCCGACCGCCGGCTGCTCATTGACCGGGTACTGATTCATGATGGCAAGCTGGGACGGGCGTACCAACCCTCCGGAGCGGGCGGCAACGGATTGCCACGTGTCGCCGGCGCGCACGGTGTAGAGATCCAGTCGATTGGGCCGCACCTGGTCGGCTTCCGCGGCGCTCAACGGCCGAAACGAGCGGATGGAGGTCGAGACCGTCGCATCGATGCGACTGAACTGGTCCCGCGGAGCGAAGCCGGCCACCACGTACACCTGCCGGCCGGTGGCGATGTGCGCGGCGCGCATGAGCACGTCGCCAACGCCTTGAATCGAGCCCTGGTACAAGCCCACGTGCGCATCCAGCCCGTTGAGCTGCGTCCGCTCGCTCTCGAGCCGCCGGAAACCGGCGCTGTTCATCGATCGCACGGCGATCTCTTCGATGGACCGACCCCTCGCGTCCTCGACCAGCTGCAGCAGCATGTAGTAGGGCTGGCCAGGCTCCCGCGCCGCCACTTGTTTCGGCGTGTTGGTGACCTCCCAGCCTTCGGGAAACTCCATCCCGATGCGGAGCACCGGATGCAGGAAGACGTGCCCGCGCACAACGCCGTCTTCGGGGTTGTCGCCGACGACGATGCCATCAATGTGACGACTGAACACGTCGGCGTTGCGCCGCCGCTCGCCGCCACCGCCCAGCTTCGCGGCGATGGGCTGGGCTTCGATCACGCGGTCGGCAGGCTCCGGATGGGTGGACAGCCAGTTGGGAACGCCTCGCTCGCTGAGCTCGTCGACGCGCGCCAGCGTGCCCAGGAATCCGGGCACGGCGGCCGGATCCCATCCACCTTCCGCCGCATACTCCATCCCCAGCCGATCGGACTCACGCTCGTCGTCTCGCCCGTATTTGAGAAACGCCACGCCGAGTGCTGTTGACGCCAGATCACCGAACGGCTGTGCCGAAGGCACGAAGATGCCGAGTGCGATCAACCCGATGGTCCCTCCGGTGGCGCGCGTGTACTGCTGGGCGGCGTGCCGGGCGGTCACATGGGCGATTTCGTGGCCGAGCACTCCCGCCAGTTCGGCTTCGTCGGCCAAGTACGGCAGGATGCCGCGGGTGACGTAGATGTAGCCACCCGGTAGCGCGAACGCGTTGATCGCCGGATGATCGACGACGGTGAACGTCCATGGCAGGTGCGGACGATGCGACAGGCTCGCCAGGCGCAAGCCGATGTCCGACACGTAACGCTGCAGTTCCGGGTCGTCGTACACTCCCATCTCTCGGCGAATTTCGGCATCGGACTGCTGACCGATCGCGATTTCCTGCGCTTCGCTCATGAGCGAGAATTCGCGCTTGCCGGTTGCAGGATTGGTGGCGCAGGCCCCGACCAGCGTGGCCAGGATCAGGACCAGCACCGACGGAGCACTCGACCTCTGTGAGGACACAGTGTGTGGTCTCATGGCGGTTGTAGAGGCGAGCTGCAACTCGTGTACCACTTGCACCTCGTCAATTCCCATTCAAGCGGGCGGTTCGGCTGGCAGGAAGAGGACGCCGACTCAGGACCGGAGCGCTTGTTGAAGCGCCGAGAGGCACAGCGCCACCATCGCGTCGGTGGAGCCACTGCCCATGCCAATAGTCCTCGAGGAGCCCGAGATCGAAGGCGAAGCTTCGACACGAGACCCGGCGGTCGAGCGCCGTGGGGGTGAAGACGATCGGCGCGACGCCTGACGACGCCCCCAGGCCTTTCTGGCTGCAGCTGTACACCGCGTCGAGTTCCCACTCTTTGACATCCAGTGGCATGCCGCCCAGCGACGTGACGGCATCGACAATCACCAGCGCGCCGTGCTCGTGAGCGATTCGCGCGATGTCACGGACGGGGTTCAGCACGCCGGTGGACGTTTCCGCGTGGACCATCGTCACCAGATCTGCCGGCTCTGCCCGCAACGAGGTGCGGACAGCATCGGGATCGCATGCCCGACCCCATTCGACCTCGCATCGCCGGACCTCCGCACCATGCCGGCGGCACATCTCGGCCATGCGGTCGCCGAAATACCCGGTGACAACGGCCAGCACGCGCGTGCCCGGCTGGACGAGGTTCGAGATCGCGACCTCCATTGCGGAGGTGCCCGTGCCCGAGACGGCGAGGGCCAGCGACCCGTGTGGGGCTTGAAAAACCCGCGCCAGACGTGCGCGCGTGTCGTCCATGATCTCGAGGAACTCGACGTCGAGGTGGCTGAGCGTGGGCGCCGAGAGCGCCCGCATGACGCGCGGCGAGATGTGGCTGGGCCCCGGTCCGAGCAGAATCCGTTCAGTGGCTGGGGGCATGCGTCTCCGAGAGCAAGCCGAGATCCGCGAGATGACGACGGAGCGTGTCCACGACCCCGGCGGCGACGGGTGGGAGTGGGGGGCGGGGCGGACCGCCTGCCAGCCCGATCAGATCGAGCGCGGCTTTCAGGCCGGGGACGCCGTGGCCGGGTCCGATGGCCTTTGCCAACGGCATCACCCGTTGCTGGAGCATCCGTGCGGCGTCGAGGCGGCCTGCCGCCACGTGGGCGAAGAGCTCGACGCACAAGTCCGGGACCAGACCCGCCAGCGCCAGCACGGCACCGTGCGCGCCCAGCGCCGCCGCACTGAACAACGTGGGTGCGGCACCCGCCAGCACGGTAAACCCGGGCTTGGCGCGAGCCAGGTGATCCGCCAGCTGCAACATGTCGTTGCCGGACTCCTTCATCCCGACGATGTTGGGATGGTGGCTCAGCCGCTCGACCGCGTCAGGCATCAAGTTGACGCCTGTGTACATCGTCACGTTGTACAGGAAGACCGGGACCGGGGAGGCGTCAGCGACCACGGTGAAATGGCGAACGAAGGCATCGCTCGTCATCTGCGGCTTGTAGAAGGACGGAGTACGCACCATGACCGCATCGGCACCAGCGGCGGCCGCGCGATCGACGGCGGCGATGGTGGCGCGCGTGGACTCGCGACCCGCCCCGACGAGCAACGGCCGCTCCCGCGGCATGCGACCGCGGACGACTTCGATCAACCGATCGGCCTCGTCGTCATCAAGTTGGGCCGCCTCGCCGTTGGAACCCAGGACGACAAGTCCGGTCAAGGGACTGGCGAGGTACCGATCGACATTGCGGAGGACGCCGCGCTCGTCAATCTCTCCCGCGGAGGTGAACGGAGTGACGATGGGCGTATAGATACCCGCGAATCGATGAGACATGGATGGTCGCTTTCTGTGACGGCGTGCCGTGATCCCATCGGCAAGGCGCCTGTTCAAGGGCGGGTCAGGCGACAAGGGGCGCCGAATCGCCCCAGCGCGAACGCGGAGGCAACACCTGACCGGTCACAGTGGCCGGTGTGTGATCTTATCCGACTCGAGCGTGAGATTCGTGGCCAACACCACCAGGAAGATGGCGCCCGCCGGTGCGAGCGTCCAGGGAAACCGCGTCATGGCGCTGACGTTGGCGGCTTCGGCGAGCATTGTTCCCCACGTCGCCACGGACTCAGGGAATCCCAGGCCAACGTACGACAACGTGGCTTCCGCCAGGATGAAGGCCGGCAGCAGGACCGTGGCCTGGACCAGCAGATGACTGCCGCAGGCTGGCAGCAGGTGGCGTGTGAGGATGCGCCAGTTGCCTGCGCCGAGTGATCGCGCGGCGGTCACGTACTCGCGTTCCCGTTCCGCCACCACGATATTGCGAACGCCTCTGGAGACGAACGGCCAGCCGGCGATCGCGAAAATGCCCGACATGAGCACGAACACGGTGGCTGGAGCGAGCACGAGCGGCAGCATGGCGCGAAGCACGAGGGCCACGTACATCATCGGCAGCACGACCACGAAGTCGGCCGAACGCATGATCATGTCATCGATGAGCCCGCCGCGGAATCCGGCGAGGCCTCCGAAGAGGGCGCCGAGCACCAGCGCCCCGAGCATCGACGCCAGCGCAAGGCTGACCGACACGCGAGTGCCGTGCAGCAGGCGTGACAACATGTCGCGGCCAAACGAGTCGGCACCGAGCAAGAACACCGGGGGGGCCGCCGCGGCGGCGAGCCAGGGCAAGGGTAATGTCCGTTGTCGGTCCACCTCGTAGCGCTGGGCCATGCGGTCCGTCAGCGTGATCGCGTAGACGAACGGGGCGTGCACACCGTGCTCATCGATCAGTCGCGGGGCCATCGGCGGCGCGTGCAGGAAGGCGCGGTGCTGCGTGTCGGCGTTGTAAGGGGCCAGCCATGGCGCGGCAAGCGCCATCGCGCCGAGCGTGGCCAGGAACAGGGAGAGACGTCGCGTCATGCGCGGTGCCCCATCCGGGTTCGAGGGTCGGCGGTGGCCAGGAGAAGGTCCGACAGCAGCGTCCCAACGGCGAGGAACACGGCCCCCGTGGCGGCGCACCCGGCAACCAGGTACAGATCTCGCGCCCGCAACCCGTCATACATCAAGCGACCCAGACCAGGCCACGACGTGACCACTTCGACGACAAACGAGCCGCTGAAGAGACCGCCGATGATGAGACCGTACAGCCCGAGGACGGTCCCGAGCGACGACCGCCAGCCATGCACCATCGCCGCGTGAAAATGGGACAGCCCACGTGCTTCGGCTGCACGGACGAACGGTTCGCCCATGGCTTGTTGAATGGCTGCCGACTGCACGCGCTCCAGCGTAGCCGCCAGCGGCAGCGCCAGCGCCAGCGCGGGGAGGATGAGGTGCCGCGCGGCCTCCGCCAGCCACACGAGCCCCGCCGTCGTCATCCGGTCCGACGGTCCCATTCCTCCGACGGGAAACCATCCGGTTCTCGCGGCGACCAACACCAGTGCGAGTGACGCTACGAGGGGCGGCGTCGACAGCAGCACGAGCGAGGCAGCCCGGACCACGCGTGCGCCCCGAAGACGTGTCCCGGTGTAAAGGCCCAACGGAATGCCCGCCAGGGTTGCGATCGCGAGGGCCGCCGCCGCCAGGGCGGCGGTGTTGAGCGCCCGCTCTCCCACGAGCGTCGAGACGGGGCGCGCATACAGCAGCGACTGCCCGAAGTCGAGCCGGGCGGCACGGCGGACCCAGTCCACGTACTGGACGAGGATGGGCCGATCCAGGCCGAGCTCGGATCGCCGGCGCGCCAGCGTGGCTTGATCGGTTTCGAATGCGAGTTCGCTCGTGAAATCCCCGGGAGCGAGCAGCGTCAATACCATGGCGCCCGATGACACGACGGCCACCAGCATCAGCGCGGAGGCCAGGCGACGCAGAAGGTAGGACAGCGGCATCACGCCATCACGGTGACGAGAGATCTCTCCTGACCGCCAGCGTGTCCGCGCTCCAGAGCAGGGGCGGACGAGTCAGCGCGGGCTGAAGATTCATGAGGCGGGCGCTGGCCCCAATATAGACGCGCGGCGCGGCGAAGTGAATGATGGGAAGGTTCTCGGAAAAGATTCGCTGCACATCGTTGAAGAGGCGCTTGCGCTCGGCTTCGTCTACTGTGGCCGCCTGCTGCGCCATCAATTCGTCGATCCGGCGCTCCCACTCCGTCCCCGGCGTTTTCTGATTTGGATTCCAGAAGTGGGCCGATCCCGAGCTGACCCACAGGTCCTTGGACATTGCCGGGTCCGGATCCGAGATGGAGAACTGGATGAGCGCCGCTTCGAAGTCTCCACCGACCACGCGCTGCCGGACCGCGTTGGGTTCGAGCGGCGCGATGTCAACGGCCACACCGACCTGACGCAGGTCGTCCCGCAGCACCGACGCGCTTCGTTCGAGAATGGAGTTGCCACGGAAGGTCAAGAGCGTGAACCTCGCCTCGTTTCCTTGGCCGTCCTCGAGCCATTCGTCGGAGTCCCGGTTCGTGAGGTTGAGGCTACCCAGCAGCCCGCGCGCCTTGTCCCGCGAATAGGCGTAGCGCGGGATGCTCGGCCAGAACCAACGGAGGTTGCCCGGAGTGACCGGGCCGTGGACGGGCACCGCGGCCCCGAGGAACACCGCGTTCGCAAACGCTTCGCGGTCAACGGCGTGGGAGATCGCCTGTCGGAATTCCTTCCGGGCCAGCCAGAGCCCCCGTGGATCGGAGGCCCATCGAGCGGGTCGCAGGTTGAAGACGAGCGAGTCTGCGTCGAGGCTGACACCCAGCTCGACGATCTGCACGCGCCCCTGCGCTTCGAGGGGGCGAAGCGTTTCGACATCGGCCGTGCGCAACGGCTGTTGTGAAAAATCGGTCTGCCCTGCCTGGAGACGGATGAGTTCGGCATCCTGGTCGGGCACCAGCTCGAGCGTCAGGCGATCGGCGTAGGGAAGCTGTCGGCCGTTGGCATCACGGCGCCAGTAACGCGGATTGCGCGCAAAGACCAGGCGTTCTGCGGGCTTGTATTCGGTGAGCACGAACGGACCCATGCCGACCAGATCGGCAGGGGGAGTGTCGGTGCCCCACGCTGTGGCGAACGTTCCGTTGAGGAGCGCGGTCTCCAACTTGTGTCGAGGCAGGATCGGCAACATATCCAGGAGCCGAATGCCCGGCCCGAACTGCGCGGGATAAGACACCACGACGGTGCGGGGGTCAGGGGATGTCACGGTGATCGGCTTGCCGTCGATCAACATGGCGGAGGCGAGCGGCGTCGCTGCACGGGGGTCGTACATCGCTGCGAACGAGAACAGGACGTCTGCGGCCGTGAACGCCGTTCCATCGGACCAGGCGAGGCCATCCCGCAGGGTGAGCGTGTAGGTGCGACCGTCGGGCGCGACCTCCCATCGTTCGGCCAGCCACGGCTCGAGAGCGTGGGTGGCTCGATTGACCCGAACCAGCCGTCCCTGCGTCAGGACGGTGAAGAGCTCGGTGCCAAACTCCGGCTGAACGATGCGGTTGAACGATCGCGGATCTGCCCGCGTGGAGGCGACGATGGCGCCGCCCAGCTCGGGCGTCACGTCGAGCACGAGCGCCGAAGGCGGCGGCGACTCGGATCGCGTGAGCAGCCAGAACGGAACGAGCACCGCGGTCAGGAGGCCCAAGGTCAGAAATGGGCGCGAGTACCGGCTCACTTGTTGTCCATTCGGCCAATTGATTGGCCAACTAGCGTCGTCGATTTCGCGTGCAGATTTCGTGATGCAGCGCCTGGGAAGGCGGAGCAACGGGAGTTCGTGTGCAGATCGGCCAAATCGTTGACCTGTCGGTGCGGCTCGAGCCACCCTTGCAGCGCGGTCATCCTAATCCAACAACCCACATAGACGCAATCAGTTACGGGTCCTAGTGCGTGTGCGGCAACTCGTGGCACCCACCGTGCCATACCAGGAACCGGAGGTGGGTGTGATGGATGCTCCGCTGATTGCACAGGACGTGACGCGTTTTCAACCCCAGCTTGGGCGCAGCGTCACGATCGACCAAGCTGCCCAACTTCTCGGCATTTCACGCCGCACGGTTTACTACCGCATTCGCCAGGGCCGGTTTCGCACGATCCGCACGCTGGGCGGCTCCCAGCGCGTTCTGCTCGACTCGCTCATTGAAGAACGCGCCTCCTAGATCTCGACGTCAACGTTGCGGAGGGTCTCCGGTCATGTCATCCACCCAGTCGAACAACCGAAGCGCGCCACTTGGCGGCTCTCGGTCCTGCTGGTTCGTCGTCGCGGCGATCGTCGCGCTCGGCGGACTTGCGCAGGACCGTGCCTTTGCCCAGGGCGGCGGCGCGCGCGTCTCGTCGGATCTGGCCGCGCATCTGGCCGCAGTGGCCGACGGCACGAGCCCGGCGACGACTGTCGATGTCATCGTGACCGGCAACGACGCGTTCATCGGCCGCATCGCGAGCCGCCACGGGGCGAGCGTCCGCAAGGCCCTCAAGGCGGGAGCCGTGCTGCGCGTCAGCAGCCGGGCGCTCGCAAGCATGGCGAACGACCCGGAAATTGGGGCGCTGTCGGCGGACGGCGTGCTGCGGTCGCAGTTGGCGAACGCGACGGAGTCCACGGGCGCTGCTGCGGCGTGGATGGGAGCGATTGGCAAGCTCGGCGCGGTGATGGGCCGCGGCGTAGGTGTGGCGATCGTGGATTCGGGTGTCGGCGCACATACGGCGCTGGCGGGCCGCGTGGTGGCGCGTGTGGACTTCACTTCCACGTCGGGTCAGGGCCTGGATCACTATGGGCATGGCACGCATGTGGCGGGGATCGTGGCGGCGGGCGCGCCGAAGGCGGACTCGGGCGACACTCCTGTGGGGATGGCGCCCGGGGCCCATGTGGTGAGTTTGAGGGTCCTGGGAGCGGATGGCACTGGTCGCGCGAGCGATGCGATTCGTGCGATTGACTGGGCAATCGAGAACCGGCAGCGGTACGGCCTGCGGATCATCAACCTGTCATTGGGGATGGCGCCCACGCAGTCCTGGCGGGACGACCCGCTGTGCCTGGCAGTGGAGCGTGCGGTGCGTGCGGGGATGGTCGTCGTCGCGTCGGCTGGGAACTACGGGCAGACACAGGACGGGCGCATGGTGCTCGGCAGCGTCACGTCGCCGGGGATCTCGCCGTTTGCGATCACCGTCGGGGCGCTTCGGACGCAGGGCACGGTGGATCGGTCCGACGATGTGGTGGCGCCGTGGAGTTCAAAGGGACCGACGCTGGTGGATCACCTGGTCAAGCCGGATCTCGTGGCTCCCGGCAGCAAGATGGTGTCGTTGCTGGCGCCGGGTTCGACGCTGGCGCGTCAGTTCCCGGAGCGGCACGTGCTTGGCCGTGGGCAGAGCGGCTACTTCCAGTTGAGTGGCACGAGTCAGGCGGCGGCAGTGGTCAGCGGAGCTGCGGCGTTACTGCTGGAGTCACAGCCGAAGTTGAATCCGCTGCAAGTGAAGTTGTTGTTACAGGGCAGCGCGGAGTTTCTGCCGTCTGAGGGGTTGGTCGGAGGCGGGGCTGGAAGTCTGAGCTTGACCGGGCTCAACGCCACGTCGGTTTCGACATGGCGAAGGTTGATCACATCGGGACGCCCGGACTCCTACGCGTCGCCTGATGTTGCTGCAGGCGCCATCCTGTGGACCGACGCGATCCTCTGGGGCGATTCGATCCTGTGGAGTGACTCCATCCTGTGGAGCGACGCGGTCCTCTGGGGCGATTCAATCCTCTGGAGCGACTCCATCCTGTGGGGGGACGCGGTCCTCTGGGGCGACTCAATCCTCTGGAGCGACTCCATCCTGTGGAGCGACGCGGTCCTCTGGGGTGACTCAATCCTGTGGGGGGACGCGATCCTCTGGGGCGACTGACGAACACGAGGGGACTGCGCAACTGAGTACAACCGCGCCAAAAAGGGCAAGGGGAGATCATGAAACTCATCATCTGGGGTGAATAGCTAACAAACTGGGGGCAAAGTCTGCGACACTAGGCTTTGCTCAATAATGACTCTTGGACCGAAGGCGCACTTTTATGTGCTGATCGTGTCAGCCGCAGGGCTGGCCGTCCTGTCCGAGTGCATTCGAGAACTGCGGAGCAACCCCATAGGGTTGGACTGGCTTCCGCTCGCCGCTCTGACTCTGTTGAGCGGTTCATTCACGATCAAGGTCCCCAAGCTTCCTGCCCGCCTTTCCGTTTCCGAGACGTTCGTCTTCGCTTCAGTTCTACTTTTTGGAACGTGTGCGGGAACGGTAACAGTAGCCCTTGAGATCTTGGTCGCGTCTCTCAGGTCGAAGCACGCCTCCAAGGAACCGATTCGAGTCGTCTTCAACGTCTGCGCGGCAGCGCTTGCGATTTGGGCAGCCGGACATCTGTTCTACGCCTTGGCCCCTCCTCAACCACTAAGTGGCACGAGTGTACTTCCGAATATCTTTGTTCCACTCGTTGCGCTGGCCGGTTTTTATTTCCTCTTGAACAGTGGATTTGTCGCGGTTGCTCTGGCGCTAGAGAAAAGCGCTAACGCATTTTGGATCTGGCGAAATAACTTCCTCTGGCTGTCTCTTAACTATTTCGGCGCGGCGTCTGTCGCGGCCCTCCTGATCTCATACACTAGAACAGTTGACTTGACGGCGCTTGGCATAATCGTCCCCTTGCTAGTTATCTCCCACTTAACGTACAAAACGACACTAGGAAGAATTGAGGATGCGTCGCGACACGTTGAAGAGGTGAACCAGCTTTACCTTTCTACGATTGAAACACTGGCAACCGCTATTGATGCCAAGGATCAGGTTACCAGCGGACACATCCGCCGTGTCCAGCGGTTCACCCTCGGCCTTGCCAGGGAGCTTGGAGTAACAGATACAGCGCAACTAAAGGCGCTTGAGGCCGCAGCCCTACTCCACGACACGGGTAAGCTGGTCGTTCCTGAACACATATTGAACAAACCCGGCAAGCTTTCACCCGGCGAATTCGAGCGGATGAAGCGCCATGCGTCAGCCGGGGCAGAAATCCTCTCTGCGATCAAGTTTCCGTACCCAGTCGTGCCGATAGTGAGGCACCACCACGAAAACTGGGATGGCTCCGGCTATCCTGATGGGCTGCGTGGAACCGACATTCCGCTAGGCGCTAGGATCCTAGCCGTCGTAGACTGCTTTGACGCGCTGACTTCCGATCGGCCCTATCGACGGAGTCTTCTTGATGATGAAGCCATGGAGATTCTGCTTCAGCGGCGCGGGAACATGTACGACCCACTTGTCGTCGATACGTTCGCCGCCACGAAGGACAAACTGGCGGCCGCACATCGTGAAGCTGAGCCGCCTAGTGAACCTGCGTTCGATCGAACTGCACTGAGGGAAACAGAAGAATCGTCGGAGCCTCGGCTCGTGATGAGAGTGGTCGACGACGAGTTTGCCGCGGCAATTCGGACAGTACTTTCCTCAGCTCAAGACGCCACATCTGCGACATTCGCTGTTCTGTATCTGCGTGACTCGACTGTAGACGAAGCCTTCGTCGCAGGGGTCTCGTGTTCTGGCCACCTGCTCGAAAGGAATTCGATGCCGCTCGGTGCGGGCGTGACCGGGTGGGTCATAGCGAATGGCCGTCCAGTCATCAATTCCGACGCAGCTTTGGATTTCGTCTCAGTGGGAACTCCGCCATCGGTCTCCAAGTGCACATCCGTGCCCATTGACGTCCGGGGTGAGACGGTCGGAGCGCTGTCCTGCTATCTTGCAGATCCGAGAGGATTTGGCGACAGGGACTTGGCCGTGATGGAGAAGATCGCCTCTAAGTTCGATGTTCAGCCTCTTCAGGACATGGTGAATCGTACGATGACGCGTTTTGTACTGGCTGCGGCACCAAGATCTGTGCACTAGCTAGCTGCCAACTGCCTGTTAACTCGGCTGGCGCCGAATACTTAGGTCTCCAGGTGGCATCGGCATCGCTTTCCAGACTCATCGAGAGTGGTCGATTTGGAGACGCTATCCGCCTGCTCGGTGAGCCGCCTGCGCCGTTGGTCTCGGCCGCCGTCGAGCGGGCGTTCCTCGACGGGCTCGTCGGGAACCTCGAACGCGCCGCTGCAGCAGCTAGCCGTTTATTGACGCATCACCTGACGTCTCGGCAGCGGGCGCTGTGTGTTGAAACGATAGCCAGGGCGTCAGACCGCACAATAGCACTAGCGTTGGTCGAGAAGGCGAGGCAGTTGCTCGCGGACTCCGGCGACGTCGTCGAGTTCGCACGATTCTCAGTTCGCTCGGGACGAACGCTCCTTAATCTCGTGGGCATAGAAGCAGTGCTCTCTGAGCTGCCACGGATCAGGCGAGCGGTTGTTCGGGCGGGCGATGTCCAAGCCACAGTTGACCTCCATCTGTTGATGGCGGAAACGGAAGCAAAGCGAGGAAAGAGGACTCGGAGTAGCGCACACCTACGACTAGCTGCATCGTTGCTGCAGGGCAAGCCCAACCTCTTCCAAGAGGCGAGGCTTGAACAAATTCGCTCTAACGTTGCTTGGTTCTGTTCAAGGCTGCGCGAAGCAGTCGCTTCAGCAAGCCGCTGTGCGGAATTGGCGGAGCTGGCGGGTTGGGATGCGGGCATCGGCGGCGTCCTGGGTAACATCGCACAGTTCAGGCTGGCGCTTGGCGACATCGACGAAGCTGAGCAGTTCTTGAATCGAGCGTCCGCGCACGGACAAACTTCTCGGATCGTGGACTTCGCTGCGAAGGATACGCTGCTCCAATTACTCATGGCGAGGGGATCCGCCGAGGCTGTGGCACTCGCAGACAACTTGTGGGCGAACACCTTCGTTGGCGAGTGGCGTCACTCGTACTACGGTTTGTGGCACATCGTGACGCGTGCGGCGCTCCTTGCTTACAGCGCCCAGCTGGACGAAGCGTCGGCGGTCATACGAGAGGCTCTCCCGGCGGTCCGACAGAACTCGGATGGAAACCTGCTCGCTCGCATGTGCCTACAGGGCGCGCATATCGAAGTTGCAAGAGGCCTACCAGTAAGTGCAGCGTACTTGGTGCTGGAGGTGTTCGAGGCTTGCGACGAGCTCCCACTTGGGAGCGTCGCTGATATCCAGTCGGTCATGGGCAAGGTCTTGGTTGTGAGCGACCGAGAAGCGGGACTGTCGTACTTTGATCGCGCGAATAGGCTCCTGAGGGGCGGAGGGCTACAGCTCGCAGCCGCCGAACTCGGTCGAACCTGCGACGTTAAGGAGGGATACTCAAAAGACTGGGTGTCAGTCGAGTCGGCGCGGGCAACCTACATCGTTCACGGCCTCAGCGCGCTGACGTACATTGCCGGCGTGCCTGAAGTCCTTGGAGATGAGGTTTCGGAACTGTTGAGAGAATTGTCCCTCGTCCAGTCTACGCGGTTAGTGAAACCTGGCTCCTGCAGGCTGATCGGGGCGAGCGTCGACTCCAATGAACCTAGTGACTGTGGGGGACCCGAGGTGAGAATCCGTCTTAGCGCCGACGGAGACGACGGTATCGAACTCTGGGTGACACCGAAAGGCTCTGGTCATTCGATCCTTGGAGTGATAGCGGTCAGGCAACTCATTCACAGTTTCGTTGACTTGGAAAGTGCACGCACGGCTAAGCGGGAAACGTTGCCTATCTGGAGAGATGATACTCCGGAACAACAGCTCGGCATGATCGTCGTCTCCGAATCGATGACTGAACTGGTGGACACCGCACGCCGCCTCGCCCCCAGCAGCATCACCGTCCTCATCCTCGGCGAAACCGGCACCGGCAAGGAACTCCTCGCCCGAGCCTTGCACGACGCCTCACCGCGCAAGCACAAGCCGTTCATTCCCTTCAACTGCAGCGCCGTCGCTCGCGATATGCTCGACGCCCAGCTCTTCGGCTACCGCCGTGGGGCCTTCACCGGCGCCACCGACGCGTTTCAAGGCGTCATCCGCGCCGCCACCGGCGGCACCCTCTTCCTCGACGAAATCGGCGAGATCACCACAGACGTCCAACCAAAACTGCTCCGCTTCCTGGAATCCGGCGAAATCCACCCGCTCGGCGAAGCCACACCGTCCACCGTCGACGTCCGTATCGTCGCCGCCACCAACGCCAACCTCGAGGAACTCGTCAGCGCCGGCCGCTTCCGCGAGGACCTCTTCTATCGCCTCAACGTCGTCCGCCTCGATGTGCCCCCGTTGCGCGAGCGCCGGGAGGAAATCCCCCCGCTCGTCCAGTATCACCTCGACAAGTTCAGCCGAGAGGCCCAGAAAACCGGGCTGCGCCCCGCCGACGAAACCATGGAGTACCTCATGCTCTATCGGTGGCCCGGCAACGTCCGCCAGCTGGTCAACGAAATACGACGGCTCGTCGCCCTGGCCGAATCAGGCGCCGTGCTCATGCCCGAGCACCTCTCGCCCGACATCGCCGCCAGCCGCAAGACCATCCCGGCCTCCGAACGCGACCTGACGCCACACGAGTTCGTCGTCAGAAGGGATCAGCCGATGATCGCCGCCGTCGAGCACGTCGAACGCACGATGATTCAATACGCCCTCAAACAGTCGGCAGGCGTCGAAGAGGCAGCGCAGATGCTCGGCCTGTCCCGCAAGGGCCTCTACCTGAAGCGACAGCGGCTCGGACTCATGCATTGACACATCGAGCCGCACGAGCGTCCCCAGACCCTCGCCCGCCGCCTGACTCCGGCACGCTCCGCGGCAGCCCCCCACGCTCTACCAGATCGTCATGCGATTGAACGGAGCCACATACGCCTGGAGGAAGACCAGCACCCCCACCAGGCTCGCCAGCACCACGCTGTGCCAGAACACGAACCGCAGGATGTCTCCCTCGTGCCCGTACCACCGCGTCGCCGTACTCGCCACGACGATGCTCTGCGCGTCGATCATCTTCCCCATCACGCCTCCCGTACTGTTGGCGGCTGCCATCAGCGTCGGGCTCAACCCGATCTGCTCAGCCGTGATGCGCTGGAGACTGCCAAATAGCACGTTCGAGGAGGTGTCGGATCCCGTCAGCGCCACACCCAGCCAGCCGAGCATCGTCCCAAAGAACGGATAGAGCATGCCGGTGCCGGCAAACGCCAAGCCCAGTGTCGCGTCCAGCCCGGAATAGCGCGTCGTGAACCCCAGCGCCATCATGGCGCTGATCGTCAGCAGCGACGTGCTAACCAAGGCAAGCGTTCGTACATAGGTGCGCGCCAGCTGCGCCGGCGATCGCCCCATCACCAGCCCCGCGATGATCGCGGAAAGGAGAATGCCGGTCCCGTTCGCTGAGAGCCAGTTCAGATTGAAAATCGCGGGCTCCGCGGTCGCCGCGGCCACGACAGGCGGCGTCCGGAGCACGCCGAGATGCAGCAACGGGACGGGAATGCGGATGACCGTCAGATTGTCGAGCGCCGCCCGCACCTGGGGAAGCCCCCAGATGAAGACGATCACGCTGAGGATGAGCCACGGCACCCAAGCTCTGATGATTTCGTCGCGTGCCGGCTGCACCTCCTCCGGGCCATCGCCGGCAGGAGTCGCTGCCGACGAAGGCGGCCGCTCGGCCATCATCGTCGGCACGAAGTGGTCAGTGGGTTGCCAGACGCGCAGAAACAGCACCACAGCCACGATCGATCCGAGGGCCGCCAGGATATCCACCAGCCACGGTCCGTGGTAGTTCGACACAACGAACTGAAGGATGGCGAACGCCGAGCCGGCGACCAGGACGGCTGGCCACACGCCGGCCACGCCGCGACGTCCCGAGTAGGCCCAGACGAGCCAGAACGGGACGATGACCGAAAAGAACGGGAGCTGGCGTCCGGCCATCGCACTCAGGTCGAACAGATCCAGGTTGGTCACACCCTGGAGAGCGATGATCGGCGTACCAAGCGCGCCAAACGCCACGGGCGCCGTGTTGGCGATGAGCGACAACCCCG
>JBQTIE010000253.1:0-9525 GCA_052389315.1 Acidobacteriota bacterium
AGCCCTTGGCTGGTTGGAAACCTGCAGAGTCGAGTGTTCTAGTTGAGGGGACGGGACGTCGACTGCAGGACCGTCGTCAGGCGCACGAGGGCGCGCGTCACCGCAATTCGCGCGGCCTCGGCGCTCGGCTTGCCCATCGCGTCAGCGAGCTCCTGGAACGACAGACCGAGCTCGAGGCGCCCGATGATGGCCTCTCGGTCGGAGACCGAGAGCTTCGAGAGCGCGTCCTCGTAGCGTCGCAATTGCTCGGACCCGATCGCCGCCTCGAGCGGCGACCTGGCAAGGTCGTGTGTGTCGGGATCCAGGGCGATACGGCGGGGGTGGCGGGTTGCACGGCGCAGCTCGTTGCGAATCCGATTGAGCACCGCCTGCCGCAGGTAGGCGTAGAGCGCATCTTCATCAGTGAACTCGACGTGCGGCAGCCGCCGGATCGTCTGGGTGAGCACTTCCTGGAGCAGATCCTCGGTGTCGGCGAGGTCGCGCGCCCATTGCGGCAAGCGTCCGTGCGCCCACCGCTGCAAAGGCGCCCGATAGCGGGCAACCAGCTGCTCGAGCGCAACGGCATCGCCGCCACGCGCGCGTACCAACAGATCCCGCGTCGACGGGTGTGCCATCTACGACGGCTCCGCGTGCATGGCCTCGAGGAATCGAGCGGCGCTCTCGAATCGCAACGCCGGACTGGTCGCGAGCCCTCGCTCCACCGCGCGGCGTAGGGAAGGCCGCACTCCGGAACGGAATTCGTCCACCGGCCGTGCGCCGCCGGCGGCGGCATGGTGCCGTGCGATCTCCTCGTAGGTCGCGCCCGGAACCGGAAACTTGCCGGTGAGCAGCACGAACAACAGCACGGCCAGGCTGTAGAGGTCGCTCTGCGGCGAGGCGCCCCCGCCGTCAAAGAGTTCCGGGGCCATGTAGCGGGGCGTGCCCCAGCGCGGTCGATCGGCACCGCCCAACGCCGCACCAAGATCCATCAACACCAGCCGGCCCTCCGCGTCCTGAACCACGTTCTCGGCCTTCACGTCCTGATGGACGAGCCCGGCGCGATGAATCGCCGAGAGCGCTCGACACAGCGCGTCCGCCACACGCTGGACCTCGCCGTCGTCGAACCGGCCGCGGACGTGCAGCGACTCCGCCAGGGTCTCCCCTTCCAGCAGTTCCATCCAGAACCCGGGCACCTCGTCGATGACGTCCGCCCCGTACACCTGCACGACATTCGGGTGGTGTACCCGCGCCAGCCGCCGCGCCTCGTGCAGGCACGCGGCGCGGTCCACGCCGGCGACATCCAGCAGCTTGATGGCCACCTCGCGTTCGAGCGTCGGGTCCCACCCGCGATGCACGGTGCCGAATCGCCCGACGCCAATCACGCCACGCAGCTCGAACGCTCCCCAGCGCCGCGGTTTCGGGGCCGACAACAGGTCGTCGTCAGAAGCATCGGATGAATAGGCGGCGACTCCGTGGAGCTGCATCAGGCGGTCGAGCGCCTGCAGTTCGATCAATGTCTGGCGCTGGCGTTCGGTGTCCGCGGCGGCCCATTCATGCTGCCAGTCGACGCGCCGGCCGGTGACCAGCGTCTCCGCGACCGTCCAGAGCGTCCGGTCCCACGAGGATCCGACCGCCGGTTGGTCGGATCCGCCACGGGCGGCCAGCGCCAGCGCGCCGATGCTCGTGGCGATGGCCTGGAGCAGGGTCTTGTCCTCCTGCCCGTACGGCTCGCCGGAGCGTTTCGGCCCGAGCACGAGCATCGCCTCAGCGCCTTCCGGGTCGCCGAGGATGGGCACGACGAGACGGGCGCCGGTGCGCACGAGCATCAGCCGCTCGCGCTCCGGAAGGAGCTTCCATGCGGCCGTTCCTTCCACGGGTACGTCGAGCGGCGCGTGATTGCCGCGCTCTCTCTCCAGCAACGTCGAAGCTCGCGGCCAGGAGTGCCCGATCGACGATCCGGCGATGAGGGTCAGCTCGCTGTCGGACGGCGCGGCGGCGTACGCCGCGATCCACAGGGGATGGAGGGCGGCCTCGATCTGCGCCACCGCGAACGTCGTGGCGGTCCCGAGGTCACGAGTGGTGCGCAACTCGGTCGCCACGTCGCGGAGCAGCCGTGCCGCGTCATAGCGCTCGCGGAACAACCGGCGATCGAGTGTGTCGAGCCAGGTGTCGCGACGCAAGCGGAACAGCACGAGCAGGATCGCCGCGGTGGCGTACAACACCCCATGGCGGCTCAACAGCTGCTGCAGCGAATGATCGCTGTGCAGCGCCGCGTCGAGCGCCAGCGCCGCGACGGTCGCCGGCGTGAGCACGAGCAGCGCGTGACGCGCGAACAGATACTGGAGGCCTCGACGGATGACGAAGCCGATGTCGAAGAGCTGCCGGCGCGCGATGGCCCACCAGAAGGCAACAGGCATCACCAGGAATGCGCTGTACGCGAGCTGCAGGCCCAGCGGCGCACGATAGGCGAGCGTGGGGTCGTCCACGATCCCGATCCAGAGGCTCGCCACGATCGGCACGCCCGCGACGCACCCGAAGGTCGATCCGACGACAATCCACCGCAGCCGACGTCGCGCGGCCACGTTCGGGAGGCGTCGATACGCGACCGCAGCCGACACGAGCGCGACGGCCACGCCCGCCAGGTTCACGAGGATCACGAAGGGCATGAAAGAGGTCAGTGCGCTCAGCCACGCCGGCTGGTACAGCAGTGCGACGACGAACGCGACGTGCCACGCGGCACAGGCGACAAAAGGAACGGCCACGATCCGGTGGCGGCGTCGCGGAGCGGGCGCCCGAGCAGCACGCGGAAGAACGCGAACAGGATGAACCCGATCAGCGCCTTGCTGACCGACGGCAGGTAGAAGAGCACTTCGAGGACCAGCGGCAGCTGACGCCACACCACCGCCATTCGCGGCGGCAAGCCCACGCTGTAAATGGCAATCGTGGCGAGCAGCCAGAATCCGAGCCATGCCTCCGCGCGGTCGGCCCGGCGCACGATCGCAATGGCGAAGAGCAGCGTCACCAGCTGCACCAGCCGCCCGAGGAGCACGACGATTCCCTGCGTGGTGGTCCAGGGCGCGGTCGGTCGTTTCGCAAAGCGGACCTCGAGCGTCGTCACGACGCCGGCGCGATCGATGGTGAACGGAACAGGCCGCCCCTCCTCGATCCCGGCGAAGACCGACGCCCAGTCCAGCGCGTTGACCACCCGTCGCCCATCGACCGCGAGAATGCGATCGCCCACCTCCAGACCGGCCCGGTCGGCCGGTCCTCCTTGAGTGAGGTCTCGTACGACACTGTTGGCGAACCCCGAGAACCCGGCGCCGAGTTGCTCGAGCGGCGCAAGATCACCCGCAGCCAGAATGGCGAAGTAGCCGCCAAAGGCGACAACCGCGAGCATCCGGGCGGCGACCAGCGCCGTGGGCCGCCACGAAGTGGCTGAGCTGCCCATCCGGTGGATTATGTCCCGTCCCGGATTGGCGTCGATGGACGGATCGAGCAAACAGGGCCTGTCAGTGGCCCGTTCCCGTGTCGTCGTCCCAGTCGGTGCCGACTCGCACGCAGGGTGTGACGCTCATCGCGTCGTGCCACCAAAGTCACGGAGCGCCGCGGGCCGATTGAGCACGAGCGCGATCGCCTCTGGCGCGGGGCGTTGCGGAACCCCAAGGAAATACCGCTGCCTGTCCGGCGACACGCCGTACACGTGAACCCACCCGGACGTCGCCGAGCCGCTGCGTCAGATCGAACAACGGTTCCGCATGGCCCACTTCGAGACCTTGCGGCGTGGTCGTCACGGCGGCACGCATCAGCATCGAAGAGTTCAGGAAGAAGAGCTCGCGACCATCCGCGCCCGAGTGCGGGTTCGCGCCACCTGAGGAGGTCACCGGCCGTCCGACCCCGCCGGCGCCACGGCGCACGTCGAAGAGCCAGATGTCTCGGGTCTCCTCCGACTCGCCAAGGCTCGCAGTCACCCCCTGCCCGTCGCGAGACAAGTGGAGGCTCCAGAATGTGCCCGGCTCGTCCAGCGTGCTTGTCCGCGGCGAGCTCCGCCATCGGCGGGCGAGCTGTTGGTCCTCGAGTTGCTCGGGTAGCTGACGCTTCAGACGGACGACACGACGCGCGAAATCGATCGTGACGCGATAGCCGCGCAGGAAGTTGGTGAATCGGACAGCGACCACTGCTCGCGCCGTACGCCAAAGCGCTGGCCTGATCGTCTCGATCGTCACGCCAGCCTGTGAGGCAGGCCAGCCCCCGCCGGAGGCCGCTATCTATCGCCCTGTGAACGACGAGTCGCCTCGTCGATGACACCGCGGAGCCCGACGTCCTCGACGAGCTGCTGAAAGCGTGGGTGACCGCGCGCCCACTGCCAGTCATGGTAGAAGAGGAACATCCCCAGCGTGCCGTGACATTCGCCGCACGTCGGGTTCAGTGCGACGCCGCCTGTCGTTGAGACCATCCCCACGCGACCACGGCAAGGCCAAGCGCCACCGGCTGCGTGGCGGCCGTTACCGCCTGTCGATCCGGATCGGTGCCGGCGGGATGGGCACCGTCGTCGAAGCGCGTGACGAGCTGCTGAAGCGGCGCGTCGCGATGGTCCACCGCGCCCTGTGCGTTCGCCTGGCAAGCATTCCGTTCAGCCGATTCCGGTTGGAACATCCTGCCCCGCGGGCTATCTCGGGTGGTATGCTGCTGCCTGTCCTTGCTCCCCCCGCTCTCGAGGAGACGTCATGTCGCGCACCAGGCGCTGGTTGACACTCGCCGCACTCACCGCGACGTGGACCGTGACCGGCCACGCCATTCCCAACGGCGAGCCTGACGGCGGCGCTCACCCGTATGTGGGTGAGCTGCTCTTCTATGTGCCCGACGAGGTCGATCCGAGGTTCACCGACCCGGGATCCTGGTTCACGTGTTCGGGCAGCCTCGTCAGCCCGACGGTCGTTGTCACGGCCGGCCACTGCTCGTACGCGATCGGGGCCAACGGCGCGTCCACCGTGGCGGGCGGAGGCAATGGCGACGGTGGCAACGATGTCTGGGTCAACTTCAGCGAGGCGCCGGATTTCACGGGGTTCCCGCCGAGCGCCGGCTACATGCCCGACATGAACGCACAGCGCTACGCCGATCGCGCCGCGTTCCTGAACGGGCATCCCGCATGGATCCGCGGGACGGCGTATTCGCACCCCGAGTTCGCCAGTGGACCGTTCCTGCTGCACGACCTGGGCGTGATCGTCCTGGACGAGCCCGTGGACTTGAACACCTACGGCCAGCTGCCCCCGCTGGGCCACCTCGATCAGTACTTCGCGATGCGGCGCAACCAGCAACGTTTCACGCCCGTCGGATACGGCCTCACGAAGGTGCTCCCGATTCTCACCGAGGGCGGCGATACGCGCGAGAAGGCGAACTCGATGCTGGTGAGCCTGACCGGCCTCGGGCTGCCGTATGGCACCGCGGCGATGTTCTCGAACAATCAGGGCACGACCCATCGTGGCGGGACGTGCTTTGGCGACTCGGGTGGTCCGGTCCTCGACGGGACGTCTGACCTCATCGTGGCGATCACGTCCTTCGGCATCAGTCCGAACTGCACGGGATTCGACGGCGCCTATCGCATCGATCAGGCGGACGACCTGGCGTTTCTGGCCTGGTTCGTGCCGTAGGAGAGGCCGACGACTGCTCGCCGGATTCGCGCCGGGATGGCGGACGGCAACGGCGCCCCGCCATTCGGGCGACCCCTGGTGCCGGCCTCGAGGGGCGTCTCCGCGCGCCTGCGCGCGCCGCGTGCCTGACCGGCTCGCCGCGTGGCAGGAGCCTTCCCGTTCCCCGTGGTCCGATCGGGCAGCCTGAGGAGGGGGATCCGGGGTCGGCGCTCACACCAGTCGACTAGCGAAGCTCCGCCTGAGACCGACCAGAACCCAGACGAGCCTCCGCTTCGCTCGCGTCCCTATCTCGTCTTGCCCCGCCTCGGGCGGGGCGGCCATCTTCTATAGCCGGTCGAAAAACTTGCTTCATTCGTGACGCCTCAGGCCATAGAAGATGTCTAGGAATGAGCACCCCCGCCGACGTCCCTCCCGTCTTCACGCCGCCGCCGGACTGGACGCCGGTCGACCCGTTTCCCGTGCGGCCGGCCTCGCATTCGTTCGTCTCGGGCGCCGCAGCCGGCAACCGCACGCGGGTGGCATACTTTCGGCGGCCATCCACCGCGCACCTCCACGCGTGCGTCTGGTTCGGCGCGATGACCGAGGGACCACCCGACCGGGTACACGGCGGCGCCATTGCCGCGGTCCTCGACGAGGCGCTGGGCGCCGTCTGCTGGATGCACGGCCATCGCGTCGTCGGCGCGAGAATCACGATCAACTACCTGCACCCGGTGCCGCTCGGGTTCTCAGGCTACGTCGAAGCGTGGATCGAGCGAATCGAAGGTCGCAAGTGCTTCATGGGTTCGCGCCTGACCGACGACGCAGGGCGTGTCTACGCGCAGGGGGAGGGCTTGTTCGTGAAACTCCGCGCCGACCCGCCTATGCCTTGACGCAGGTCACGAGCGTCCACATCCGGAGCAGGTTCACCTTCTCAATCGAACGAGGCGTGAGCGTGGCCTGCGTCAGGAATCCGCCGAGGTCGAGGTCTGACTTGAACCCGATGTGGATCGTCAGCGGGCAGATGGCCGTCTCGAAGCGCGAGAGCCAGCGGTTCGCACTCTTGAAGTGGTTGAGGATGACGATCCGGCCGCCCCGGCGGCACACACGGCTCATCTCACGGGCAACCTGGACCGGATCGGGCACGACGCTGATGAGATACGGCGCGTACACGATATCGAAGGACTCGTCGGGGAAGTTCATGGCCGCGGCATCCATCTCGGCCACACGACAGTTCCAGAGGCCCTTCTCGAAAATACGCTCGCGGGCCTTGCCGAGCATGGGGGTGGAAAGATCGATTCCGGTGATGGCGCAGCTCGAGGGATAGAGCGCCAGGTTGATGCCCGTCCCCACGCCGACCTCGAGGACGTCGTCCCCGGGCTGGATTTGCATCTTTTCGATGGCTTCGAGGCGGCCGGGATGGAGCGTCGGGCCGAAGGTGAAATCGTAGATGTTCGCCAGTTTCTTGTAGACGCGCTCGACGAAGTCGTTTTCGACGACCGTCACCGAGAGCGCGCGCGTAGCCGCGTCGCCGCCGAACCCGGCAGCCTGCTGTCGATCGCTGTCGAACAACCCCATAAGACCGCTCTCCGCCGAGCCCGGCACAGACGCAAAAGGCAAGAGGCTGGCCTCTTGCCTTGACCCGTACGGGAGAGTACAGGGCACCCGAGCCGGAACGCACTATATCAGATGTCCTACGCGGCCAATCACGGCCGGTGGATCAAGCCAAGCTGTCGAGAGCCTCGAGGGTCACCTCGGGCCGGCCGGCCGCCCCTGACACATGGAGACCCTGCACCAGCGGCCTGAGGGCCGCACCCAACTCTCGAACAATGGCCAGCCCCGCCTGAATCGCCCCGTCTTCGCCCGCGGTGCGCATGCGTTGCACCAGCGGATCGGGCACCGTGATGCCGGGCACTTCGTTAGCCATGAACTCGGCGTTCAGCAGGCTGTCGAACGGCCACAGCGTGGCGATCGTCGGAATCTTGAACGACGCGGTGCGGGTGAGAAAGCGCTCCAACGCGGGGACGTCGAACAAGGGGCGGGTCACGGCGAACTCGGCACCGGCCTCGACCTTGTACTCGAACCGACGCAGTTCGGCCTCGATGTCGCGCGCCGACGGATTCACCATCACGCCCATGAAGAACCCCGCCGAGGCCCCCAGCGGCTGCCCCCCGACGTCCAACGCGTGGTTGAGGCGCGTCACGAGGTTGGTCAAGCCGATGGCGTCGACGTCGAAGACGGCGGTGGCGTCGGGGATGTCGCCCTCCGCGCGCACTTCTCCGGTGGTGCCGAGCAGGTTGCGCAGGCCCAGGGCGTGGGCGCCCAGCAGGTCCGATTGGATGCCGAGCAGGTTCTTGTCGCGACACGAGTACTGGAGCAGGATCTCGGCCTTGGTCTCGCGCTGTATCAGGACGGCCAGGGCAAGGGCACTCATCCGCGCCCCCGAGCGCGAGCCGTCCACGACGGTCAGGAAGTCGAGGGGACGGGCCGTGAGCGCCCGTGCCGCATCGAGACCCTCACGGCCATCGCCCCCTCGGGGAGGCGTCAGCGTCGCGCCGACGACGAAGTGGCCCTCCCCCAGCGCACGGGCGAGCCTGGACTTGTCGGCACGCGGCACTGGGGGTTGCGCGTGGGGCACTTCCGTCAGGACCACGCGCCGCGACTGGATCCGGGCCGCCGGCGTGAGCGCCGTCTGCCCGACCGCTGCCCTGATCTGCCGGATGTGCTCGGGCGTCGTGCCGCAGCAACCACCGACCAGCCGGACGCCGAGGGCAATGAAACGCCTCGCGTAGGACGCCATGTACTCCGGAGAACAGAGGTAGATGTTGCGGCCTTCGATGTCACGGGGCCGGCCGGCGTTGGGCATGGCCGACAGCCGCGCGGTCGTCACCGCGGCGAGCCGTTCGATCGATTCGAGCATCGGCGCCGGGCCGACGCTGCAGTTCACGCCCAGCACGTCAGCTCCGCGCTCGACCAGGACCGGGGCGAACTGTTCCGGGGGCGTGCCATCGAGGCTGTTGCCGTCCTCCTCGGTGGTCATCTGCGCGACCAGCGGCAGATCGCCGACTCGCCGTACGGCCTCGATGGCGGCACAGAGCTCGTTGAGGTCTCGAAACGTTTCGAGGACGATGAGATCAACGCCCCCCTCGACGAGCGCGCGTGCCTGTTCCTCGAAATGCTGAGCGGCCTCGGCGACCCCCGTCCGGCCCCATGGCTCGATGCGAACGCCCAGCGGACCCATCGCACCGGCCACCCAGACGCGCCGCCGCGCCGCGCCAGACGAGGGCAGCTCAGCGGCACGACGGGCGATTCGGGCGCCGCTGGCGTTGATGGCCCCGACCTGGTCGCTCAATCCAAACGCCCGGAGCTTGATGCGATTGGCGCCGAACGTGTTGGTCTCGATGAGGTCCGCGCCCGCTCTGACGTACTCGGCGTGCACGCTGGCCACGAGCTCCGGGTGGGTCAGGTTCAGCGAATCGAAACACCGATTGATGAACACGCCCTTCGCATAAAGCTGCGTCCCCATCGCACCGTCGCAGACGAGGACGCGGCGATCGAGCTCTTCGAGGAATGCCGAGCTCATGCCCGCAGACTGCACAGCGTGCTCAACCACAGATCAAGCAGATTACACGGATTCGGGTGATCCACAGATGACGCAGGCTACACGGCTCGTCGGGCTGGTCGAAGGCAGGCGGCTCGTCGGTGCCGGGACGTTGGCCGGCGCCGAGCGATCCGATCTGATTCCCGAAGAGTCCGGCGAGTCCGTGCAATCCGCGGATGGTTTGAATCGGACTTAGTACTGCGTTTCACAATTACAGTGGCATTCGGCCGGCGATGCACCCCGCCTGGCGGCGTTGCTCCTTCCTCAAATACTCCCGGTATTCTCGGTCGTCGCGCCTTGCCATCCGGGCGCCTCGCCGCC